>CAZDIA010000056.1:0-15229 GCA_964505385.1 uncultured Chitinophagales bacterium
ACCCGCCCGGCTGCGCCATAAGCCGATCCGAAAGAGATACCAAAGATAAGGGGTTGAGTGGCTGCTGTCAAGTAAAATATCAGCTAACTTTTAAACTCTTTTTCACCTTATCGATCACATTAAAAAAGCTCTTCAACTTAAAATTGAAGAGCTTTTTTAACTCAAAACTTCAAATACTATTACTTATCCTTGTCTTTATCTTCTGTACTTTCTTCACCTGAAGATTTTTCATCTTCGGAGGTATTTTCTGATTCAGAAGATTCTTCGTCTTTATCTGACTTTGATTCTTTTTTGGGTTCAACTGAATCATCGTCCTCCGCCTTTTCTTCTTTTACCTCGGAGCTTGCAGCCTCACTTTCTTCTGCTTGATCTGATGCCTCTTTTTGGGATTCAGTATCTTCTGATTTTTTGCTATCAGATTTAGCACTGCTTTTCTCTTCAGATATTTTATCATCCACCTCGGATGATTCAGCATCTACCGCAGCTTGATCATTTGTTTTTTCAGAAGTTTTTTCTTCAGTATCCTGATCCTGCTTTTGCTGCTGTGCTGGTTTAGACTCCTCGGCTGCAGAAGCTGCTTCAGTTTTCTGCTTCTTTGCTTTTGATCCGCCTCTTCTGCGTCCACCTCTACGTGTTTTCTTTTTCTTGGCACCTGTATCTGGCGGAACGTCATTGAAGTCTACAATTTCAATCAAAGCCATCTCGGCTCCGTCACCACTTCTCGGGCCGAGTTTTATTACTCTGGTATAACCACCGGGACGATCATCAACCATTGGGCCTACTTCATCGAACAGCCTTGTGATAGCCTCTTTATCCCTTAAAAACCTGAAGACCTTCGCCCGGTTAAAATTGGTATCGTTTTTAGACCTCGTAATCAAAGGTTCCACGTACCTTCTCAACTCTTTAGCTTTTGCAAGCGTAGTAGTTATACGCTCATTTTTAATGAGTGCAGCTGACAACGCACTCATTGTGGCTTTTCTGTGAGATTGAGTACGTCCTAATTTACGGCCTGATTTTAGGTGACGCATGATAATTTATCCGTTATATAATTTCTATTTTTCGTCGTCCAGATATTTGGACACATCCATACCGAAATGAAGATTTTTTTCTTCAATTACTTCCACGAGCTCCGAAAGTGATTTTCTTCCAAAATTTCGGAATTTCAACAATTCGGACTCATCCTTAGAAACCAGCTCTGCAATGGTATTAATGTTTGCTGATTTCAGGCAATTATAAGCTCTTACACTCAGGTTAAGATCTTCAATACTTGTTTTCAGCAAATTAGCAACGCGTTGCTTCTCTGCATCCACTTCTTCTTCTTCCTGAGTGAAAGGTTCATCTATCTTTTCGGTAATGAACTTTTCAATATGATCTTTAAGAATCTTCCCGGCGATGGTAAATGCTTCCTTAGGATTCAGTGACCCGTCAGTTGTCACTTCCATCGTCAATTTCTCGTAATCGGTTCGTTGACCTACTCTAACATTATCAATATCAAATTTTACGAGTTTGATAGGTGTAAAAACCGCATCAACCGGAATTAATTCGATATCACTATCATCATCTACCGGATGATCATCAGAGGTTACATATCCTTTGCCTCTTCCCATATGAAGTTCCATATCCAGTTCAGCTCCATCAGAAAGAGTAGCAATATGCTGATCGGTATTCAATACATCGTATTCGCCTGATGCCTCATCGATATCAGCTGCTGTAACTTCACCTTCACCTTTTTTTTGCAGTCGGATTAATCCACTGCTTTGCTCGACCTGCTTAAATCGGACTTCTTTTAGGTTCAGGATGATATCATAGACATCTTCTTTGATACCCTCTATACTGGAATATTCATGCTTCACACCATTAATTTTAACTGATGTAATTGCAATGCCCGGCAGTGAAGACAGCAACACGCGCCGGAATGAATTTCCAATGGTTGCACCGTACCCACGTTCCAGCGGTTGAAGTACAAATTTACCGAAAGTATCTGTAGTTTCTTCTACTACAAGGCTTTCGGGCATCTGTAGGTTAGAGATAGTCATAATTATTAGCGTACTATAGTTTTATATAAATGGTGCGATTACTTGGAGTACAACTCAACAATGTACTGTACATTGATATTTTCAGGAATATCTTCCATCTCTGGATAGTTTAAAAACTTTCCGGTAAGGGATTTTTTGTCCACTTCTAACCACTTATACCTATTTCGTGGCGCGTTGGCAATGGAGTCATTGACAACTTCCAGGTTTTTAGATTTAGGCCGGATGGTTACGATATCTCCCGGACGCAATTCATAAGATGGAATATCGGTCACTTCGTTGTTAACGATTATATGGCCGTGATTTACTAACTGCCTCGCCTGTCTTCTGGTACGTGCAAATCCCATGCGGAATACACTGTTATCCAAACGAGCTTCAAGTGATTTGAGCAGGTTTGCACCCGTCACACCCTCTTTTGAGTTAGCCCGCTTAAACATGTTTCTGAACTGTTTTTCAAGAACACCATACGTGTATCTTGCTTTCTGCTTTTGCTCCAGCTGAATCGCATATTCCGATTTTTTCATTTGCCGGGAGCGGCCATGTTCACCCGGACCATAAGGCTTACGTTCAAGTGCCTTACTTGGCCCGAATATTGGCTCTTTAAATCTTCTTGCTTTCTTTTGTTTTGGACCCGTATACCTTGCCATTGTTCTGGTCTTATTTTTTTAAACTCTTCTACGTTTTGGAGGCCGGCATCCATTGTGTGGAATCGGCGTAGTATCTTTGATCATTTTGATTTCAATACCAGATGTTGCTATAGCTCGTATAGCTGCTTCTCTGCCTGATCCGGGACCTTTTACATATACATCAACTTTTTTAAGCCCGGCATCATAAGCTGCCTGCGCAGCTGTAGTTGCACTCAACTGTGCAGCATATGGTGTATTTTTGCGTGATCCCTTAAACCCTTCTTTACCGGCTGAGGACCAGGAAATAACATTTCCGTCAGCATCGGTCATGGTTATAAGTACATTATTAAATGATGCTTTTACATATGCCATACCGTTGGGATCGGTTAGCTGCTTTTTCTTCTTTTTCGAAGCTGCAGCGGCTTTGCCTTTAGCTTGTCTTTTTGCCATTGCCTATATCAGTTGATAGTTATTTTTTTGATGGTGCTTTCTTTTTACCGGCCACCGCTCGTCGTTTACCCTTGCGGGTACGGGCATTCGTTTTAGTTCTCTGCCCTCTTAATGGCAGCCCTTTACGATGCCGCAGCCCTCGGTAGCAACCGATATCCATCAGCCGCTTAATGTTTGCATTGGTCTCGGATCGAAGTGATCCTTCAACACGGTATTCGTTCTCAAGAAGCTTTCGGATTTCTCTGACCTGATCCTCACTCCACTCTTCAACTTTTACATCATAACTGATGTCCAGTTTATTAAGAACTTCACGTGATAGGGTATGCCCTATACCGTAGATATAGGTCAATCCGATTTCACCTCTTTTATTTTTTGGTAAATCTACTCCAGCTATTCGAGCCATATTATCCCTGACGTTGCTTGTTACGAGGGTTCTTCTTGTTAATTACGTACACTTTTCCGTGACGACGTACAATCTTGTCATCGGAAGTTCGCTTGCGTACTGATGCTCTGGTTTTCATAACTAATCTGAATTACTTATAACGATATGTGATTCTTCCTTTGCTTAAATCGTAAGGAGATAACTCAACGGTTACTTTATCACCAGGTAAAATTTTAATGTAATACATACGCATTTTACCGGAAACATGAGCCAGAATTTCATGCCCGTTGTCCAGTTCAACTTTGAACTGTGCATTGGGTAATGCTTCTAATATGGTTCCATCTTGTTTGATGGGTTCTTGTTTGGCCATTTTAAGCAGTCACCTTGTCAATTGTAATTTGGGTTATCTCCTCAATATACTCAAAAGTACTTAGAATTTCAGCTTCTCCTTCACGCACAACGACATCGTGCTCATAGTGTGCCGCCGGTGAACCGTCTGCTGTTACTACTGTCCAACCGTCATCAAGTGTATCCACCTGATAATATCCATAAGAAATCATTGGCTCGATGGCCAAAGTCATTCCGCTTCGCAACCGTTCACCACGGCCTTTTCTTCCGTAATTAGGCACTGATGGACTTTCATGGAGAGATCTCCCCAATCCATGACCAACTAAATCCCTAACTACGCCATATCCTTTGTTTTCGCACCGGCTTTGCACGGCATTTGAAATATCACCAATTTTATTCCCATGGACAGCTTGATCTATTCCATCATATAAAGACTGCATACTAGTACGAAGAAGATCCATGTATTCTTCTGTGCAATCTTCAACTACATACGTGTATGCGACGTCTCCATGGTATCCATTTTTATATATGCCGCAATCGATGGATACCAAGTCACCGGGTTGTAATTGATATGATCCCGGAAAGCCGTGAACTACTTGCTCATTTACAGAGATACACAACGTGTGCGGAAATGGATTGTTTTTAGGACCGTACCCTTTGAAGGATGCGGTCGCATTATTTTTTTCAATGAACTCTTCAGCGACACTATCCAACTTAGCAGTGGTAACCCCGGGCTTAATATGTTTAGCCACTTCAGCGTGTGCCCGGCATACCAGCTGCGCGCTTTCGCGCATAAGTTTTATTTCTTGTTCGCTTTTGAGGTAAATCATGAATTCAGACTGTTGTTAACGTCGACGGCCCCGAATTCGGCCGGACTTCATGAAACCGTCGTAATGCCTCATCAACAAATGACTTTCAATTTGTTGAAGTGTATCAAGACCTACCCCTACTATAATCAACAAACTTGTTCCTCCATAAAACATGGCAAAACCGGGCGTAACGCCAAGGTTGGCTGCAAATGCCGGCATTATCGCCACGAATGAGAGGAATATGGACCCGGGAAGTGTAATCCGGGCCAGGATATTATCGATAAATTCCACGGTTTGTTTACCCGGCCTTACCCCGGGGATAAATCCACCCTGCCGTTTCATCGTATCGGCCATTTCGCGTGGATTGATCACAATAGCAGTGTAGAAAAACGTGAAGAACATACAGATGATAAAAAATACGATAGAGTATGCTACACCTGTAAAATCATTTGCCCAGGCGGTGAGTAACTGTACGGTGTCACTACCAGGGAAAAACGTTCCCACTGTACTTGGGATAAACATGATGGACTGTGCGAAAATAATCGGCATTACCCCGGCGGAGTTAACCCGAAGCGGCAAGTATTGAGTGGTTCCGCCGTAAACTTTGCGACCGACCACGCGCTTTGCATATTGAACGGGAATTCTGCGCTGGCCCTGGGTAAGCAGTACAACCGCGCCCACAACAAGAAACAAGACACCAACTTCAAAGAGTACAATGATGGCATTGTTGGTTGTGTTCCATTCGTTGATGAAACTTGTGGGCAATGCGGCGATGATACCTATCATAATGAGCAATGATATACCATTACCAATACCCCGCTCAGTAATCCGTTCACCAAGCCACATTACGAAAACGGTACCGGCTGTAAGCACAATGATACCCTGAATTATAAATGCTGTGTGATTAATCACAACGGCTTCAGGTGAGGTCGAAAGGAAATTGATTGAAAATCCGATTGACTGGATCATTGTAATAAACACCGTACCATACCGCGTAAGCTGATTAATTTTGCGTCGCCCCTCTTCGCCTTCTCGCTGCAGTTTTTGGAAGTACGGGACAACCGCGCCCATCAACTGAATGATAATAGCGGCAGTAATGTAAGGCATGATACCCAGAGCAAAAACCCCCGCCCGTGCAAATGCACCACCGGTAAACATGTCGAATAATCCGAGAAGGTCGGTGGCAGGGCCTGTGGTTTCAGCCAGTTGAGAAGCATCTACACCCGGCATTGTAATAAATGTACCGATACGGTAGATCAGCAGAATTCCGATTGTGAACAGAATTCTTGTTCTGAGCTCCTCAATTTTAAAAATGTTTTGAAAATTTTCGATCAGACTCATCGATTCAGCGTAATTAGCCGGGTTTGGGATTAACTAATGGTTACCGAACCACCAGCTTTTTCAATTTTCTCTTTAGCAGATTTACTTACGGCATCGGCTTCGATAGAAACTTTCTGAGTAAGTTCACCTACACCCAAAAGTTTCACTTTACCCTTTTTATGCAACAGCCCTGCCTTTATTAAATCTTCTTTTGTGATAGTATCACTTAGCTTCTTTCGCTGAATAAAATCTTCAATCACTTCGAGATTGATTGGAGTATATTCAGTCCGGAAACGGTTCTTGAACCCGAATTTCGGAATTCTGCGCTGAAGTGGCATTTGCCCACCTTCGAAACCGCGGTTCATATTGAACCCGCTTCGGGAACGCTGCCCGTTATGTCCTCTGCCGGACTGTTCGCCAATTCCGGATCCCTGACCTCTTCCAGCACGCTTGCGTGTTTTTTGGTTGGGTTTTGGTGCTTTTAAATTTTCAAGCTTCATTTAGCCTATTGGTTTAAAACTTATTCGGATTACCCTTCAAATACCTTGCCTAACGAGACCCCTCTTCGTTGTGCTACATCGGCAGGGTCTTCTAATTTCTTCAATGCATCAATTGTCGCCTTTACCATATTATGCGGATTCTGTGAACCCAGCGATTTGGTAAGAATGTTCTGGATTCCGGCATATTCAAGTACCGCCTTTACGGGCCCACCGGCAATAACTCCAGTACCTTCTGATGCCGGCCTGAGAAAAACTTTTCCTGCTCCGCACTTACCTACGATCGGATGTGGAATACTTCCATCTTTTCGCATCGGCACACGGATTAAATTCTTTTTGGCATCATCGATACCTTTTTGAATGGCATCGGATACTTCATTAGCTTTTCCAAGACCATTGCCAACCACACCTTCGCGATTGCCTACAACTACAATTGAATTAAAACTGAAACGGCGGCCACCTTTTACAACTTTGGCCACCCTGTTAATATGAACCAGTCGTTCTTCAAGATTGAGTTCACTGGCTCTGATTTGTTGATGTCTTCTTTTAACTTTAGGCATATATCCGATTATTAGAACTTAAGTCCGTTTTCTCTTGCACCCTCAGCAAGGGCCTTAACTTTTCCATGGTACTTATACCCGCTTCGGTCAAAGCTTACGCGCTCGATTCCGGCCTCCTTGGCTTGTTCACCAAGCTTTCTGCCAACTATACGGGCTTTATCCGCCATCGGCTGCCCTTTAAGCTGATCAGCAATATCGCTGGTTAAGGTAGAAGCACTTGTGATCGTATGCCCCTGATCATCATTAATGATCTGAGCATATATGTGCTTACTGCTCTTAAACACATTGAGCCGCGGGCGCTCGTCCGTACCATGTACTTTGGAACGAACTCTGCGATGTATTTTGGCTCTTCGAAGTTTCTTGGGATTTTTGGTAGTCATTTTACAAAATTTTCTTATTTACCGGCTGATTTACCCGCTTTCTTACGAACCCGCTCATTTATGTAGCGGATTCCTTTGCCTTTATAAGGCTCGGGAGGTCGTATCGATCTGATCTTCGCGGCAACCTGTCCCACGAGCTCTTTATCCATCCCTTTGATATAAATTCTGGGATTTTTAGTGGTTTTAGTATCTATTTCCACCTCTATTTCAGGGGGAGGTACAAAATAGAACGGATGCGAATATCCTACAGACAGTTCGAGTATGTTATTGTTGTAGGAGGCACGATAACCAACACCGATGATTTCTAATCCGATACTATAACCTTCACTTACACCGGTAACCACATTTTGAATCAGTGCCCGGTACAGCCCGTGCAGTGCCTTTACATTTTTGGCTTCAGACTTTCTGGTTACAAGTATCTGACCATCTTCAATGGCCACATCTAATGTTGGATCTACTTCAAGCGATCGCTCACCCTTTTTCCCCTTAACATTAATGATATTACCATCCTGAAGCTCGCACTCAACGCCTTCAGTGATATTAACCGGTAATTTGCCTATTCGAGACATAATACTTTTCTGATATTTTTAGTAGATGTAGCACATTATTTCACCGCCAACTCCCAGCTTACGAGCTTCCTTGTCAGTCATAATTCCTCTGGAAGTTGTTAGTACAGCAATTCCAAGTCCATTACTGACCCTTGGGATCTCATCAGAGGTACAATACTTCCGCAACCCGGGTCTTGAGACTCGCTCTAAGTTCCTTATTACCGGTTGTCCATAATGATCATACCGGAGAAATATGCGGAGCAAACCCTGCTTACCGTCTTCAATATCTATATAGTTTTGCACATAACCCTTATCGAGTAGGATCTTGGTTATGGCACGCTTCAATTTGGAAGCGGGAACGTCAACCCTGCGATGTCCCGCAAGTTGAGCGTTTCTAATTCTTGTTATAAAATCAGCTATTGGATCTGTCATGGTATAAACTATTGAAGGGTTACCAGCTGGCTTTTTTTAGACCTGGGATTTTACCGCTAAGAGCAAGCTCCCTGAATTTTATCCGGGAGACTCCGTATTTACTCACGTATCCCCGGGAGCGACCCGTTAACGAGCAGCGGTTTTTCACCCTTACCGGGCTGGCATCTCGGGGAAGTTTTTGCAATGCTTCGTAATCGCCTTTTTCTTTCAGCTCTTTACGCTTCTCAGCGTATTTGGCCACAGTTTTTTTGCGCTTTTCGTTGCGCGCTATCCAGGATTTTTTAGCCATAGTGTGTATTAATTCCTCTTTTGAAAAGGCATTCCTAAATTTTTGAGCAGTGCATATGCCTGCTCGTCGGTTTCGGCAGTGGTAACAAAAGTTATATCCATACCGTGAATGCGTTCAACTTTATCTGTATCAATCTCCGGGAAAATGGTGTGTTCTGTAATTCCTAAAGTATAGTTTCCACGTCCGTCAAAACTTTTATCAGGTACCCCCTGAAAGTCACGCGAACGTGGCAATGCCAAGCTGATCAGGCGATCCATAAATTCGTACATCATGGATTTGCGCAAAGTCACCTTGCAACCAATCGCCATACCCTGGCGCACCTTAAAATTTGAAATCGCCTTACGAGCGTGTGTAATTACCGGTCTCTGCCCGGTGATCAATGAAATATTCTCAACTACAGTATCGAGAAGCTTGCGATCATTTATCGCTTCACCAACCCCGGCATTGATAGTTATTTTCTGCAACCGAGGCACTGCCATATGGTTTTTGATCCCAAAATCTTTTGACAGCTGGGGAATTACCTCATTTTTATAATTTGTATGTAATCGTGTATCAGCCATGGTTTCAAGCTTCTGCTTAGTTATCGATAGTTTCTCCACTTATTTTTGCAACACGAACCCAACGGCCTTTTCCACTTTCATCGAGGCGTTTTCTGCCGATTCGTGAGGCTTCACCACTGGTTGGATCTACCGGTAATACATTTGAAATATGTATCGGCATCTCTTGCTGCATACGCCCACCTTTAGGATTTTCCTGAGTAGGCTTTTGATGTTTGGTAACTTGCCTGACACCTTCAACCAAAACTTTATTTTGTTTTGGGAATACCATCAGAACACGTCCCCTTCTGCCTCTGTCATTTCCGGAGATCACTTCAACCTGATCACCTTTTTTGACATGTAGCTTATTCTGGCTGTTACTTTTTCGTCGTTGCATAATTAATCTGTTTACAATACTTCAGGAGCCAGTGAAATGATTCTCATGTAATTCCGCTCACGAAGCTCTCTGGCTATTGGACCAAAAATACGAGTACCCACCGGTTCATTCTCCTTGTTAAGAATAACAGCGGCATTTTGATCAAACCGGATATAGCTTCCGTCATTACGGCGATATTCCTTTTTGGAACGTACCAATACGGCACGCACGACATCTCCCTTTTTTACAGTCCCGCCCGGGATTGCCGTTTTAACCGAGCAGATAACAAGGTCGCCAATGCGTGCGTATCTTCGTTTTGAATCACCAAGAACTTTGATGACCATTACTTTTCTGGCCCCGCTGTTATCGGCTACATTTAATATTGATTGTGTCTGTACCATTTCTAAAGCTAACTAAAGAGTTACTTGGCTTTTTCTACGATTTCCATCAGTCGCCAGCGTTTACGCTTCGATAATGGGCGTGTTTCCATTATGCGCACGCGGTCGCCTTCTTTGGCATCATCATTTTCATCATGAGCCATATATTTTGTGGTTTTGTTAATGTATTTACCGTAGATCGAATGTTTTACCTGACGATCCACCGCAACGGTGATCGTTCGATCCATTCGGTTACTTACCACTTTACCAACGCGAACCTTGCGGGCATTACGAGTTGTTGTCTCACTCATATTACTTTACTCTTCTTTGGCTGTTGCAGCCTTTGGTTTTTCCTTGATCACGGTATGAAGGCGTGCGATTTCGCGTCGCAACAATTTCATATTTGCCGGGCTTTCAACCTGACCGGCAACGGCGTGGTTGAACTCGAGCTTTTGAAGCTCATCTTTACTTTCCTTTAAGCGAACCTCCAGCTCACTGAGCGACAGGTCTCTGAGTTCGTGTGCTTTCATGTTTACCTAATTATTAATCTTCGTAGTCGCGACGTGCAATGAATTTTGTCTTAATCGGAAGTTTATGCTGAGCAAGACGCAGTGCTCGCTGAGCTGCCTTTTTTGAAACTCCGGTAAGTTCAAAAAGAATTCTACCAGGCTCCACAACCGCTACATAATGTTCCGGGTCACCTTTACCGCTACCCATTCGGGTCTCGGCAGGTTTTCGGGTAATCGGTTTGTCCGGGAATATTCTAATCCAGGTCTGCCCCTCACGTTTCAGATTACGGGCAATCGCAATACGGCATGCCTCAATCTGTCGCGAGGTAATAAATTTGGATTCGAGCGCTTTGATTCCGAAATCTCCAAATGCTAATAGATGTCCTCGTTTAGTCTGCTTTCGGAATCTGCCGCGATGTACTCTTCTGCGTTCTACGCGTTTCGGTTCTAACATGGTATTGTTTAATTATCGGTATTAACCGTTTATTCTTTACTGTCCCGTTTACGACGCCCTTTTCCTCGGCGCGAACGTCGCTTTTCCTGGTTTTCCGACTCATTTCGGCTGGTGTGCGCACTTGGAGTGAGATCAACATCTCCGATTATTTCTCCTTTGAAAATCCAGACACTCACACCTATGGTGCCGTAAATGGTCTTTGCCGTAGAGTTAGAATAATCTATGTCGGCTCTCAAAGTATGCAGGGGCACCCGGCCATCTTTATACTGTTCGGTTCTGGCCATGTCGGCCCCACCTAGGCGGCCGGCACATTTGATTTTAATTCCTTTTGCACCCATTCTCATGGCAGCACCCAAAGCCGTTTTCATCGCCCGGCGAAAAGAAATCCTGGCTTCAAGCTGTTGCGCTATATTCTGAGCAACCAGACTTGCATCCGTTTCAGGACGCTTGATTTCGCTGATATTGATCTGAACATCTTTATTCGTGATCTTTTTCAGCTCTTGGCGCAAAAGCTCAACCTGTTCACCACCCTTACCGATGATGACGCCTGGACGGCTTGTCAACAGGGTGAGTAATACACGTTTAGGAGTCCGTTCAATTATGATGCGAGATAATCCGCCATTGCGAAGACGTGCATGAAGATATTCACGCAACTTAGCGTCTTCAAGTACATTACTGGCATTGTTTTCCTCGGTGAACCAATTGGACTCCCAACCTTTTATAATGCCTAATCTTAAACCTGTTGGATGTATTTTTTGACCCAAAACGTGTCCCTGTTATTCTTCTGTTTCCATTTCAACTTCTGCTTCCTTCATCGTCTCGACTTCCACTGTTACGTGGCTCGTACGCTTTCTTATCGGATGAGCACGTCCCATCGGTGCAGGCTGGATTCTCTTCAGAACCGGACCTTCATCTACATGTATCTTTTTAATGATGAGATTTTCATCATCAAAAGATTCCTCTTCATTTTGATCCCGAAGGTTAGCTGCAGCAGATTTAATTACTTTTGCTACATACGGTGCAGCTTTCTTATTGGTGAATGCGAGCTTACCTAATGCTTGCTCAACATTATTACCTCGTATAGTATCGACTACAAGCCGAACTTTTCTCGGAGCAATCCGCAGATACTTTTGCACTGCTCGTGATTTGTAAACGTTTAGCTCTTCCATAATTAATTAAATCTGTTTACTAACCTTTTTTAACCGGATGACCCTTGAATGTTCGAGTAGGAGCAAACTCTCCAAGTTTATGACCAACCATATTTTCGGTGATGAACACCGGTATGAACTGTTTGCCGTTATGCACAGCCAATGTCAGTCCGATAAAGTCAGGAGTGATCATGCTTGAACGCGACCAGGTCTTTATAACCTTCTTTGATCGCTTTTCATTAGCCTGATCAATCTTTCTCTGTAATTTATAATGTACGTAAGGCCCTTTTTTAAGCGAGCGAGGCATAATTACTTAATTTTTTGATTTCTGCGTCGAACAATATATCGACTGGATGCTTTACCGGGTTTACGGGTTTTATGACCCTTAGCTTTCTGTCCCCATGGAGATCTAGGATGACCTCCGGAAGTTTTGCCTTCACCACCGCCCATCGGGTGGTCAGCGGCGTTTTTGACCACCGCACGTGTTTTTGGTCTGCGACCTTTCCAGCGGTTTCGGCCGGCTTTACCCAGTACAACATTGAAATTGTCTGAGTTGCTTACCACACCGATAGTAGCTCTGCAAGTATTCAGTACCATCCTTACTTCGCCGGATGGCATCTTAAGAGTTACATATTTATCTGTTTTAGCTACAACCTGTGCTCTTGAACCTGCACTTCTTACTATCTGTGCTCCTTTTCCGGGATTCATTTCTACATTGTGAACCGTAGTTCCAAGCGGGATATTTTTCAATGGCATTGCATTGCCTCTGTCCGGGTTTACCTTTTCCCCACTCAAAATTGTATCTCCAACCGTAATTCTTTCCGGAGCAATGATATATCGTTTTTCGCCATCTTTGTAGGCAACGAGTGCAATACGAGCCGTTCTATTAGGATCGTACTCGATTGTCTTTACAGTAGCCGGTATATCATCTTTATTTCTTTTGAAATCGATGATTCGGTATGCCCGCTTATGACCACCACCGCGGCCCCGAACCGTCATTCTTCCGTATTTGTTTCGAGCACCACTTTTACGAACACCCCTGATCAGACTTCTTTCAGGCTCATCTGTGGTGATCTCGTTAAAAACCGGTTTTACGCGATGACGAGTACCGGGTGTTATAGGTTTAAGTTTCTTAGTAGCCATTTAAATTCTAAATTTAAATTTCGGTGAAGAAGTCTATTTCCTGACCTTCTTTTATTGTTACTATGGCTTTTTTTCGTTTGGCAGTTGTACCGCCTATATAACCGCTTCGGGTAAATCTGCCTTTTGACTTACCAGGCATGATCATAGTATTCACTTTTACAACATCAATTTCCGGATAGGCATAACGTAATGCCCGCTTAATTTCCGGTTTGGTTGCTTCCGGGTGAACTTCAAAAGCATACTTATTTTCCTGTTCCTGAATTCTTGTAAGCTTTTCGGTAATGAGCGGTTTAATCAAAATTTTCTTCATGATTCATCCCTCCCCCGGCTTTTGGACTTCATAGTTTCTTCAAGTGGCTTTATTGCACTTTTTTGAATAAGAATAACATCCGCATTTACAATATCGTAAGTAGATGGTTGCTGAGCCTCAAGAACATTGACTTTCTTCAGATTTGTGCTTGAGCGATAAACATTTCTATCATTCTGAGGAGTTAATATTAGAACCTTTTTACCATCCAGATCAAAAGCCTGAATCAAATCTACAATTTTCTTGGTTTTAGGTTCATTGTATGTGAAATCCTCAACAACTTTGACAGCCCGCTCCTGCGCTTTATAAGTCAATGCTGATTTACGCGCCAGTTTTTTCATTTTAGCAGGCAATTCATACCCGTGTGATCTGGGCCTCGGGCCATGTACAGTGCCGCCACCCTTTAAAAGAGGAGAACGCATGGAGCCTCGACGCGCCATTCCGGTACCTTTTTGCCGATACGCCTTCCTGCCACCTCCACGTACTTCGCCGCGTTCTTTAACTTTGGCGGTACCACTTCGCCTGGATGCCAAGTGAGAGCGAACAGCTTCATATATAAGCGTATCATTCGGCTCGCACTTGAAAATTTCATCACTTAACTCTGCTTTTTTCTCAGAGTTGGTACCGTCCGTTTTATAAATACTTAACTTCATGATTTATCGAAGTTGCTCAACTATTATAAATTTCAACCACTTTACCTTTAGGTCCTGGAACCGCACCTTTAACCATTAACAGGTTTGACTCTGGGATGACTTTAACCAATAATAAGTTTTTGGTTTTCACCCTGGCGTTACCGGACCGACCGGCCATTTTAATTCCTTTAAAAACTCGTGATGGATCAGACATCTGCCCGATTGAACCGGGAGCTCTTTCACGATCTTTCTGACCATGGGTAGCATCTCCTACCCCGGAAAATCCGTGTCTTTTAACAACACCCTCAAAGCCCTTACCTTTTGAATACCCGACTACATCTACATAGGTATTCTCAGTAAAAACATCGTCCACTTTCAGAGTATCGCCAACTCCAGCTTCTTCTGGAATGAAATCTCTGAATTCCTTGACGTACCGCTTCGGCGAGGTATTTGCTTTAGCAAAATGTCCCTTTAACGCCTTTGTCGTTACTTTTTCTCTTTTCTCGCCCATTGCGACTTGTACGGCATTATACCCGTCGGAATCGTCCTGTTTAATCTGGGTAATTACACAGGGCTCTACTTCAATTACAGTAACAGGAACAGATGATCCGTTATCTGTAAATACACTTGTCATTCCGACTTTTTTGCCTAATAATCCACTCATTGAAGCTATCCGTTAGCTTTCAGGGTTATACTTTAATTTCTACATCTACACCGGAGGGTAGCTCCAGTTTCATCAGCGAGTCCACCGTTTGTGAACCCGTCGACAGAATGTCAATCAGCCTTTTATGTGAACGGGATTCGAATTGTTCCCTTGACTTCTTATTCACGTGAACTGACCGATTGACTGTAAATATACTCTTATCGGTAGGCAGTGGTATCGGTCCGGATACCACTGCACCAGTCGACTTAACTGTTTTGATTATCTTCTCTGCTGATTTATCGATCAGATTGTGATCGTATGATTTCAGCTTTATGCGAATTTTTTGCTGTGTAGCCACTGAGATAACCGGATTGTTTAATCTATAATTTTACTTACCACGCCGGCGCCTACGGTTCGGCCTCCCTCACGG
>CAZDIA010000057.1:0-15124 GCA_964505385.1 uncultured Chitinophagales bacterium
TCACTCCCTCAATTACCCAATCCCTTAATCCCTAAAACCTGCCCAGGGGCTCCCTTCGGTCGCTGACCTGGCAGGTGGGCGTTGCCTGACTTCATTATTTCCTTTGTCACTCTGTCACTCAACAACCCTATAAGTTGCAACTCCCATGATGATGCCCCAGAAAATCCTGCATCGGAGTTTCGGAATCTTCGTCGATCTCAAACCGGTGTGTCTGCATCTCTTCTTTCTGGGCGGCCGGGAAAAGGATGTTATTCAGGATCAGCCGGTAGCCGGGGCTGTTGGGGTGGAGTTCGAGGTCAGTAGGCGGATCGCCGACACGGTGGGTGTAATCCTCAGGATCATGACCGCCATAAAAAGTGAAGGTTCCTTCGCCGTAATTCCCGTGAATATACTTTGCTTCATCCCGGCCTGAAGTTTGCCCCATTACGACCACCTGATCTTTGATTGTGTCTTTCTGAAAGGCGGTTGTCTGCCCGTAAAAACCGCGGATACTGCTCACGTGGTTTTGAGTCAGCATGGTTGGGACCGGATCCCATTTGGCGGAAAAATCGAAAAGTGTGAAAAAGTCCATTTCCTGATCCACTTCCTGTAATCGCACCTGGGTGTCGGTGATGTCGATATTGCCGTGCTCGTACTCGGATGCAACCAGATTCACCTCAAAATCCTCAAAGGCGAGTGTATTGGAATAGTCGAGTTTTTCATTGGCGTTCGGATCGTGCGGGTATCCGTCGATTTCTTCGGGGATGATATCAATACCTTCAGCTGCCAGTGCGATATCAAAGGTGTCGGTGCCGGAGCACATGGCAAACAGAAACCCCCCGGCTCCAATGTAATCTTTAATTTCATGGACCACAGCCAACTTCATCTCGGCTACACGGTCAAAACCAAGGTTCTCAGCCATTTCTTCCAGATCGCGTACCTGCCGTATGTACCAGGGCTGGTTACGGTAAGTTCCCCAGAACTTGCCGTGCTGCCCTGTAAAATCCTCATGATGAAGATGGAGCCAATCATAATCGTCCAGCCCCTCCTCTAAAACCTCTTCATTATAAATCACATCGTATGGTACGTCGGCATGGGTTAGCACATTGGTAACCGCATCATCCCATGGCAAAGAGTGATCGGGAGCATATACAGCTATTTCGGGAGCCTCTTCGAGATCAATCGCCGCCATATTCACGTTGGGCTGCTCTACTTCTTCAACAATCTGTTCAGCCTGGGATGCGGAAATGGATTCAGTATGAACGCCGAGTCTTCTGCTTTTACGTTCAATTTCATTCTGGTTTTGCGCCAGAAAACTGCCGCCGCGATAATTTAAAAGCCATTTCCCCTCATATCCGTCGTGGAGGTGATTATAAATCAATCCGTAAGCTTTCAGGTGTTCGGTTTGATCTTCATCCATAGGGACGAGTACATACCCACCGCTTTGAGTGGTTGCCACTCCTGAGGTGAGAATCGCGATACCGAGAAGGAATATGAGATTGCTTATTAATTTCATGATGCCTGTTGCTGTTCTTCAAGTTCACGGATGTAGTTTCTTGCTTCTGACGCGTAAAAACCTTGCGGGAATTCCATTAATAGCTCTTCGTATAACTCAATGATCTGTGAGTTGTTTTCAGGAAAGTTCAGGTTGAGTTCACCGGCAATATTAGGAAGGAGTGATTCTATGGTTTCTGAAGCGGAGGCGATTTCTTCATCAGAATCGTAATCTTCCTTCAGCAGATGATGTGCGATCCTTGCGCGCTCCCACAGGATCTGTTCTTTTCGGGAGGGATTCAGATTATCATACGGGATGTAGTCAAGCAGGGCAAGGGATGCTGCCGGCGATGACCGGGCAAGCAGATTTAACCCTGCCAGCAGCGTTTCAGTATTCAGCGGTGATTGGGCATATTCCGTGAGTAACTCTTCAATCAGATTACCGGCTTCATCATAATTTCCGCGGTGCAGCTCATGCTGAGCTTGGGCGAACAACTCAAGATCCGGGAGCACTTCATCCTGCTGTGTTCCTTCCTGAATCCACAAACGCAGTTGAAGGGCGTCATTCGCGTAAAAGGAAGTATACTGGCGTTCAAGTGCCCGAAGCTGCATTTTGGCATATTCAAAATCACCGCTGAAGAAATCGCTGAGGCTCAGATAGTAGTTTGTCTGCTCAGCCATTTCTCCCAGACGAAACATCCGGTTGCTTTGCGTCAGTGCAATTCGCGCTCTTCCGAACTCGCCTTCAAAGAGTTTGATCCGCCCTTCAATAAACTTATGGTAAGCCTGCATTTCCTGAGTGCTGCTGAACGCTTCCAGTTTATCGGCATACCGGCGGGCTTTTTCCACATCATGCAGGTAATCAAGAGCAAGCTCGCTTTGGATTACAAGCACTTGACCCATCCGCTCATAGGAGGGATATTCGTCGGTCAGTTTTTCGAGCATATCAGCTGCGTTTTCATACAGAGGCTGCAGCCGGTTGCCATAAGCTTCATTCGCAGTTATGAGATAACGCGCCCACTGCTGGTAGGTATCAGCAAGCTCTTCCATACTTCGGGAGCGCATGTCGTGTTCCGACTGATCGATATAGTGCATGTAAGCATCTTCAGCCAGTTCGAATTCATGTTCTCCCCGCAGGTTGCGGGCAAGATCGAACACCGCATAATCACCCTCCCCGGTTTGATGCTCTTCAATTGACTTGGCGGTTGAAAGCGCACGGTCAAATAATCCGCGTTCAGTGTAAAGCCAAGTCAGTAAGTTGCGATAAATATTTGCTGTTTCGGGGCTGGTGCGATGTTCATCGACGGCATCTTCAGTTTCAAGTATGGCTACATCATATAGTTGCTGCTCATCAAAGCGGATGATCTGCCGCTGGATAGTGTGTTTGTAGTGCTCATTATCCTCTAAAAGCAACAGAAATTCTTGCATAGCCTCCTCGTATCTTGAGGCGGCCAGATAACTTTCTGCAAGTTCATTGACAAATAGTGTTTCATTGTTGAGCTCTTCACGTGCTATCTGATATATTTCGATAGCTCCTTCATAATCACGGCGGTCGCGCATAGCGGAAGCTACCTGCCGGTAGGTACTGGTATCTGACGGGTATCTTGAAACAATGTCGTTCCAAACCTCCATTGCGTTATCGCGGTCGCCGGCATAATGGTACAATTCGCCAAGCTGAATTTTGGTGCCGATATCATCTGGTTGGCTGTCCAGGCGCTCCTTTGTGATTTCGATAGCTCTTTCAAAATCACGAAGGTGAATAAGAGCTTCAATGGTATTTTCAAATACAGGGTCAGAATCGGGGTTATCCTGAAGTAATTCGTAAAAAATCTCGAACGCGCGTTCGTATTCCCCCTCGCGCATTAGCTCGCTGGCAACCCGGTAATCATCCGAAGCTTGTTGGGCCAGAGCGGTATCAGATATAAATGAGCCAAAACTGATACAAAAAGCTAAAATGATGGGAGTAATGCGCATAAGAGTTAGATGGTTAAACATTAATTAAACCCGGTTCAGGTAAAAAACGCGGAGCGAAACGGCGTAGTTCACGATAAAACCGATTCAACGGGAAACCAACCACATTGTAATAATCTCCGTTAATGCCTGCAACCAACAGAGCTCCCCAATCATCCTGAATGCCGTAAGCGCCGGCCTTATCCATGGGGCTGCCGGTGGAAATGTAGGCGCGGATTACGTCATCGGGGAGGGTATCAAAAGTAACATCGGTGGTTACGTGAAAACTATGCTCCCGGTAATTTTCATGTGATTCAAAATCTGCCAACGTCACACCGGTTGTAACTTGATGAGTTCGTCCGCTAAGCATTTTGAGGTATTCCAAAGCCTGGTTTTCATCCCGCGGCTTTCCAAGCAGCTGGTTGTCCAGGCTCACCACTGTATCGGCGGCGATAGTCAGATGGCCGGGATAGGAAGATGATACCACAGCGGCTTTCTCGCGGGATAAAGTTATGGTATAGTCCTCCGGCGTTGCTGCCTCAGAAAATGCGGTTTCATCAATTTCAGCCGGAACAATTTTGCATTCCAGTTGTATTTGCTTCATCAAAGCGTGACGGCGGGGACTTGCCGAAGCCAGTACTATGGAACTCATTATATAGTGCAGGTTGTGGTTGGGATTTTTTCGGCAGCGTGACGTTAAAAAAGAACGATTTTTATTTGGTTAGATTGCCGGACAGGCGGTACAGAAAGAAGGTGTTGTAATTTATAATCCGAAGAGGGAGGGAGATTATTCGTCTATTTCTTCTTCTTCGTCGTCGTTTTCTTCTTCCTCATCATCATCATCTTCCTTTTCTTCATCCTTGTCCTCAACATCGGCTTCCTCTTCGGCAAGTTCGTCAAGTACAAGGTCTTCTTCTTCCTCCAGCGCCCGGAGTATTACGCTGGTATCTATTTGATCACGAACTACCCACGCCTCTTCAAACTTTTGCTTTACGATTTCCGAAAATGCTATGGCATCAGATCTGCTTAAAAAATCACCGACATGAACCCGGTAATTAGGCTGGCGAAATGAGATGTACGATTCGGGTTTTGCATCAAAATCCAACGTATCAGCCCACGCTGTAAAATCCTCCTGATACTGATCCGCTTCACTCATATCACGCGTAGAGGCAATCTGAACTCTGAAACCGGAGTTGCTGATCCGACGCTCCTCTTCTTCACCGGCATCCAGGTAAGCATCGGGAACTGAGGTCTGCACATGGGCGTACTGATCCCGCAAAGAACTTCGGTATGATCTGAAGTCAATATCCATTTCACTACGCTCCACATCCACCGGCTCGGCATCCGGATCTTCGGGCATGTCATCGGGATCACGCTCGGATGGCTCTTCTACCACTTCTTCCGTCTTTTCTTCTTCCTCCTCCGGTTCTTCCTCCTCGACTATCTCTTCCGGAATACTGCATGAGGTTACAAGCAGTAAAATCAGAAAAAAGGACATCGCAGTCAGCAGTGATGTATTTTGTAATTCAGATTTTGGCATATTTGCAGCGAACCATTTCGTAATAGTGATAGTGTAACCGGAGGATTGTGTGAGATAAAGTAAACATTACACCACCGGAATAGTATAACGTATCTGTCGCCGGCGAGTTATGCAGTAATAATTGCCGTGGTTTCTGTATAGGTACTCAGCAAAAGGGGTTAAAAACCCACGGGGTGCCAGGTAGTTTTGATCTCCTGAAAATCCAGTATGGTATAAGGATTTTCGAGCTTATCGGATGACCAATCTTTAGGATGATCAAACACGACGCGTTTTACATTTAAGGATGCATTCTCCTGTATCATCTTTTCGGCTTCACTGTCTTCACCGGTGTAGTAAACAGTATTGACATCCATATGCCGGCTCAGATGATTGATAAGCTCCGAACGATATCCGGTAAGCAGGTTCACCGTACCACCCGGCACATCAGACGAGTGCAGTACTTCCGTAAAGGAAACGGCGGGTAAAGGTTGAGATTCGGATGAAAGTACTACAGCGGTGTTGCCGCCGACAATTACGGGCATAAGTACCGAAACCAGCCCCAGCAGCGGGCTGTCATCAGGAGCGATAATCGCCACCACCCCGGTAGGTTCGGGCATGGAAAAGTTGAAATGTTGGGAGGCAACAGGATTTACCGCACTGAAAATCTGACCGTATTTATCAGCCCAGCCGGCATAATAAAGGATGCGGTCGATAGTAGCGACTACCTCGGATTCCGCTTTTTTGTGCTGAACGCCGGAATGAACCAGCTCAGCTTTGAATTGATCTTTCCGCCCTTCAAGAACCTCAGCAATGCGATACAGGATCTGTCCCCGGTTAAACGGGCTCCGGGCGGCCCAGCTGCCCCAGGAATCCCGGGCGCTTTTCACGGCATCCCGCACGTCTTTGCGGCTTGCGCGGCATACATTCGCAAGTTGTTTGCCTTGCTTGTTTTCTGCCAGAAAATACCTGCCTGATTCCGACCGGATAAACTTCCCGCCGGCGTACATCTTATAGGTTTTAAGGACGTCGAGTCTTTTCATGTTGGCGTTTATGTAATTGTTATAAATTTGATTTATTTCTCTTTAGTCGTTTCTTCCCGATATGGACTGGTTGTTTGACGTTTGATGTTTGACGTTAACATCAAACCAGAATTGAGAAAATCAATTCAACTTCAAATAAGGAAGCAGCCCGTGAAGACCACCTTCTCTTCCCATGCCGCTTTCCTTATAGCCGCCGAAAGGTGATGTGGGATCGAACTTGTTGAACGTATTTGCCCATACCACGCCGCTTCGCATGTTTTGTCCCATCTGAAAGATTTTGGAGCCTTTATCGGTCCAGATGCCGCTGGAAAGTCCGTACGGGGTGTTGTTGGCTTTTTCCACAGCCTCTGCCGGGGTACGGAACGTTTGGATCGCCAGTACCGGACCGAAAATTTCACTTTGAACGATACTGTGGGATTGTGACACATTACGGAACAGCGTCGGTTTGCACCAGTAGCCGTTAGAAGGAACTTCCGCCGAACTTTGATGCATCTCACCGCCTTCTTCCAGACCCTTTTCTATAAAGTGGTTGATCCGGTTGAGCTGTTCTTTGGAATTAATCGCTCCGATATCGGTATTTTTATCCAGAGGATCACCAACAATCAAAGTTTCGATTCGGTCTTTAAGCTTTTGATAAAGCCGGTCAGAAACTCCTTCCTGAACCAAAAGACGCGAACCGGCACAGCAAACATGTCCCTGGTTGAAGAATATTCCGTTAATGATCCCTTCCACAGCCTGATCCAGTGCGGCGTCTTCAAATACGATATTGGCCGCTTTGCCTCCCAGTTCAAGGGTATAACTTTTACGGGTGCCGGCAAGTGACTTTTGAATGTACTTACCGACCTCCGTTGAGCCGGTGAACGCCACTTTATCAACATCAGGATGATTGACTACTTCCGCGCCGGTATCGCCTGCGCCGGTAATGATATTGACTACCCCCGGCGGCAGCCCGGCATCCTGTATCAGCTCAGCAAGTTTCATCGCCGTGAGCGGGGTGGTTTCCGCAGGTTTGATCACCACGGTATTGCCCGTAGCGAGAGCCGGAGCAATTTTCCAGGCAGCCATCAACATCGGGAAATTCCATGGAATTACCTGCCCGGCCACACCGTACGGTTTTGGGTCAACACCCGGCACCGCGTAATGAAGTTTATCCGCCCAGCCGGCGTAATAGAAAAAGTAAGCGGCAACAAGTGGAATGTCGGCATCACGGGATTCCCTGATCGGCTTGCCGCCGTCCAGTGATTCAATTATTGCGAATTCGCGTGCGCGTTCCTGAAGCAGGCGGGCGATACGGTAGATATATTTCCCGCGCTCGCGGCCGGACAATTTGCCCCAAGTGCGGTTATAAGCGTTGCGGGCGGCTTCTACCGCTTTATCCACATCCGCACGCGTTGCCATTGCAACTTCAGCGAGCTCTTTTTCATTTGCGGGGTTCAGGGTTTTGAAATACTGGCCTTCCGCAGGCTTGGTAAACTCCCCGTTAATAAAAAGATCGTATTTCTTATTCAGTTTTATGTGATCCGCACTTTCCGGGGCGGGGTCGTAATCCCACGCGTTTTTGAAAATTAGGTTGCCGGATCGTTGTTGAAGTTGCTTTTCTTCTAACATAAGCTTAGTCGATCGTGAAATAATCTTTAGATTGATAGTTGCCGGTCTGTTGTTTTATGATCTGCATCAACAGATCGTTGGCCAGAGTGCTCGCGCCGAAACGAAACATGTCGGGGTTGAGCCACTCGCCGCCAAGTGTCTCTTTAACCATGATGAGATAGCGGATGGCGGTTTTGGCATCCCGGATACCCCCGGCCGGTTTCATTCCGATTTTGTGGCCGGTCGCGTAATAAAAATCTCGTATCGCTTCCAGCATCACCAGCGTAACCGGCTGGGTTGCCGCCGGTTTTACTTTTCCGGTTGATGTCTTGATGAAATCTGCGCCGGCATACATGGCGATATCGCTGGCTTTACGCACATTTTCCATCGTTTCCAGCTCCCCGGTTTCCAGAATGACTTTCAGGTGGGCATCCCCGCAAGCTTCTTTGACAGCAGCTATTTCATCAAACACCCGGCTGTAATCACCTTTGAGGAACGCCCCGCGTGAAATCACCATGTCGATCTCATCAGCGCCTTCTTCCACGGCGTACCGGGTGTCGTCCAGCCGGTTTTTCAACGGATACATACCACTTGGAAAACCGGTTGCCACACTTGCAACCTGCACGCCGGAATCGCGAACCGTTTCGCGGGCAACCCTCACAAGATTGGGATATACACAAACTGCGGCCACAGCGGGAATATCTTCATTGGGATGCGGATGCATCGCTTTATAACACATCTGTCGCACTTTGCCCGGAGTGTCCATACCCTCAAGGGTGGTCAGATCAACCATGCTAAGTGACAGCTTAAGCGCCCATAGCTTGGAATCTGTTTTGATACTGCGCTTGTTGAATCGATCCACACGCTCCTCAACCCCAACTTTGTCGACAGGTATGGTTTGGTTGAAATCCGGATGCGGAAGAACTGTGGTTTCCTCAGACATGGTGATCTATACTTAAGGTTTGGCTTTTAACAGTTTAATAAAGAAGATATAAGACACTTAGTCAATTAATCAATATAACAAACTTAACGCTTTTCAGTAATTCAAACTTTTCGCCCACCCCGAGACTCGCCCTACGACTACGCCTGTCCTGAGCAACGTCGAAGGGCTCAGGACAGGCCTGACGAAGGGTTATCGATCTGTCACCTTGAGCCTGAAATTGTCATCCAGAGCTTGACGAAGGGCAACCAGCGAGCAGGATTTCTCCACGAGCAAAGGAGGTTGTGGGCAGTAAGGTGCTCGTAAGTCATGCTTCGTCGGGCTCAGCATGACAGGGTAGAGGCTTTTATTTGTCAAAAAAGCTCCTGCTGATAACTGATTTTTGACACACTGACACACTGCAGCACTGACACACTGTTACCTCAACCCAACCCCGATACCACCATTGATAACATGGTAATCGGCGTAAGTGTATTCCGCGGTAACATAAATGAATCCAAGGCGAAGCCGGGCACCAAGTAAGCCGCGGAACCGGTTTCTGCCATCAATACTGATGTCGACCGGTTCTTCAACAGACTCAACCGTAATTCGCTCGGGATCATCCGCGGTAGGCGCAGGCTCAACTACGGGGTAATTGCCTTCCGTAAGCACTTGTATGTTTGATCCTTCGATACCCACACCGCCAAAAACTGAAATCAACGGAAAGTTTCTTCCTACAAGTAGATTTACATTCCACGCGTCTGTAGTCATAGACAGTTTCTGGTCTTCCCATTCGGAAGCGTCGAAATCATTTTCAGGTTCAACATTTCGGAAATCATCGGGTGTGAGCGAAAAATCATCGAATGAGGCGAGTATTCTGGTAAATCCCCCCTGTAGCGCTATTGTTACCGGCCACAATCCACCTGCGGGGATGTATTGGTTAAGCTCGTGTTTGATACCTCCGCCAAATACCTGATAATCAAAATCCTCATATTCAAACAGGGGCGGCATGTAACGCAGTGAAACTTCAGTATCCCGGATCAGCCCCAGGTTACCCTGAATGATCGGGGTACGTACGACCCGGTGCCCGACACCGGCCGGCATCTCAAAGTTGCTTATGACCTGCTTTCGCTCTTCGCCTTCGAATTCATACTCAACGAAAGCTTCCATTTCCGGGCCGGGTTCATCCGCACCGGACAAGGTAGGTGAGAGTGTGCCGGGATCAACAAATGGGTCCATCACCTGCATGTTGTTGAGATTAAGATCCTCAATATCAAAATAATGATCTTTTTCCGGGACTAATGCCAATCCTGTTTTTACCGTTGCGCTGAACCCCAGCACTCCGTGAACAGGCGCGGTATTATTCCAGCCGGTATTCAGATTCGCGCCGAATCCGCTGCCGAACGGACGCAAATACTCCGTCGCCAAAGTTTCGGCATCATCAACTCCACCCTGAATGAGCGCATTGAAGTTTCCTAATTGAGCTCTGGACTCATCGGGATTCAGCATAAAAATCATAATGATAGTGATTGTGATCCCGGTTACAGCGCGCGGACTGAGAGTTTGCATATGATCTGCCTCAAGAAAGGTTTGTTCTGAGTTATAGGTGCTCAATAATCATTGAAAATATAATTACAGATTTGATCAAATGAATCTTTTAAAACAACCTGCTGATCAATTAACCCTGACGGGGAAACAATAACTATTTTAAAAGCTCCACCAAACAGCAATAGCTATTCTTTCAGCGAATCCAGTATATTTAAATACGATTGGTATCTTTGCCGGGCAATTTTACCCTCATTTACCTGCTCAATCACACTGCACCCCGGTTCGTGCACATGTGTGCAATCATAAAACTTGCACTCCTCGCGCGCCTGACTCATCTCCCTGAAGTATAAGGAAAGCTCTTTTCTATAAATGTTCACGAGACCGAATTCACGGATGCCGGGGGTATCCACCAGTTTAGCGCCGTTGGAGAGCTGATGGAGCTGAGCAAAAGTAGTGGTGTGTTTTCCTTTTTCCGAAGCTTTGGAAACGTCGGCAGTTTTGAGATTTATTCCGGGGTCTATAGTGTTGATCAATGTGGATTTTCCGACACCGGAATGGCCGATCAGTACGACCAGCTTGTCTTTAATAAATTCAGAGAACAGACGAACAGACTCCGGGTCTTTTACCGAAGTATGATAAACCGGATAATCCAGTGAGCGGTAGATTTCGGTGAGTTCATTGAGCGTCTTTTCGCTGCTCTTTTTCCCGAGAAGATCGGTTTTATTAAACAAAAGTGCCGGGGGCACATCATATGCTTCACAGGTAACCAGAAACCGGTCAAAAAAGCCGGGCTTTGGATTAGGTTGTGCAACCGCCTGCATTGCTACAGCAGCATCGATATTGGCCGCAATGATCTGATTCCGGGCATCTTTGGTTTTCCTGGTAGCTTTTCTGAGAATCAGGTTCCGGCGCTCTTCAACTCCGGTGATGGAAGCGGTGGATTGATCATCAAACTGCACGGAAACACGGTCTCCGACAGCCACAGGATTGGTGACGTCCAGATCCTGCAGCCGCATTTTACCGCGCAGCCGTGCCTGAAGGATCTCGCCATCATCGGTTTTAATTTTATACCAGCTTCCGGTTGATTGCAGTATAGTGGCTTTCAAGATTATGTTTCGGCCTTGTTAAGTGATTATCAAGCAGTAAATTATTAAAATCTGAGTTCTACTGTTTTTTAATTTGCCCTGATTTAAGTGAGCAAATGTTAAGATAGTATATATTGCACTTGTCGTAAAACCCCGGATCACTCTAAACTATGAAGTAGAATCGAATTATCTGCGCAACTCATCGGGAATATGTGAACTTGCAATTATTCCACACCGCAGGTCAGGAGATTTACGCACCTACAGGAAGATTCACCACCACGAGCACCAAGGAGACACCACGGACACGGCGTAAGAATAATCAAAAAATAAAACGTAGTGCTCGTTGTGCCTTCTTTGTGGCCGTTGTGGTTAACACAAACAGGAAGATTCACCACCACGAGCACCAAGGAGACACCACGGACACGGCGTAAGAATAATCAAAAAATAAAACGTAGTGCTCGTTGTGCCTTCTTTGTGGCCGTTGTGGTTAACACAAACAGGAAGATTCACCACCACGAGCACCAAGGAGACACCACGGACACGGCGTAAGAATAATCAAAAAATAAAACGTAGTGCTCGTTGTGCCTTCTTTGTGGCCGTTGTGGTTAACACAAACAGGAAGATTCACCACCACGAGCACCAAGGAGACACCACGACCACGACGAAAAAATAATTTTAAAAAACGCAGTGCTCGTTGCGCCTTCTTTGCGGCCGTTGTGCTTAACTACTCAGTAAGTTCACCAAAACTCACTATTGAACTTTTATAGAGTTAGTGCATTATGTATTTTGAATAATTGATCAAGCTTCTTAACTGTAAAGGTACCTGACACATGAGCTCATCCAAAGAGCAGGCTTCACATGAACATACGGAACAGTCCGACAGCAGCAAGGAGGATGCACGGCTGGTCGAAGACGCCATTAATGGAAGTGAGGCGGCTTACGCCCGGTTGATGGAAAAATATCACCGCGCGCTCTATTTTCATATTCTCAAGATTGTCCGCAACCGGGAAATGATAGAGGACTTGATACAGGAAGTTTTTGCCAAAGCTTTCAGCAGCATTGAATCCTATAATCGTGATTACGCCTTTTCCACCTGGCTATACCGCATTGCAACTAATCACAGCATTGATTTTCTGCGGAAGAAAAAACTTCAGACGTATTCGCTTGATCAACCTGTTGAGGGTAAAGATGGTGAAATGCAGATCGAACCGAAGGATCCGGAGGCCGAAACGGATCAATCCATCATTCAATCACAGCGTAAAAATATGGTCGCCGAAGCGATAAGCGAGTTACCCGAGAAATACCGGATCGTCATCGAGTTGCGGCATATGCAGGAAAAAAGCTATCAGGAGATATCCGAAGAAATTGGTCAGCCCCTCGGCACGATAAAAGCCCACCTGTTCCGCGCCAGAGAGCTGCTTAATAAAGAGCTGAAGAATAAAATGCAGAGGTATTGAGTGAGAAAGGCACCAAGGCACCGAGGCACCAAGGCACAAAGGCACAAAGGCACAAAGTGTTAATACAATTATTTGATAACTGTTAACTGGAATAATGGAATAATGGATTATTGGGGGAACCAGATCAGCATTATTCCAACAATCCATTAATCCAATACCCCAATATTCCAACATTCCAACAAAAAACTGATAACTGAATCTGACACACTGACACACTGTACCCCTGAAAAACTGAACTTAGGTGAATTTTTGGCTGTAAAAGGCATAAAGCCAATTTTCGCCTACTATTTCTGAAAACATATTTCTATTATTGCCCTGTCCATATACATATAAAAGGGAGTGGGTAACACGAACTATAAACCAAAAAAAACAAGAGCGCGTTAAATAAATGTTAGATCATCTGCTGCAAAAAATTGAAGACAGAAGTTACAGAATCGGAATCATCGGTCTCGGATATGTAGGGCTGCCTTTGCTATGGACGTTTTATCAAAAGGGGTTCTCCTTAACCGGTTTTGATGTCGATCCCCAAAAAACCGAAAAGCTCGAAAGCGGCCGGTCGTACATCAAACATTTCAGGGATGAGCAGATTTCAGAGATGATGGAGTCCGGCAAAGTTCAGGTTACTACAGATTTTACCAGGGTTGATGAGGTTGATGCTATCCTGATGTGCGTCCCCACTCCGCTGGATGACCACCGCGAACCGGATATGAGTTATGTCGAAACCACGGTTGAAACCATCGGACCCAATCTGAAAAAGGGGCATCTGCTGGTGTTGGAGTCTACTACCTATCCCGGCACAACCGATGAGTTGATCAAGCCGCTGGCTGAAGAACTCTCGGGATTAGAGTCCGGGCGTGATTTTTACCTCGCATACAGTCCCGAACGGGAAGATCCGGGAAATGCGGATTTCCAGACGGCATCCATCCCAAAGGTAGTGGGAGCCGAAGGCGAAGAGGCGCTGAAGCTTGCCTGCGCCATGTATGATGCGGCAATTGTGGAGACGGTGCCGGTCAGCAGCGCCCGTACCGCTGAGGCCGTGAAACTGCTCGAGAATATATTCAGGGCCGTAAACATCGCGCTGGTTAATGAACTGAAAGTGGTGTTTGAGAAAATGGACATTGACATATACGAAGTAATCAATGCGGCTAAAACAAAACCGTTTGGGTTCATGGCGTTTTACCCCGGGCCGGGTCTGGGCGGTCACTGCATCCCCATTGATCCGTTCTATCTTACCTGGAAGGCGCGGGAGTACGGATTTAATACCCGTTTCATTGAATTGGCCGGGGAGATCAATACATCCATGCCTACGTATGTCTTGCAACGCACTATCATGGCTTTAAACAGCAAGAAGAAAGCGCTGAACGGCAGCAAAGTACTTTGCCTCGGCCTTGCATATAAACCCAATGTTGATGATATGCGGGAATCACCTACTTATGAGATCATGGATCTGCTTGATGAATACGGTGCTGAGGTTGATTATCACGACCCGTTCATTCCGGTGATACCGGTGACACGCGAACATCCTGACCGGGCCGGGCAAAACTCAATTGATTGGAATGAAAAGATGGTAGCGGGATATGATGCCGTAATTATTTGCACCGATCATGACGATATTGACTACGAAAAACTATTGAACTGGCAGGATTGCATTGTAGATACCCGCAATGCGATGAATACGTTGCTGAACTCAAACGGCAAAGTCTGGAAAGCGTAACAAGGGTTTTTTAAAAGATTGAAGATTGAAAATTAAAGATTAAAGGTTTCTTACTAACAAGCATCGAGGCTGATAAAAGATAATTTTCAATCTTCAATCTTTAATCTACAATTAATCCCAAAACGGAGAGCATCAGGATGCGGCAAAAACAAAGGTGGCTTGTTTTTTATACCCGGCCGCGAAGTGAAAAGAAAGCGGAAGATAAGCTTCAGGAGCTGGGCTATGATGTGCTTGTGCCTAAAGCGCAAGAGATACGACAATGGAGTGATCGCAAGAAAAAAGTAATCGTTCCGCTGTTTCCCGGATATCTGTTTGCCCTGGCTGACGAGGACCGGAGAATTTCTATACTGGAAACCGATGAGATTGTGAGTAATGTAAAATTCGGTGGCAAGTTAGCCGAACTGCGACCGCAGGAGGTGGAAAACCTTTCCATCATTAAACAAGGCCCGCAGTTCCTGGAACCTGTGAAAACAGAATTGCCAAAGACCGGCGCTAAAGTAGAAGTACAGGAGGGCCCGTTTAAAGGTCTCATAGGAGAAGTAGAAGACAGCCGGAATGAGACACACGTGCTGGTGCGCATAGAAGCCATCGGCCAGGCCGTACGCGTTAAACTTCCCGGCTCCGCGATTTCGGTAGTGGAGTAGGAAAGTGACAAAGGGCAACGCCCACCTGCCAGGTCAGCGACCGCAGGGAGCCCCTGGGCAGGTTTTAGGGATTAAGGTAATTAAGGAAATGAGGTTTAGTCCCAATTACCACAATTACCTCAATTACCCAATTCCCCAAACCAAATGAACCGGACCCAACTCCCGGATGATCAAACTGTTTACTGGTT
>CAZDIA010000058.1:0-15118 GCA_964505385.1 uncultured Chitinophagales bacterium
CTGTAAACGAAGGCATTGGTGGATTAAAGGTTGCTAAAGTTACCGGGCGCACAGGCTATTTTCGCGAGTTGTTTCATCATGATATCCGAAAAACAGCCAACGCGACTCGCTTTCGGGAATTTATGGGCCAGCTGACCATCCCGCTAATTGAGACCATTGCAATCGTCGGCCTGCTTATGATTGCTCTGTTTTTGTTATGGCAGGGTCGTCCTCTTGAAGCTATTATTCCATTATTGTCCCTTTTTATAACAGCAACTGCGAGACTTATGCCGGCCTTTCGGCAGGCCGTCAAACGATACACCAATATTTCCTACTACAGCTATGTTGTAGATCCGGTTTTTGATGATCTTAATGATGAACGGCTTGCCGCTACGGAACCGGAAGTCAAACCGGACAAGAAACTGGAACTCAACGACAGCATTCGGTTTGAAGAGGTAAGCTATCGCTATCCGGATAGTAAGGATTACGCATTGGATAATGTATCACTCGAGATCAAGCGGGGACAAGCGGTAGGTTTTGTAGGCCCTTCCGGTGCAGGTAAAACTACTATAGTGGATGTACTGCTTGGTTTGCTGAAGCCTCAGAAAGGCACTATTTATGTTGATGGGACTGATATTCATGAAAACCTTGCCGGATGGCAAAGAAACATTGGGTACATACCACAGTTCATTTATTTGAGCGACAGCACAATCCGAAGGAATATTGCGTTTGGTGTTCCCGAAGAAGAGATAAACGAAGAGCAATTACAGCATGCTGTAGCTGCGGCTCAGATGGAGGAATTTGTATCCAGGCTGCCGGATGGAGTGGACACCAGGATCGGTGAGCAGGGTGTGCGGCTTTCCGGCGGGCAGCGACAACGAATCGGAATCGCACGCGCAATTTACCACAACCCGCAAATCCTGATCATGGATGAGGCTACCTCAGCGCTCGATACCAATACAGAACGCATGATTGTATCTGCAATCGAAGCTCAAGCGGGGAAGCGTACGATCATCAGTATTGCACACCGGCTGTCCACGGTATACAACTCCGACAAACTGTTTTATATGGAAGAAGGAAAACTTGTCGCATCCGGCTCTTACACAGAATTGCAGGAAAACCATCCCGAATTTCAAAAAATGACAACCAATACGTAAGTGAATGTCAACTGGTTCCTATCAGCTATTCTCTCACTTTTTTACTATTTTCGCCTATCATGACCAAGAAAGACAGACATTCTGAAATGGCGGAAACTGATGGAGAGGAGTTCAGTCGTGCTGAGCCAAAAGATTCATCACAGCTGAATGAACACCCGATCGATGCTGTAATTACCTGGGTTGATGGAAATGATCCGAAGCTGATTAAAAAGCGCAAAGAGACGCTAAAAAAGCAAGGAGCAGTTATTAGTCGGGAGGATATCAAATCCCGGAAGATTTCAAAAAAGCAATCGGTTCATACAGATTTATCGGGAGATGATTATGATTCGGCAAATACGGATATAAATACATCATCCTTTGGCCCCGCCCGGGAAGTAGCTACAGGGCGTGATCCTACCCGTTTTATTGATAACAATGAACTTTATTACTGCATCAGGTCAATTCTTGCTTTTGCTCCCTGGATACGCCGGATTTTTGTGGTCACTGATGAGCAAAGACCCGATTTTTTAACTTCGGGTTTTTGTGAACAGAACAGAATTCGGATTGTTGATCACAACGAAATTTTTGCCGGTTACGAATGGGCGCTGCCCACGTTCAACACCAGAACCATTGAGTCTATGCTTTGGCGCATTAAGGGGTTAGCGCCTCGTTTTATTTCATTTAACGATGACTTTCTGTTGTCCCGGCCGGTTTCTCCTGTAGATTTTTTTCAAAACGGGAATGTTGTTTTACGCGGCAGATGGAACAGGATCATCAAGTACGGTGCAACCCGTATGAAACTTAATGATTTGCTTACCTGGTTCGCACGGCGTTTTTTGGGTATCACCAGAACCATGCATTTACTGTTGCAGATGCGATCTGCACGGCTTGCCGGTAGTACGCGCTATTATTTTCGCTCACCGCATATCCCTCATCCCGTAGAAACCGGCACTTTGAAAACTTTTTTTGAAAAATACCCGCACGTACTTGAAGAAAATCTCCGCTACCGGATCAGAAATACAGCACAGTTTTCCGCCATATTTCTTGCTCATCATCTTGAAATCAATAGTGATAAGGCAGTTTTAGAAGGAAATACGGATCAGGTAATGCTTAACGGAGAGATGGATACCAGAATGCAGCTCCTCAAAAAGTTAAGAGTGCTTGAGAATCAAGAGGTTCGGTTCGCGTGCCTGCATGCTTTTGATCAATTCAGCAAAGAGCATCAACAGCGGATAACGCACTTGATTGACGAGTTGATTGAATCAGAAACAAAAGAGTCGGTTGAGTCGCAGGAGTAGTTAGTGCCAAAAGAAAATGCCAATATCTTAGGGCACCTAAAGTTTTCTTCTAGATAATTTTAAGATTCAATTTTACCAAAAATGGATTGCAGTACGGCTCTGGTCGAAAGCTTACCGGTGGCTAAAATCACCTGCCCCCTTCCCACCGCAGTCCAATCATCAGGCCGAGTTGATTCGCGTACACATCACCGGCATCATAGGCCATTGTGAGGGATAATTCCAGAGGGTTTAAAATACTGTTTGGATCAGCAGCATCACTGAAAAGCTCTGAATAGGATGATTGCAATTCCAACATAAATGACCACTGATCACGCCGCTCATTATCTAAAGGATCAAATGTGCGCTGTCCATTCTCACGTCGGGTCAATCTGCTGGCTCCGTAATTTCGGGTGTAGGTAGTAAAAAACCGCCAGTCTACAGGTCCGGCATGTCCCATAGACGCAAGGTGATGTCCAATAAGAAGATTATTTGCCACGCCGATAAAATCCGGATCGGTATACAATAGCGGATTTCCCACTGTCCGTCCCTCATAAGTCCAGCCGCCCCGAAAGCTTGAATGGTTGTAATAATTAAAATAGCTGGTTTCATCACGATGCGAATACCGGGATAATCCTTCCCGTGTGTTCAAATGCTCATAGTGGATTGACTTAAGAAATGGGCGATGATCAAAATTCCAATCACTCGGACGTTCCCCACGCCAGAAAGTGCGGGAGTCGGGGCGAAGTTCTAAGGTAGCTGCCCAAAGTCCATCAAAGGGTGTGCCGAAACGTGCATTGGGTGTATCTTCAAGAATGAATTGCCTGTTCAATACAAGGCGATGAGAATCAATATTGAATATAAGTGAAAAATCATAAGTGCCTCCATGGTTTTGATACCGATTAGGCAATTGACCGCCGCCCAGGATTTCCCGAGAATCACGGGCCAGTGAAAAGAAGACATCGCGGTATGCCCCAAAGTCTGATGGCAAGGTGCCATGATCAGGTGATTCTCCAGCCCACAGCGCATAGTGAACCAATCCTCCCCGTGGCACAACCGGCGCTTCTTCCGAAAAGATCTGCAAATACAGATATTTTTTGTGAAAGTACGAATTGGTAACATATCTGTCGTCATCATCATCCATCCATCCGTGGGAAAGCGAACCTTTATAATTCAGAAAACCTCCTGTACCCGGAACTTCTCTCATTTTATCGGTTGACAAAGTAATACGTGGTATCGGGCGGGCATTTTGGGTCAGATCTAAAGAGCCGGTCGTGAGTGAGCGGTTAACAAAGCCGATTTCTTCATATCTCCGCCCGCCACTTAGGGTAAAGTGCCCGTATCCTAGTTGCAGATAGGCTTGCTGAAATCGAACGACCGCATCATCAGCTGCGCGAAAAAGCAAATCTACACCTGTAGAGAAGCTCAGGCCGGAGTCAAATTGATAGTCGGATGATCCGAATAGTGTAAGCGTAGTATTATTGCTGAATTGGTCAAATTTACCATAGCGGTTAGCATGAAGCCAGAAGGGGGCTTCCCCACTCGTACCTGCCAGGCTATTTAAGCTGAATCCGTATAAAAACTCCGAGGCCGGCGGTTCTGCTCTGGCATCGGATAATCCTGCCACTGAAAGCAAAAAAATAATCAGTAAAGTAATACCACTCTTTTGCATCCTTAATTACCAGAAATGGAAAAAGGTTTCAGTTTTATAGAAGATAAAAACGGGATTACCCATAAGAAATGAATATTATGGGTTCTATACTTCATTTTAGTTGACATCCTTGCTGATCTTAGATTTTTACAGGCATCAGTTGCTGCCGGCTTCTTTAATTCTACTATCCGTATTTTTATGATTCTTAAAATCGAGTCTGTCAAGTATAAGGTCTACATTGTAATCCGCTTCATTTTCCCCGTCAAGCTCCAGGTAATTTCTCCCGCTGCTTTTTATTGATCCGGCAATTTTTTCATATACCGGATAATTTTCGGTGATATATTTTTTTACGTTTTCCTCGCTCATCCGGTTAAATCTGCTTGTGGGATGGCTCCTGTTAATTATTCTGTTTATGGATGTGTCTGAATCAATATTTACCAATACATACAGCTTGTTTTCAGCTCCTGCCAGATAATCAGCCAGATCATCCAGATGCTTGAAGTCTAATTTGTCTTTACTGTTAAAAACGCTCATTGACCAAATTCTTTGAAAATCGCTCTCATCATATATAAATATGCCATTTTCAGCGAAATATTTATGCTGAACCTGAGCATGATATGCTGCATTCTTTAAAATCCAGCCGAAATTATCTTTGTTTATGCTATTCCCGCCTAAAAATTGTATGTGTTTTGTGATGAACCGGTATAAAAAGACAGGTTTGAAAATCAATTGAAAATACCCTTTAGCCCTGCTGACATCATTAAAGCGAACTTCCTGAGTGCCGGAGCCTAAAACCTGATAGAGATTTTTTGATAAGGTTGTTTTGCCGGAGCCGGGCAGACCGATAAATTCTATTATTAGTTTGGGAGAGTTCAGCATGCAGCAGTAGTGTTACAATTCAGACCGGCAGACGTGTGGATATATCAGTGCTTGCATGAGATTAAATTTTACTGTAACCGCCAATATCGAAATCTTTTTTATACAGATTATAGACTTTCTCATAGAGCTCCGGGCTGTAATATTCTTCGAGTCTGTCCATCGAATTCGTGACTTTACTTCTGTTACCTTCGGTTTTTCCTTTAAACTCAGCGGGATGTGGTTTTCCCATTTCTAAACTATCCGGAATTCGCTTTCCTATCTGCCCGAATATATATCGAATTTCACTATCCAGCTGCTCAAGCTTGCCAATATGCGAAAATTGTTCAGGAGTCCAGGCGAGTAAATCAACCTGTGGCCACCAATGCTTATCATAGTATAATCCCCCATCTTCAAGAAAAGTGACAAAGTCTTTAAAACCATCCTTACTATTTCGCTGAAAACCCGGCACTTTGGAAAAACCGGTGCGCCCATCCCCTACTTTTTGGATAAAAGCTGACAAGCATCTAACATATGGATTTCGAAAAATTGTAAATGAATAATAATTACTCAATGAGCGCAAGTCAGTTGCAGGAAGGTTTGATAATTCAACACCGCTTGTAAGCGCATCATATTTTGCCGAATAATAATCACCATCAGACCATTTATTTCTGCCTTTAAGCGCATCACTTAGGTATAGAATAACACTTGAGTTTCCGGATTTTTTAATTCGGTTATAAATTAATCCGACTTCAGGATAAGCCACAACATGCTTGATATTACTTCTCCGAACTCCGTCAATATCACAAATAAAGGGAATATAGCTACTCCGTATTACCCCTTTAATTTGATCCATTTTGTTCATTTATTCTAGATTTTGAAGCATCCTTCATAAATATCAGTCTCTCGCTGCACGCTCTTCGAGGCTCTCCATTAATCGGTCGAAACCGTGGCGGCGCAGTATCCGGGAAAAGGACCTTTGATATGATTCCGCCGTCCAAACTTCATCAACAGAGATATCAGCTATGACCCACTCCCCGTCGCGGTAAGTCATTTTATATTTCACCGGAATTCTGCGCCCATCATGAATCGAGGTGGTATGGACCATCGCATCCGAATTATTTTCAACTTCTATTTCGTCGTAAACTACCTCAGCACGATAGATATCTAATTGATCCATGCTTTGTTGGCGGATTACTTCTGAGAACAATTCAGTGAATTTTTCTTGCTCTTCGCTTGAAAGCTCATCATATTTTTCATCAAGTGCCTGCCTTGCCATAGAGGGATAATCCACAATATCATTGATGATATTTTTCAGACGTTCCCGCTCTTCTTCAGAATAATCGCGGTCTTCAGGGCCTAAAATTTCTTTAATCTCCTGATCCCGCTCCTCAAGAAGTGCTCTGATTTCATCTGCATCAGCATAAGAAGAGGATAAGCCGATAACGCCTGTCATCAGTAATAATACGGGAAAAAAAATCAGATATCGCATAGCAAGATATTTTTATAATTCCATAAGTGGCAGGCCGGCTTTTCGATAGAGTTCGGCCAGTTTCATATTGTAACGATGGACACTTTGCCGATATTCGACTTCAAGTTCCAGATTTTCTCTAACGGCGTCTACAAGATTTTCCATATCTCCAAATCCGAGATCATAATCGATTTGTTCTTCCCTGAGCCATTCATTGCTGATCGTGACAGCCTGTCTTGTATTTTCCATATCTGATTCGGCAATTTGTAAATCCCGGTACACTTCACTCAGTTCCAGACGGATTCCATCTTCAGCAGCCTCTCTCTGATACTCAACCTGCCGCCTCTCCGCTTCCCGGCGTTCTACGTTCATATTTACAGTTCTGAAATTCAGATTTTGCTGGAAGCCCACACCAAATGATGCCGTCAGATAATTTGTATTATTGCGTATGAACGGGTTGGTCTGTCTCGGCCTGTTAGGTGTATAGGCAGCCCGGGCATCGAGGCCAATAACCAGACTGGGATATCTCTCGGCTTTTTGCGCCTCAACCCCATAACGGGCAGCTTCTTCCGCTTTTTCAAGACCACGTAGTTCCGATCTTTCTGCAGATGCCAAATGCAGATATTCATTTAGATCCCTTAAAGTTACATCAATCGGATCCAAAAAGTCTTCCTGTGGCAGATAAGTTACAGTTTCATCAGCATCCAGGGCGATATCCCAGGCATTTTCAACAAATTCAAGACTCCGTATCACTTCCTGCTCCCTGGTAGAAAACTCCTGCCTGAATATGCGGAACTTGTACATGTCTGCTTCCGTGAAAGTATCGTCGCCTTCTTCTCTCAACTCTTCCAGCTGCTCTTCCGCTTCTTCAAGTACCTCTCTTGCATCCTCCAGCAGCCGCTGCATTTCCATAGCCAGCAACATAGATTGGTATAGTTCGAATAGCTGCAATCTATACTCTGCCTCCCCGGCGCTGTACTCATATTTAACGGCTTCAGCCCCGGATTTTGCCGCATCAATAGCGTTGCTGATTCCACCCCAGGTTATTACTGGTTGTAAAGCGCTTATTTCTCCCTGATTAAACATACCCCATGTCTCCCAGTCATTTTCAAGGTCCGGATCTAAATACAGACTGCCATCTGAACGGCCTTCAGGGCTATTCAGCCCGGGAACAAAACCGTGAGCGGTGGTAAGTTGAATTCTTGGCAAAAATCTTTGATTCCGCGCCTGCCGGTGCCGATTTTCTGCCAGTTCGACATTCTGATATTCGGCATCCATCAAAGAGGACACCTCTATCCCTTTTTCTAGAAATTCATCTAATGAGAGTCGGATTGTCTCATTCGATTGAACAGCGTGAACTTCTGAAAGACTTAAAACAAGGAGAATTGGAAGAAAGGTTAATATACGCATGGTGTTTAGTGTCTTTAAATTTTACTTCTGCCATATCTTAGACAGAAAATTACCTGGAAGCAGTCAGAAAATGACAAAATTCAAATAACAAATCTCAAAAAAGTTTAAATATTCAAAGCACTACCCTTGAAGGATTGACTGCAAGGGGACCGTAAGGGTAAAATTTAGCAGGATCAATAATCCAGAGACTGGTACACTTTCTTATTATGAAAATGTAACTCTTGTGGCCGTAAAAGACTTGGTTCGATCCCGATTTCGATACCGATTTCGATTACGATCCCGATTGCAAGGGGGGCATTGATTTGCGCAAATCCAATTTTAAGGATGCGGGCAACCAATGTGTGGTTTTTCACATGGGTTGCCCGCATTATTCGGTTAGTGTCTATAAGAAGACTCTTATTGACACGGTTTAGAATCCCATTTGCTGTTGTGGCTGACCCGGAATGGAGATATCAATTTCATTGACTTCTCCGAATTCCTCGAGTTGATCTCCAATTTCTCCGCCGTGGCCTACTACAAGAATATGCATCTCTTCAGGGCGCAGATATTCATTGGCTACCCGCTGAATGTCTTCCGTGGATACCTCTTGCAGCTCTTCTATATACTGATCGTATGCATCTCTGGGTAGGCCGCGGTAATCGTTGCTCATCATTTCATGGAGTGTGCTTGCTTTGGTCTCATAATCAAAAACCAGAGAGTTCATGATCCGCTCCCGGGTCTCTTCAAGCTCCTGTTGCTCCACCTCTTCTTCCTGCAAGCGTACAATTTGTTCTTTCACCGCATTGATAGCTTCAGCAGTGTTTTCTGATGCTGTCTGTACGCCGGCAAAAAACATTCCGTCATAGAACATATTCATTCCATAATTACCTCCTACACTATAGGCTAAACCCATATCGGAGCGGACAATGCGAAATAACCGGCCTGAAAAGCCATCACTGAGCACTTTATTCATCATCTGAAGAGCTGCATAATCGTCATTATCGCGGCGGCCTCCGATATGTCCCATGCGAATATCAGCCTGATCCACATCCCGTTTATCTACAAAATTAATGGTGGATTCGTATTCGTAATCCACATCCGGGATTTCAACTTCAATCGGATCACCCGTGCGAAAGTCTGAAAATTTCTCTTCAAGCAGAGTTTTCATTTCTTCCTCGTCAAAGTCGCCGGTCACACCTACTTTAAGGTTTTCACTAACGAAGACTTTGTCGTGTAAATCAATAAGATCATCGCGATCGAAATTTTCGAGGGTCTCATATTCGGTCATGCGCCCTTGAAGCGACTCTTCCCCATAGATCAACCTACTGAATTCGCGGCTTGTAACCTGACTCTGGCTGTCGTTCCTTCTGGAGATCTGGCTTTGTCGTTGCTGCATGATTTGTCCAAGCCGGGCGTATGGAAATTCAGGCTCCTGCATAACATCCAGAAATACGGGTAAAACTTCATCGAAATCATCTTTGAGAACATTCATGCTCGCGCTTGCGGAGGTAGTTCCCATACTTGTTTCAATTTGAGCTCCCCTCGACTCCAGGAACATATCCAACTCATCAGAAGGATGATTTTCGGTACCCCCTTCGCGCATTAATGATGCCATAATGGATCCCATCCCGGTTTTTTCATTTGGTACCAGAAAATTCCCGGCACGTACCCTTACATTGACATCTATCAAGGGAAGTTCATCATCTTCGAGGAGATAAAATTTAATCCCGTTATCCAGTTCAAAAGTGGTAACATCAGGGCTCACCAGTTCCGGAAGTTCCGGATATTCAAGGGTTCGGAAGTCGGGAATATCAAAAGTATCCTCCTGATTATCGTCTGACTCCACTTCCTGCTCACCGGTTTGCTCTGTAGTCTGGCAGGAAGCCAGAAAAAAGATCAGTATACTTAGAAATGTCAGATAATTATTGAACTTCATGGTTATAAAATTCTATAGTGATCAGTTTTAATTTTGCGTCTCAATGGTGCCGACCGTGCGGTTTCTGCGGTCAAAATAGGTTTCAGCAACCCGCTGCAGGTCATCTACAGTGAGTTCCTCCATTTGATCAAGCCGGTTAAAGACTGATTCCCAGCTTCCGTATTTAGCTTGTGCCATCGCAAACTGCATAGCCATTCCGGAATTATCAGAAAGGTTACGAATTTGCTGTGCACGCTGCTGGTTCACCACCCGGTCAAGTTCCGATTGTTCCAGATCACCTTCTTTGATTTTATCAATTTCGGCATATACGCCCTCTTCAATATCTTCAACATCAACTCCCTGGTTGGGCACGCCAAAAATGATAAACATACCGGGATATTTATCACTTGGAAAACCGTTTTGAGCCACCATCTGTAGAGCATCGCGCTCTTCAACAACAAGCTCTCTGTGAAGCCTTGAAGTTCGACCCTGTCCCAATACCGCTCCAAGCATTTCCAAAGCAAGCGCGTCCTCGTGGTTTGCATCTACCGTGTGATATCCCATCATGACAATGGGTTGGGTTTGTTCTTCAATGGTGACACGGCGTTCGCCCTGTTGTGCCGGTTCTTCGACCCGAAGCTTAGGAGCCTCCCGGTCGGCACCCGGCATCTGACCAAAATATTTTTCGGCAAGACGTTCAATTTCATCAGGATCCACGTCGCCGGCTACAGCCATAGTCATGTTGGACGGTACATAATAGTCATGGAAAAAATCCCGGGTATCCTGGATTGTCGTGCTGCGAATATCCGAAGGCCAGCCGAGCACAGGATTTTTATAAGGATGAGCTGAAAATGCTGTTGAGAGAAAATTTTCCTGAAGCCGGCCGAATGGCTGTGAACCTACTCTGGATCTTCGCTCTTCTTTTATGACATCCTTCTCTACATAAAACTCACGAAAAACCGGCTGCACAAATCTATCAGCCTCGAGATTAAACCACAACTCTTTCTTATTTGCAGGTAAACTGTAGAAATACCCTGTTCCATCGGGGGATGCAAAAGCATTCATGCCCGTGCCTCCTTCCCGCTCGATGATATCTGTAAACTCGTTGGATACCACAAATTCATTTGCTTTTTCCTGAAGCTCTTCAAATTCGGCTCTCAGCTGGTCGGTTTCTTCCGAATCTTCACCGTACTCGGAATAGGCATCCAGCCAATTCAGATAAGCTTCATCAAGCTTATCGAGATATTTTTTCTCCTCTTCATAATCTGTGGTGCCAATCCGTTGCGTCCCCTTGAAAGCCATATGCTCAAGTATGTGAGCAATCCCCGTCTGCCCAACCGGTTCGTTAGCACCGCCCACATTGATATAGGACATAAATGATGCCACCGGTGCGACATCTCTTTCTATCACAATGAATGTCAATCCGTTATCCAATGTAATTTCTGTAACATTGTCTTTGAATTCATCCAGATCCTGAGCCTGGGCAAATACAGAAAAGCCAAGCAGAACCGGTAATAGCAGAAACAAATTTTTCATAGGTAAGTTAGTGTTTGATTAATAGCGAACTCAGCAATACCCCTCTACGGCTGAATTATGCATAAGGTTCAAAATATAAGGTAAAACCAAATAGTTGCAAACATTCTTATTAATCACCATAGGGTGATATCTGTTAAACCGCCTCTGATCTTTAATGTTTGATCCTTTTTGTTTGTCATAATCATACAAATAACACCCAAATTGCCTCTCTTCTTAATCCATGTTGTGGTAATTATGCGATGAACCAACAAGTCAAAACAGCCACAAGGAAGTGCCGGAATTTCTGCCGCAATTACGGGAAAAAGGGTTGATTGAAGTGAAGTAATGAGAACAAAATTCCATTACCCAAATCACAGTTTTGCGTTAATATCCAATGTCAATTAATAAATCTCTAACAGTTAGTAATACTCAATCAAAAATTCCCTGTGCTTTTGAGACCTTTTAAATCCAAATAGATCACAAGGTATTTTGAAGCGGGGCACAACGCTGTGCACGCCGTGCCTCCGCTTTGTTAACAGTGGAATTTATTTTTAACCAAAGTGTTTAATCAGCATTCCGTGTTTTCAAAATTTTCATCCCAGCAGAACGGTTCACCGTCATTCAGAGCCGGATGTTCGATAAATCCGGTTCCGGTTTCATAATCCCATTCAATATAGATTACGTCATCAGCGAATTCCCATAAAGTAAGGGAGCCGGTATCTCCATCCCGATCAAACAGGCACCTGCCTTCCTGTTGATCATCCAAAACCATATCCACTTTGGTTGTGATATCTCCGTCTAATTCATAGGATACTTCATATACCGGGGCATCAGTAACAAAAACATCGTAAATTTGCCAGTCACCATAAGCGCCATCAAGGGCAATTTGAGCAGCAATCAACAGTTCGTTTTCATACTCTTGCTCTCCGCCCTTTTCGGTATATCTGAGCTCCCAGTGGCGTTCACCACCGACTTCCTCGGCAGTAACTTTTACTGCTAAAACTTTTTCATCATAGGCGTAGGTAAAATCCCATATCCAGTTATCACCATCAATTTCAGGGTCACCCCACCTGTCGTCGACAAGAAAAGTTTCGGGCGCCGATTTCAAAATTTCAAAAGCATTCTCTGCATCTGCCGCTAAATGTGCAGCAGCTTCATAGGCAGAGATATTTGCGGTTAGCTGGTCGGTATTAAAATACCGGCCTGATTCCTCAGTCACTTTTGATTCCGAGCTGCTGTAAGCATCCGAATGATCGAAAATAGATAAATCCATATTGACTGCCTCCAGGTTCGGTGCGGCAGGTTCTTCATCCAGGTCCGGTCCGGTGGCGTTGTCATCGCAGCCCCATAACATCAGGGCTAAAGTCAAAAATACTACCGTAATAATAGTACTGAATATTTGTTGTGCCATAAACAATTATTGTAATAGTTTTAGTTATCCCATCATCAATGTTTGCCATTTTGCTTTATCAAGCAAATAAATCCCGGTGTCTATACTACTCTACTCTGATTTTTCGGATAGGCACCATCACTATACTCCAATATAATAAACGGATGTATTTTATGCAGGTTTTCAAAACTACCCGGCGATGGTGAAATCCTAAACTTACACCTGCTGCGACTCGGTAAATCTGCGAAAAGAGGGATCCGTTGCTAACAACTCATCGTAGGTTCCTCTTGATGCGATTTCGCCTTTATCCATAACAAAAATCTGATCAGCATGGCGAATTGATGAAATCCGGTGGGCAATGAGGACGATCGTAAGCTCACCTTTCAGTTTTTGCAGGCTTTCGTGGATATATCTTTCCGAATCCGAGTCGAGTGAGCTGGTGGCTTCATCAAGGATGAGGAGTTCCGGGTTTTTGAACAGCTCCCGTGCGATGGCAAGACGCTGTTTTTGTCCGCCGGACAGTCGTACTCCACGATCACCGACATGCGTTTGCAACCCTTCCGGCAACTCCCGGATAAATGGCATGGCATTAGCGCGTTCGGCCGCGTCAGTGATTTTTTGATTCAGCTCCTGTTCATCTCCCGCATCACTTTGCCATAGTGAGATGTTATTGGCAATTGTATCATCAAATATGACGGTTTCCTGAGGAACATACCCGATTTGTCGCCGCCAGGAGCTTCGGTCGATCTGATCATGCGGTAATCCGTCGATAACAATTCTTCCGGACCGGGGTGTTAAAAGCAGCGAAAGCATGTCAATGAGCGTGGTTTTGCCGGCGCCCGACGGACCAAAAAACGCAACCACCGATTTTGCCGGGATTTGCAAGGTGATATCCTTCAATACAGCTTCTTCCCTGTCGGTATAGAAATAGGAAACTTCTTCAAACCTGATTTCCTTGCTGAACTTGCCGATTTGCTGCTCACCTTGTTTTTCCTGATTATGATCAAGCTCTTTAAACTCCTTTTCAACCATTTCGAGACCGCCAATCATGTTCATCGCTTGCTGCCAGGAGGATTGGATCGTGATCACATGCCCCATCGCACGATAAATCAGCACCAGCGATACCAGGATGGGAGCAAGCCGGGCTTCAAAAAAAGCGAGCTGAATGATGACAATCAGTAAAATCACCAGTACGGCGACCGGTTCGCGCAGAGCCTGGGTAAAAGAGTGAGCAATCTGCTGGTTGCGGTAATATCCCGTAAGCCGGTAGATGCTTTGCATCACTTTATCACCAAGCCGGCCTACCCGTCCTGTAGCGGCTATGTAGGGAAATGCCTGGATCGTCTGCACCAGCTGCCGGTGCAGCGTGGTGTTTTCCTCTGAGGTATTGCGGGATAATTCTTTAACGTATTCATTGAGCCGGGAAAACAGATAGAGAATAAGCACTCCGGCGACTGTCGCCATAAGGGCGAATTTCCAGGAGATCATAAAAGCTACGGCCATATAGAGTATGGTGATGATGACCTGTGACAGAAACCTTTTGTACCCTTCAAAGGCGAAAAGCAGCCGGTTGACCTGCTGGGAGATGATGTTGATGAAATGACCCGTATTCCGCGCGGTATAATAGCTGTAATCCATGTTACTGTACTGCCGGAAGAGCCCGGCTTTCATTTCCCTGAGCAGATCCGCTGATAGCGTTGCTTTATACCAACCTTCTCCAAATTTAACAGCGCCTTTAGCGAGGAAAATCCCTGCGATGAATATCATGATCCCGATCATGGATTCGCCGATACCGAGAAAATGAAGCATGTCACTCAGCACCATACCGATTCGGGAGGATTCTTCTGCCGCTTCACCATTTTCCATCATCTCCAGAAGCGGCAGTAGCATGGCTATGCCGAACGTCTCGGCTATAACAGCGAGTCCCGTAAGCAAAAACACGACATATAACCTGCGGCCGAGGTGCTTTCGAAAAACCGAAAAGTAGTAGGTAATTTCTTTCAGAGATGTCAATGCGGATTCATCATTTAAGGATGTTTCCGCTTAAGCTACGGCGAAGAAGGCATTAAAGAAAGGGTAAGGCGACAATCTGTCGTTTTCTTGTTTCTCGCTTTCGTTGATCCATTGACAGGTTTATTTGGGACAAGCTGTTTGTTGCTCATTTTAACTATTATTCTGACTGCCTGTTTTCAGGACAAGACATTTGAACTAACGAAAAACGCTCCCAAACGCTCTCGGATAACTCAGTTGACCCGGGACATCCGGATCAACTATAGAGATCGTTTTTATTAGTCCTCTTTTCCATCAGAGCCATCCCCCTCACTCTTATTCTTATTCCCGGATTTTCCGGAAGAAGAAGTATCAGATCCGGATGCGCTGTCTTGCGAATCCCTGTTATCAGTTGAAGAGGATTTGGTTTTCGAATCTCCAACCCCCGATGCGTTTTGGGAGTTAGTCTGCCCGTCTTCAGATGTTTTTTTATCGGTCTTGGTCTTAGCCTTCGAAACCGCGTCTTTTCCTTTTTGCTGCTCTTTTATCTGTCC
>CAZDIA010000059.1:0-14928 GCA_964505385.1 uncultured Chitinophagales bacterium
AGCTCTGATTTAGCTTCTCTGGCACCCGCAACATCCTCGAACGTGGTTTTCTTCTTCCCTTCACCCGGTTTATGCAGTTTAGCCTGGCTTTTACCAATACTGAACATCCCCTGGTTTTGTCCCTGCATACGCCGAAAGAATGACCATGCTATTAAGATCAATATGAGGAATGGAAGTGTTCCGAAAAGCAGATACCACCAAAAAATATTACCTTCCGGCTGTGTGGCAATCACCACACCTTTTTCATCCAGTATAGAAAACAGTTCATCGTCACCAAAGCTGGGCACATAGGTGTAAAATTCTTCAATCTTTTGGGTTTCACCGTCGGGAGTAGTCTGATCTATGGCTTCAACAAACTTACCCTCAATTTCATCACCCTGTACCTTGATTTCTTCAACATTTCCGGCCTTTAACTCGCTGCGAAAAGTTGTGTAGTTGATTTCGGTAGGCCCGTATAGTCCGCCTGCAAACGAATAAATAATCCAGCTACCGAGCAGTACGACAATCAACAGGTAAAAAAACATTATCCTGTTACCTCCCAACGGTGGTTGGGTTTGATTGTCCTGATCTTGTCTGTTTTCGTTACCTTTTTCCGGGGAATCGTTGTTATTCTGACTCAATTATATTGCAATTGGTTATCGGGTGAATACTTTACTACGAAAACGCGGGCCGGGCACATGCAGTACTCCGGCAGTAAACTGTATAGTTGTATATAAACTTATACTATTATGCTAAAGCTAAAATAGAGCTTAATTTGTTTCCATATCAAAATTCTATAACGTTTGAGTTTGACATAATCATGCCGCGACAGCTCTTTCTCTGCGACTTGCCACTACGAAAAGTCCGAATATAAGCAGAAATATGGCGATGGTGTAGGGTATAATGTCAGGAAATACCAGTAGAATTACACCGGCTGTAAACGGGATAATCGCCATTAAAGATAATCCAACGGTCAAGACAATAGAAGCGGCAAAAAAGAAGAGGAAAAATGAAAATATCAGTGGAATGGCATTAGGAAAAACCAGAATAAAAACACCGGCCAATACTGATAACACGGTAATAGCGGCCGCGCCTCCAAAGAAATAAAAAATTAAACCCATCGCAAGCAGATAACCTCCGGCAAAATAATAGACCAGGCCAGGCCACATCAGAATCGCCGCACCACATATAATTGCTATTATGGCGTGTGTGAGTGAGCGATTTCCCTCACCGGTGTGTATATAAAAGTTAAATACGTTTGCCATCGATATCTTTAAAATTTATTCCCGCGTGATTTTGCTCAAAATTCGTAACAATCAATTTGAAAATCACAAAATTCAAATAACACACAATACTCAAATCACAATACCAAAAAATTAAGCACCCGCCTCCTCGAATCAATGCTTTCAGTCAAGTACCAAGCTTCCTTTGGGTCATTGATTATTGGAATTTATTTGAGATTTGTTATTTGTAATTTGTAATTTGTGTATTATCAGAGCTTAAATCGTTGTATTGTTTACTTCCATAGTTTTGCCGTGTGGAATCGGGTTTCCCTCTTCATCGATTCGCACGAAAACTATTTTTTCAATTGTGATGATATCCTCTTTGGTAAACTTGTTTCTTGCCACGCATCTAACCGTGATTGAAGTCTTCCCCATAGCTACGGTTTCCAAACCAATTTCGACCACATCACCAAGTTTCGCGCTGCTTACAAAGTCGATTTCTGACATGTACTTGGTAACTATTTTCGGACGATCTAACTGGCAGGCAACGTAAATTGCTGCTTCTTCATCAATCCACTGGAGAACTGTTCCTCCAAAAAGAGTGCCTCCGGGATTCAAATCATGGGGTTTAACAAGTTTGCGACTATAAAAATTCATGGATAAAAAATTTTCGGGTCAAATAATCAAAATAGTATCTATTACAACAGTATATATCGCCTGTTATTGAAATTTGTTGTACCTGGTTAATCAGACACCTCAAGGGAAACCGGAACAATTTCTGAAGGAAGCGCAGAGAAGTGAAGAATCTCCCGGTAGTGGGCTGCTAAGGTGCCATTAATCGTTTGTGGCTAATGCGTTGCTTGTTGGATGGAGATTCCTCCCATGAGGTACGGCAGAGGGCGTTGCCGTTAATTGCAGCAGTGAATTTACCTGGATTATTAGTGATTGGCTTATGGTCGGAATGACAGCTTTTTTAACAGAGGGCGAAACCCTCTTCTCCCCCTTGCCCTCCGTGTCATTCTGAACGGAGCGCAGCGAAGTGAAGAATCTCCCCGCAGTGGCTGCTAACGTGTCATTAATTGTTTGTGGCTAATGAGTTGCTTGTTGGATGGAGATTCCTCCCATGAGGTACGGCAGAGGGTGTTGCCGTTAATTGCAGATGTGAATTTACCTGGATTATTAGTGATTAGCTAATGGTCGGAATGACAGTTTTTAACAGAGGGCGAAGCCCTCTTCTCCCCCTTGCCCTCCGTGTCATTCTGAACGGAGCGCAGCGAAGTGAAGAATCTCCCCGCAGTGGCTGCTAACGTGTCATTAATTGTTTGTGGCTAATGCGTTGCTTGTTGGATGGAGATTCCTCCCATGAGGTACGGCAGAGGGCGTTGCCGTTAATTGCAGCAGTGAATTTACCTGGATTATTAGTGATTGGCTTATGGTCGGAATGACAGCTTTTTTAACAGAGGGCGAAACCCTCTTGTCCCCCCTGTGCTCGGACAATGTAATAATAGCAGCCTCTGCCCAATACCTTAATACCATTGCGCCTTTAATCTACACCTTTCTAAAAAGGTTTATAAATGGCCAGCCATGTAGCAAGGATACCCAGAATCGGCAAAATAAGTGCCATCGGTTTCGCCCATTGCGGTACTCTGTATGGCAATGCTATAGCGGCGCCAAGCAATACCCAGAGTAAAAGTTTTCCCCAAATCCAGCCGGGGAAGGCAGCGTGATCAATTCCGATACGAGCCATCAGGCCAAAACCGGCAACAAGCATAATTACCATTGCAATACCATGAATGATAGTCAGAGGAGTTCTCCAGGTGTTGGTTTCTTTGGTGCCTCCATTAATCACATGGACAACGGTTCCGCCAAGTGCAAGAAATACGAATATTACGCCGATCAAATGTAACAGTAAGTATAAATTGTATGACATAATTTATTTTTCGGGTTAAATAATTTCATCAAATATAGCATTTCAAAACTGCAATTCGTACCCTTTCGGTTGAGCTTTTTGCTATAAAGCAATTTTTAGAAATTATTCTTAATGGATTGGTTAAAAGCTCAATAAGCAACTAACAGAAATTATTTTTTACTGATGAATAAATTATTGGAAGGTCTTACTGTATTGGAACCGGCCGGGGTTCTTGCCGGACCGCTGGTCGGGATGTTTCTGGCTGAACACGGAGCAAGGGTAATAAAAATCGAACCTGCGGGCCGGGGTGATGTTACGCGTACATGGAAAGTAGCCGGTGAGCCTGAGAATACTACTGTCAGCAGTTATTTCAGCTGCGCAAACTGGGGCAAAGAATCGGTTGCGTTAAATTTAAAATCTGAAGTCGGGCGGGAAATATTTCATCAGCTTGTAAGTAAATCCGACATTGTATTGACGAGCTATAAGGCCGGAGATGCCGAAAAACTTCAGGCTGACTATCCTACCCTTCGTGAATTGAAAGCCAATCTTATTTATGGAGCTATAACCGGTTTTGGTGATGATGACCCGCGCCCCGCTTTTGATGCGGTGATACAGGCGGAGTCGGGGTTTATGTATATGAACGGCACAACCGAAAGCGGCCCGTTAAAAATGCCGGTTGCGTTAATGGATGTTTTGGCAGCACATCATTTAAAGGAAAAAATCCTGATGGCTTTAATGAAACGAGAGCGTGATGGCGAAGGGGCATATTTATCGGTTTCACTGATGGAAGCAGCGCTTGCATCCCTGGCAAATCAGGGTTCAGGATGGCTGGTTGCCGGAGCCGAGCCTCAAAATCTCGGATCGGAACATCCGCATATTTATCCGTATGGATCCGTGTTTCAAACCGGTGATGGAGTCCGTGTACTGCTGGCAATCGGTAATGATGCTCAGTTCCGGCTGATGATGGAGATTCTGGGTTACGAAGATATATCCGATGATCCTAAATTTTCTACCAATCCGGAACGCTCTGCAAACCGGGATGAGCTCCGGACAGTGCTGAGTGAGATTTTTCAGACTCAGCAGGATGGGAAAGCAATGATTGAAAGTTTTAAATCCAGACGAATTCCCTGCGGGGAGATCCTTCCGGTATCCGCCGCAGTTGAACGATACGGAAACACCGGTTTATTCACGGGAACCCATCCGGATTACGGTACAATCAAAGGCATCCCAACCGGTAACACGGAGTCTGCCGAATGGATGACTCCGCCTCCTGAGCTTGGTTCATCCACTAAACGTGTTTTAAATGAAACACTCGGCATCAGCATGACAAAGCTGGAAGAACTGCAAAATTCCGGCACCATCGCTGCCAGATAAAATGCCCCGCTATTTCACAAGCGTCATTTGATTTGACAGAACAACATCACCAGCACTGAGCCTGTAGATATATACGCCGCTCGGGTAGTCAGATGCATCCCAGCTGATTTCGTATGTGCCGGCTTGCTGTGGTTCATCAACCAGTGTAGTAATTTTGCGGCCGGTCATATCAAAAATTTCCAGCTTAACCTGCCCGCCTTCAGGAACTGCATATTCGATGGTCGTAGCCGGATTAAACGGATTGGGATAATTTTGTGATAATGTAGCTTCCTGCGGAGTCTCAGCATGATCTACCGGCTGCGCGGAAGTTGGATCACCCTCTTCGAAGTTGCTCATATGCGTGCTGTGGCCCGGTACAGTGAACTCCTCCGGTAACTCGTCATCTTGTGCAAGGCGAAACTCCGGCAGCCCGAGGTCCAAATCTACTTCGTGGGAATCAGCCTCCAATTGGGCAAGCCCCTTACCTTCCACCCAGTAACTGTACAATGTATAATCTTCAAATATCGGCAGTGAAATTGAAAACCCACCTTCGGCAATTAATTCCAAATCCAGATTTACAATCGTTTCAAATGTTTCGGCATCGTATGATTCATCGTCCATTTCAACTTCGGCTGGATCACCTCTTCTGCCCATAAGTTGAATTTCAATTCCAATCTCTTCAATCAATTCGATGATATCATCTTCAATCTCCTCATCAAATTCATCCGGAATCTCAAATTGTTCTTCAATTGAGATGATCTCCCAACCCTCTCCGGACTCTGTATCAAAGTTATACATTGGCAAAAAAGGCGGATCTTCAGGATCAAATTCATCTGATAGTGCCATCAGTGCCCAAAGATTATCAGGCTGCGTTGCCAGCGCGAATATATCGTTATCAGGTATTTCAAATTCAGGTATTTCTATTCTCGGACCGATCGCATCATCCTTAACCATCCACTCATAGCCGGTTTCAACCTCATCCTCTTGGTTCAGGCCTGAAATAATTTGATATACAGTAGCATCATTCTCAGTGTAAATAACTGCAAGTGAGTCCCTGAAAGCAATTGCTTCCGGGATATCATCATCAAACTCATCATCAATATCACTGAAATAAGTATTGTACTGCCACGCTGTGCCTTCTGCTTGCGGCAAATAATCCGTTGCCTGCCCTTTTGTGATGCCCGGCAAGAGAAGTAGTAATGCTATTCCGAAAAAAAAGCACGTATTATACCATTGTTTCATAATGCACTCCGATAATCTGTAGGGTTAAACGTAGTAAGCCGTATTGTCTATAGGACGTCAAAAACACGAGTATTACATCAAATTATTTCTAAAATCTCTCCGGTGCAATGTTAAATCATCCAGGCAATGATTTTTTCCACCTCATCCCTTCCTGCAGGGGTTATACGCCCGGGTGCTTGTTGCAACACCCGCTGCTGATACCATTGAAATGCCAAATCTGCCCATTCTTCATCTTCCTGTTTCATAAGTAAAGCCTGGTATAGGTGAATCAGTCGCAAAAAAGTTGGTTTTGCAGATGCTTCCCTTGTATCCTGATCCATATCGGGGAGTTCATCCAGCTCCCGGAAAACTTTTTCTTTGAACTGCTTAATGTCGTCCGGCACAGTATGTTTACTGATCAGCGAATTAATTTCTTCTCTCAGGTATTTCATGCCATCTGATTTGTACATCGCTCTCAGCATGTCCAGCACGATAATATTCCCCGACCCTTCCCAGATCGGCAATACATTTACGTCCCTTAAGAGTTTGGGCATCACCTGATCTTCTATGTAGCCGATGCCACCCATGAGTTCCATCGCCTCACGTGCGACATATACCGATTTTTCCGCTGACCACCATTTTGCCATAGGAATCAGCAAGCGCAGGCGCTCAGCTTCTTGTTCATCACCATTTTCAGCCGCATCCATAGCGCGGACGGTTCGCCATACGAGCAGGAAATTTGCTACGTGGAGAGCACCCAGCTCATTGAGTTTTTCCCTTATAAGCGCGTGATCCAACATCTCCCGGCCAAAAGATCTCCGGTTGATTAAAAACTGGTACGCCTCGATCAGAGCCCGGCGGGTTCCTGCAACTCCGGCTACCGAATTGTACAAGCGCGACAGATTTATCATATCCGTCATCATCTTAAAACCTTCAAATTCCTCTCCGATCAGCCAGGCGCGGGTGCCTTCGAACCGGCATTCCGCCGATGCCATTGATCGCACCCCCATTTTATCTTTGATCCGTACCACATTGACAGGGTTTACCGTACCATCCGGGAATTTCGGTTCAACCAGAAACAGCGATAATCCCCGTGTACCGGGTTTTTCGGGATCAGTTCGGGCCAAAACCATTGCCACATCGTTATTGGCATTGCTGCAGAACCATTTTTCACCATACAGCCGATACCAGCGTCCATTTTCATGATGAGCTTCAACAAGATTCGCACCCACGTCTGAACCACCTGATTTTTCAGTCAGATACATAGCTCCGGTGGTCAGGGACCGCCCATCAGTAGCGCTGAATCCCGGCATGATTCGCTCACGGGTTTCTTCATCAGCGTAACGGTCAAGCAGAAGCGCCGCACCATCCGTCATACACAGCGGACAGTACTGGCCCATTTCACTTAAGCTATAGATAAAACCGGATATAAAACTCAGCGTGTTTCTTTCGCCCCGGAACCGGCGCCGGCAATCGGGATCCCATTTGATGCGCATCATTTCAGATTCAACGGCAAAATCCATCAATCGCCAATAAGCAGGATGAAACCGGATTTCATTGATTTCCTCCCCCCATTTGTCGCGCCTGATAAGTTCCGGCTCGTTTTGATCAGCCAAAAGCGACAGCTCATCCATTTCGCACGCTGCCCGCTCACCGGTTTTATGCCATTTGGGCATCATGTATTTGCGCGATTTTTCAGGAATATACTTGCGGATATAATCCTGAAGCATTCTGTCACTATCGAAAAAGTTGGTGCTAAGCTTTACCTGATCCCGGTGCAGCACACGGTCGGGTTGTTGAAGGCCGGTATTCTTCATGATCAGCCAGGTTTTGTGAGCAATGTTATACCACTTTAAATTACAAAATAAAGCTAAATTGATACCTATAAGGATTTTCGTGCAATATCCCACTTGTGCCTGAATGTTGATTATCACATATTAGGCGGGTATTCAAGGACTTAGTGTTGAAACCAAAATTAGAAATTAAGTGGAGTGTTCTTATGGATGATGCAGGACTTACTCTCGGCACGTGGTTTTGGTTCATCGTGCCGATGCTGACTGTAGTGATACTTTCGATCATTAATTACTACAAACACCGGGAGCAGGAGTCATGAACCCTGCCTCAGTAACCACATTTATACAGCTTCGGATATGGTAGCGGGTGCTAAATTGTTTGAAACTACTTTCGGATGGAATTATGAGGCTGCGCTTTGGTCAGGTTCAGCAGTGATTGTTGTTTATACATTTATCGGCGGATTTTTTAACTGTGAGCTGAGGATTTTTATAAAGGGATGATGCGCCCGTCAGCAAGCAAAAACGAACTGCTATGGGTCAGCAGAATAAGTGTCGTTCTGGTTGCGATAGTCGTGCTCATTATCGCCTATAATCCGGAAAGTATGGTGCTTGAGTTGGTTGCCTATGCCTGGCCGGCTTTGGAGCTTCATTCGGACCGGTGATTATCCTTTCTCGATTCTGGTCTCGAATGACACTTCGCGGAGCACTTGCCGGTGTGATTACAGGAGCTGTAGTCGTAGTCGCATGGAATAATCTTGAAGGCGACTTATTCGACCTCTACGAAATCCTGCCGGGATTTCTCCTTTCCATGCTTGTGATATACATATTCAGCATAACCGATAATCCACCTTCAGATACTATCCGGCAAAAGTTTGATTCTATTCAATAACTTCAGCACACCTGACCTGAAAACCTAATAATAAATTTTTCGTTTAATGCTCTGTAAATTATAATGTTGCAAAAAATAACTTACTTGTCACCCCGACTGGATCCCGACACAGTCGGGAGGAATGGAGGGGTCTGTGATGGCAAGATTTGTGCCATACTACTGATCGAGGTTATGGCAAGTTACTTACTACACAGATCCCTCCACTCCATCGCGGTTGTATCAATAACCTGAAACTGAAATCCGAGCGCGATTCCGGTCGGGATGACGTTCGCCGCGGAAGTTTATGAAGACGATAAATTTTCGCAGTGAATCTGTTGTGTTGCTTGCGGCAGAAATTTACGGGTCGGCAACCTTTACCAGGCCTTTGAGGTTTGCTCGAGTTCTCTCAATTTAGCCTGGGCAGTTTCATTGCGAGGATTGATCTCAATGGCTTTCTTGAAACTTTCGTGAGCTTTTTCCTTCTGATCCAAGTCAAGATACGCATTTCCTTTATCCACCAATATAGAAGAGTCGGATGGGAATATTTCAGCCTTTAACCGAAATATTTCTATGGCTTTTTCAATCTGATCCCGCTGCATATAAAAATCTGTCAATCTACTGAATTCACTGTAATCCTGGCACAGTTCCGGATTATTTTCCCTTAGCTCATAAAACAGCTCTACCGCTGCATCCACACCTTCACTGGCTACTTTTCTGCCTAAAATCTGGGACATCGATTCACTTATTTCCGGAGCATCCTTTCCGAAAATCAAATCCCGGAGAGCGAAATATATTCTGGAAGTGCACTGCTGGGTATTATCCATAATGATAATAGTATAATCACTGTCGGATAAGTAGGTAAGCTGCGAGGAAAAGCCGTTTATCGTGCCTGCATGGCCGAAAACCAGTTCATAGTGATCACCAATTCGCTGTTCCCCGACAAATATTCCAAACCCGTAATCCTCTTTTTGAGGAGTGATCATATTTATGAAATAATGATCATTTTCAATCACATCCCCCGAATTCAAACGTCTTGTCCATTCGAATAAATCCTCAACTGTAGAGTACATCATTCCGGCCGAGTAACCAGCGCTTGAGTGTATATATGGAGCATTTTCAATACCTTCGGGCGTAGTTACATAACCGGCTGCAAGGTTTTCAATAATTTCAGACGACCATGCATAACCTGTGTTTTCTAATCCGGCGGGTTCCAGGATGTGTTTCTGCATAGCTTCATCGTAATTCACTCCGGTTACCTCTTCTATAATCAGGCCGAGCAGGTAATAGCCGGAATTTCCGTAATTCCAATCAGTTCCTGGTTCAAACTCCAACTCGAGATCAGCAAAAAACTTTGGAAACTCATCCTTGTCGTGCTCTTGTAATGCTTTTGTGGACAAAAAGTCGTGCAATTCAATATAATCCGGTATTCCGGATGACTGCACAAGAAGATGCTCAATCTTGATTTTATCCCCTGTTTCTGACGGATAGTCTTCAAGGTGATCCGTGATTACATCATCCAGATTGATTTTCTCCAACTCGACAAGGCGCAGGGTAAGAACCGCCGTGAAGGTTTTTGTGATGGATCCTATCAGAAATTTTGTGTCAGTAGTATTAGGTATGCCCCACTCGAAGTTAGCTTTTCCGAATGCATTTTTATAAACAACATCGTCTTCTTCAGCTACCAGAACAGCACCATTGAATAATTCGTATTCACTAATAGCGGTCATCAGGGAATCCATCTCATGAGATAAACGATCAGCATTTGGGGTTTGCGAATTAACCCGAAATGCAAGTAATAATACAGTTATTATTAGTAAAATAATTTTCATAGACCGGTAAATGGGCGAATTCTGTATTAAATTTACTTTAAATAATTTTCAGCAGACCTTCATATCAAACAGTAACCATATGCTATATAACAATTATGTATGAATTTAATTTAAAAAACTATACTGAAGGTGATTTCGATTAGTATTCATTCGATCAATTTTCATAAAGCAAGTGTATCAGTAATAATGATTGACAGGATCATCTGAATTCAGTTAACCTGAACTGCATCAAGAATCTCTACCTTTTCATATTATCTAACAGTACAAAAATCAGTATATTTTGTATTAAAAAGGTAATAAAAGCTTAAATTTTTATGAAACTTGTACCCTTCTTTAATCCCCGGGGAGTAGCTGTAATCGGAGCGTCCCGCAATCCACACAAGCTTGGCTACGGAGTTGTGCGCAACCTAAAGGAATACCGTTTTTCGGGGAAAATTTACCCGGTTAACCCCACCACCTCTGACGTACTCGGGTTACCATCTTATCCGTCCGTTTCCGAAATTCCCGACCCGGTTGATATCGCTATTCTAATTGTACCCGCCCAAAAGGTAGCAGGCACTTTAACTGATGTCGGAGAGCGGGGAATAAAACTGGCAATCATCATCAGCGGAGGTTTCAGTGAAACGGGTGATGAAGGGCAAAGACGCGAAAAGGAAGTGCTCAAAGTAGCTAATGAGTACGGCATTCGGGTATTAGGCCCGAACTGCATCGGGCTGATTGACACTCATAAACAGGTTAACACGACATTCGTAACCGGGATGCCGGAACAGGGAGAAATCGGGTTTTCATCACAATCGGGTGCCATGGTTGCCGCAGTTATTGACTGGGCGCGGGGTTCCGGGGTCGGTTTTTCCAGAATGGTAAGTCTTGGCAATCAAATTGATGTCAATGAAACTGAGATGCTGGAAGCTATTTATTATGATCGCCAGACAAAAGTCATTACTGCTTATATTGAAGGGTTGTCGGACGGTCGTGCCTTTATGGAAATGGCGAATAAGATTGCCCATGATAAACCTTTTGTGGTTTTGAAAGCCGGAAGAGGCCAAAGCGGTGCACAAGCGGTTGTTTCGCACACAGGTGCTCTTGCCGGCAGCAGCGAGGCTTATCGTGCAGCTTTTAAACGGTGCGGTGTAATACAGGCGGAGACGACCGAAGAAATGTTTGATTGGGCGAGAGCTCTTGCCTGGCAGCCCCTTCCGCAGGGGAACCGGGTTGCGGTACTCACCAACGCCGGCGGTCCGGGCATTGTAGCCGTTGATGCCATGGAAGATGCCGGGCTTGAGTTGGCACCGCTCACCGAAGAAACACGTTCCTACCTCAGGTCTCGAATGCCTTCCGCAGCGAGTGTTAATAATCCGGTGGATGTACTTGCGGGCTCAGGGCCGGGCACGTATGCTGTCGCCCTGGATGCCATTCTTGCTGATGAGACAGTTGATGCGGTTGTCGTGATTCAGGCACCACAGGATTGGTTTCTCCCGGCAAGTCTCGCAGAAGTTGTTGCAGAAGTAGCAAGCGTACATAACAAACCCGTGATCACCTCGCTGATGGGGAAAATGTCTATAGAAAATGCGTTGGAAATTCTGAACAAACGAAGAGTGCCGAATGTCGCTTTTCCTGAAAGAGTGGCTGATGTATTGCGTATCATGGTGGAGCGAAAGAATTGGCTTCAATTGCCAACGGAACAGATTCCTGAGTTTAATGACATAGACAAAGAAGCTGCAAAACGCGCGATTTCAGAAGAAAACTGGAGTGATCTTATTAAGTCATATGGTATCAAATTACCTCCTCAGGAGTTTGCCTCCAGTGCGGATGAAGCAGTACAAGCGGCTGCACAGATTGGTTATCCCGTAGCTATGAAGCTGGTTTCCGGTGATATCACTCACAAGACCGATGTTGGCGGTGTGCAATTGAACCTGAACAATGATAAGGAGGTCCAAAGCGCCTGGAGCAGCATAGCCGGTTCTGTGAGCAATGTGAACGGATCGATGGATGGGGTGTTGATTCAGAAAATGTTGAATGACGGGCAGGAGCTTATACTTGGAATCCACCAGGATCCCCAATTCGGACCTATGGTTTTATTTGGCACCGGAGGAACTGAGGTTGAGCTATTGAAAGATGTGGCATCAGATATCGCGCCGCTCAACTCCCACCAGGCTGATCACCTGATAGATTCTACCAGAGCGGGTATCAAATTAAAAGGGTGGCGTAATGCTCCCGCAGCCGACAGAGATGCAGTCCGGGATTATTTGATGCGGATTTCACGCATTGCCGCCGATTACCCTGAAATATCAGAACTGGAGATCAACCCGCTATATGTCTTACCGGAAGGCGATGGCGCTTACGCTATTGATATACGCGGAAGCTTTAAGAAAGAAGGTATCAAAGAGTTTACAAAATAATTCAAGAACTTTCTTGAATTAGAGTTTTTTGGTTGGTTTTTCACCACTACGAGCACTAAGAAGGCAAGGCGAACACAACGAAGGAATAACTGGAATCAACGTTGTGCACGTCGCGCCTCCGTTGTGGCCGTTGCGGTGAAATTCCTGAATCTTCTCTATCGAACGATTATCTTCTTTTAATCCTTTTACGGCAGCAGGTAATTCTGTTCAAGAAATTCTGTATGTGATATAATCGTATCGTAGAGCAGTTCTGAATTTTCACGAACTTCATCGCTTACATCGTCCCAATCGCTGGCTCTTTCGAATGCATCTCCGGCACGGTATGCATTGCCAGCTGCTGTGATAAACATTCCAATTGGACTAACTGCGTGGCGATCATCAATGATTTCACCGGTTTCAAAGTCAACAGATGAAATCAAAAAACCATTTTGTTGCCAATCATCTATGGAATGCAACAGTACATTATCTGTAAATTCACCTAAGGCTTCAATCAAATCCGGTCTTTCATTTTGCAGCATCATTGAAGTTCCCTCGCGTTCACGCTCGTAACTGAAACCACCAAGTTTGGTATTTATAAAAGTATAAAGTTGCGTTAAATCAACTTCATCAGAAGCTGCCACCGCTTCACCGTTTTCAAACATAATTTCTGAAGGCAAACCCCAGGGTTGCGCTGCATCAAGCGTGGCCTCCACGATATCCGCTCCGCGATTGAACATAGTCTCTATTCTCTCCCTGTCACCATCACCGCCAAACACATAAAGCATTTCATAAACAGCTTTTTTACCACGGATCAAACCTCCTAATTCTTCGAGGGAATAAGTGGTGCCTGAACCAAAATCATAAATTCCTGCATCCTCATTCCAGTGAGCATCCAACTGATCGGCAATTTCACGAGAGTATTCGGTAAGTCCATCCGGGCCTACCCGAAGCCATGTAATCAAAAAATCTTCAGTTAATTCTCCCATGTCATCTTCTCCACCGGGTTTGTCCCATCTGATCCAGGCGTAGATATGACCGTGAATTCCATCCAGTCCAAGACTCATACTGTTATTGTCATATTCGGTATGTTCTGAATCAAGATAAAACAATCCATCTTCTAAGTGATTCTGCAATAAATAAACACCTATATTTGAAATAAATCTGGAAGGCCTTTGAAATATTCGATCATCAAGGCCATCATGATGCTCGTAGCGGTCACCCCTGTGATGCATATGGTAATGATATACCGCATTTTGATAATTCTCCATTTTCAGAGTTTCATCAACATTCTCACCTTCCCTTGAAATACTCTCATAGAGGCGACCGTCCTGGTTTAAGTTGGACTCAATCCATTGGATATATTCAAGCCACTGTTCAGCCCGGTTTCTCATTGGCTCATCAAACAACTCCGGGCGGTAATTTTCATGCCCCATTTCGGATTCTCGTGATATAGCGGATGTCATATATATGCCATGCAAATAATGATTAATCTCAGCAAAATTTATTCGCTCTTCATCCTGATACAGTTCGGCCTCTTGTTCAATATCGGGTTCAGGTTCAGTCTCCTCCTCTGCCGGTCCGCATTTTGCCAATAGGAAAATAATTAATAAACAAAATAGGTAAATAGATTGTTTTGTCATGACGCTCATTTTTTTACTGTGAAGGTTGATATTTCAAAATATCATTTTTCAAATAATTCCTTAAGGTATTTTTCGCCATAGTTACATAGCGGATACTCTACATTAAAACTGAAGGATACTATTCAATACGTTTGTTTTTTGTCAAACTTTATTTTGATCAATACGTCTATATAAATAAGTAGTATATCAACTGAAAATGTTTCAAGTAATCTATTTGAGGAAACAATTATGAAGCTCACGGCATATGTTTTGATAATTATTGCAGGAGTGGTTTTGGCAGCTAATCCTGCTGCTTTTGCCCAGAAAGGACAGGGCGACGAAACCGGCATGGCCAGACAGGGAGTTCAGCCGGAGATTGAAGTTATTTCCGGTGAACTGGATCGGGTGGAAACCGGCCCTTGTGAAAACACAACCGGCCGTGCTGTCATAGGTACCCATATTTTTATAAAAAGTGAGGAAGATGGTGAGGTTTACAACATTCACCTTGGCGCTGCTCATGCCGTAAAATCCTATGTTGAAAACCTGGAAGCAGGTCAAACTATCGAAGTTCATGGCTTCCGCACGGAACAAATGGAAGATGAGCATTTTGTCGCGAAGAAATTTACAGCTAACGGCATTTCACATCAGCTAAGAGATGAAAATCTAAGACCAACCTGGGCAGGTGAGCGGGGCCGCGGTGCCGGCCGTGCGGGTGACCGGCCGAGACGAGGTCGTTGGTAAACCGTGATAACTTAA
>CAZDIA010000060.1:0-14826 GCA_964505385.1 uncultured Chitinophagales bacterium
ATGCCAATTAATAGTTTTTGTTCACGCCACGCCGGGAAGGCCAGACCTAACAGGCCGTTGATTAAAAATCCCAGCAGGGGAATCCCGATAATAAATGGAATTAGTTCAGCCAAGAGGACGATACGATTTAGCTGTTATCCTTGTAAATGTTTTTCGGTTCTAAACAATCTATCATCACCATCGCAATAGATTTATGCGGGTGATATCGACAGTAAGATTATTTCTGAAAATGGCGATTATAATAGCCAGGCCTACAGCTGCCTCGGCTGCGGCTACGCACAGGGAGAAAAACACGAGAATCTGCCCATGAACATCACCAAGATGCGCACTGAAAGAAACCAGGCTGAGGTTAACTGCGTTCAACATTAATTCTGCACACATGAATATTACGATGGCATTTTTGCGGGTTAAAACGCCGATCACACCAATCGTAAAAATAATTGCACTGAGTGCCAGATACCAGTCTAAAGCAACCATATACTGCTTATTTGAATTTGTGTTGTGCCATCATAATTGCTCCCACAATGGCGGCAGTTAACAATATTGCTGTGACTTCAAAAGGAAGAATATAGGTAGTAAACAACTCATCACCTATAGCCTCAACTGTGCCAGCCTGGACCATATCTTCATCAACAGGAGGAAGCGCATCAGCCATGCTGCCTGTAATGTAGAGTAACTGGGATAAAACGATCACCCCGAGAATTACCGAAACAATATAGCGCAGGTTAATTTGGCTCAGAATGCTATCTTCATCTTCAACGTTAAGAAGCATAATCACAAACAAAAACAGAACCATAATAGCACCTGCGTAAACAAGTACCTGTACTACAGCAAGAAACTGTGCCTTCAGCAACAGATATAATCCGGCGATGGACAGCAAATTGAGCACAAGAAACAGCGCACTGTTTACCGTACTTCGGTTAAGGACCATGGCCAAAGCCGAAGCAATTGCAAGTGTTCCAAATAATATGAATAAATACGTTACCATTGTATCTTTTGGGCTTAAAAAATGCGTCCTAAGGTAGCCAAATTTCGTAAGTGCATCAACCGATATTTTCAGGTTTTCACTAATCTGATTTGATAGCGATATCTGGTTAATTCTGCTGTTTTCTCAAAAAAATGCTATCATCCACAAAGTTAAATCATCCCGAAATATTTAAACAACCATGCCACCAGAATTGGAATCAGGAACTGATATTAAAGAACGTATTCAGGATTATTTCCCCCTCATCAACCAGGTTTATGAAGAGCTGGATAAAGTAATAGTGGGGCAGCGTTATATGATCAACCGGTTGCTGATAGGTTTACTTAGCAACGGCCATGTATTGCTGGAGGGAGTGCCGGGGCTTGCCAAAACGTTGACGGTTTCAAGCCTGGCTAAAGCTATCAATACCGAATTTCAGCGAATTCAATTCACCCCGGATTTATTACCGGCGGATCTGATCGGAACCCTGATTTATAATCAAAAAGAGGGTGATTTCATCGTCAAAAAAGGTCCGATCTTTGCTAATTTAATTTTAGCTGATGAAATCAACCGCTCTCCAGCTAAAGTGCAGAGTGCCTTGCTGGAAGCTATGCAGGAGCGGCAGGTCACCATTGGTGATAATACCTTCCCTCTTGAAGATCCCTTTTTAGTGCTTGCCACTCAAAATCCGGTTGAGCAGGAAGGCACCTACCCCCTTCCGGAAGCACAGGTTGACCGCTTTATGTTGAAGATTAAGGTGGGTTATCCTTCGTCGCAGGAAGAGTTGAAAATTATGCGGATGATGGCTACCACAAAAAAGCCATCTGAAATAATACCGGTTTTACAACCACAACAAATTCTTGAGACAAGAGAACTGATAAATTCAATTTATATTGATCCGAAAATTGAACAATATATAGTAGATTTAGTTTGGGCTACACGCGCTCCTGAAGAATATAATGTACCGAATATTTCACAACTAATTGAATTCGGGGCTTCACCAAGAGCAACAATAAATCTGAGCCTCGCTGCACGTGCAAATGCATTCTTAAACCAAAAACCTTATGTATCTCCCGAAGATATAAGAGAAGTTGCTTATGACATTTTACGACACAGAATCATTTTATCTTATGAGGCTGAAGCAGAAGAAAAAACATCAGAAGATATTATCCATACTATTTTACATACAATACAAGTGCCATAATATAGTTAATTGGACAGATCATTGATTCACACAGATGATTGTTGTATTTTTCGCATGCACATATAAATCATAATTTAAACAGTATTATGAAAATCAATTTTGTTCCCCGCTCTGAGATAAGAATTACGAAAAAAAGTTCTTCAAAATTTCGTGAATTGATAGATGCTCTAAACAAACTCGAACCCGGTGGAGAAGCTTTAGAAGTTTCTTTCAGTAACGAAAAAGAACTTAATTCAATGCGTAATGTGGTCTATACCCACAACAGAGAAACCGGTGAAAAGATCAAAAGTGGCAAAGATTCTGTGAATAATAAGGTTTATTTTTACAAATAAAGCCACTATCACATACGTTTCGCGATTTTAAGGGCATCTTTTGGATGTCCTTTTTTATTTTACTCAAACATCCCTTAGAATATTACTGCAATTACTACAACAATCATTTCATTACCTGCAACCGTATTTTAAAGTCCTGACAAATTTAATTAAGATTATTTATTAAAATTGTCAGGATGGTTTGCATCAGGAGAAACTTCCGGTAGCATTGAATTAACAGACAGGTTCCATACCGGTAATATTCACCATGAATATTGGTGATTCATCCTTCCCAGCCAACACTAACTCAGCTCATCTCAAGCATTCTGTCCAGCGATGATTTCGCTCTCAGGCGAATTTTTTCATCTATTTCAATTTGCACCCGATCATTTCTGAGACTCTCTAAAGTATCTTCAAGGGTAATCTGATTCATGTGTGGGCATCGAATGCTGCATAATCCGAGCATCTCTTTATCTTTATTTTCGGCAGCGATATTATCACCCATACTGCATTCGGTCAGAAGCAAATAGCGTTTTGCATCTGAGTTTTTCACATAATTAATCATAGCAGAGGTAGAGCCGCTGTAATCCGATTCTTCCACTACTTCCGGTGAACATTCCGGGTGAGCCAGCACTAATGCATCCGGGAATTGTTTCCTGACATTTTCAACATCGCTAACTGTGAATTGGTCATGGACTTCACATCTGCCATTCCAAATTACCATCGTATCGTTGTTTTCAATATTCTGCCCGGGATAAATAACTTTTTTACCGGTTTCCGCGGCGATATTTTTAGCTAAAAACTCATCAGGCAGACAGATAACCGTATCAGACTCAAGCTGGTTTACGATTTTTGCAGCGTTACTTGAAGTGCAGCATATATCCGTTTCTGCCTTAACCTCGGCGTAGGTATTTACATATGTAACAACCGGAACACCGGGATACTGCTCTTTAAGTTTCCTCACATCTTCAGCGGTTATGCTTGCAGCCAACGAGCAACCAGCCTCATCAGCCGGGAGCAAGACCATTTTGTCCGGGCTAAGAATTTTGGCTGTTTCTGCCATAAATTCCACACCGCAAAAAACAATCCGGTCGGCATTTGTTTCAGCTGATATTTTGCTCAAGCCGAGTGAGTCGCCAACATAATCCGGTATGCTGTGATACAGCGCCGGCTCCATATAGTTATGGCCGAGAATTATCGCATTCTTTTCCTTTTTAATCCGGTTGATTTCGAAAGCTATCTCAGCTTTTAGCAGAATTTCCGCCTCAGGAACAATTCCCTCAAGCTTATACTTGAGTTCTTCAGTTGTCTGGTTAAGCGTATCGGCTGGGTGTATCCGTTCCATATTTTTCTAAACAAGATATGACAAAAAAAGAGGAGGCGCCTCTTTGCACCTCCTCATCCATTTTTCAATCATAAAACTGAAAAACCGGCTATATTATTTTTTCTCCTCGGATTCTTCGGAGCTGTCTGTGTCCTCCGTAGAATCTTCTTCAGATTTTGAATCTTCTTCTGCTTTGGCTTCAGTTTTACCGGTTTCAGTTTCTTCTGAGTCTGAATCTTCAGCCTTAGTAGATTCTGACTTTTTACTTTGAGCCTTGGATTTGGATTTCGACTTGGTTTCTTTTTCCTCCTCCTTTTTGGCTTCCTCCTCAGAATCCTTCTCTTCTTCCTTCTTAACTGAAGCTTCCTCTTTGTCCTGAAGCTGCTGTTTCAGGTCTTCAAGACCGGACATCTCCCCAAGAGTCATTGCTCCTGAAGATTCAGAAGCAGATGTGGAAGATTTCTTTTTAGATTTCTTTGTCTGCTTAGACTTTTTCTCCTCATCTTTGAGCGTGCCAACCTGTGCTTCACTCAAAGTGATGTTTTTGCTGGTTTCATCAAACTCAATTACAACCGCTTTAATTTCGTCGGCTTCATTATAATTTTGTTGATGATCACCTTCCTGAGCCACTTCTTTTGCCGGCATAAAAGCCTCAACTCCCAACGGAAGTTTGACGAATACGCCTTTTTCCGTAGTTCGGGTAACCTCACCGGTCACTTCGTTGCCACGGGCATATTCAATTGCAAACTTTTCCCAGGGATTATCTTCAATTTGTTTGTGACCCAGCGAAATCCGGCGATTGTCAAAATCAACTGAAAGGATGGATACCTCGAGTTCATCACCTTTATTTACTACCTCACTCGGGTGATTGATCTTCTCGGTCCAGCTTAAATCGGAGATGTGAACCAAGCCGTCAATACCGGGTTCGAGTTCAACAAAGACACCGAAATTGGTGAGATTTCGAACGACTCCGGTATGCTTGGAACCAATCGGGAATCGATCCAGCAGATTCTCCCACGGATCTTCCTGAAGTTGTTTTACTCCAAGCGATACTTTTTTCTCATCCTTGTTGATGTTGAGCACCACACATTCGATCACCTCATTTTTCTCAACAAGTTGAGAAGGGTGCTTAATGTGCTGTGTCCAGGACATCTCGCTGATATGAACCAGTCCCTCTACACCTTTTTCAAGCTCAATAAAGGCACCGTAATCAGCGATGGATACAACCTTACCCTGCACGCGCTCTTTTTCCGGATACTTCTTGTCGATCTCATCCCACGGATGTGGCTGAAGTTGTTTGAGTCCCAGAGAAATACGTTTTCTTTCCTCATCATACTCCAGAACCACTACATTCAGCTTCTGATCCAGCCGCACGATTTCCGATGGATGCTCAACGCGGCCCCATGACAGGTCGGTGATGTGCAGCAGGCCGTCAACGCCACCGAGATCAATAAATACACCGAAGTCGGTAATGTTTTTGACAATTCCTTCGAGAATTTGTCCGGGCTCCATGCTGGCAAGAATCTGCTCTCTCTGTTCTTCAAGGTCAGATTCAACCAGTGCGCGGTGGGATACAACTACATTTTCGCTTGAGAGATTCAGCTTCACAACCATGAACTCCATGGTTCGCCCTACGTAGGCGTCAAAATCGCGTACCGGACGCACATCAATTTGAGAGCCGGGCAGGAATGCGTCGATTCCATTAATATCGACAACCATACCACCCTTAATGCGCCGCTTAATATATCCCTCAATTACCTTTTCATTTTCATGATATTCTTCAATCATCTGCCACGTGCGCAGGGTATCGGCTTTCTTACGTGACAGGACAAGCTGACCTTCGCGGTCTTCTACTTTATCTAAAAATACTTCAATTTCATCACCGGGTTCGATGGTTTCATTGTCCCGGAATTCATTGAGCGGAACAATGCCCTCAGATTTGAATCCAATATCTACGATTACATACTTATCGTCTTTCGAGACTACCCGGCCGGTAACAATTTCTTTCTCGGTAATGGAACTGAGCGTTCCCTCATACATCTCTACCAGTTCATCATACTCGTCATCCTGGTAATCGATGCTTTGCTGTTCCAGCTCATCAAGAGAATAGACTTTATCACTTGGTTCTCCGGAAAACGATGGTATCTGTCCATTTTCCGCTTGATGTGCAGCTTCTGCTTCCTCAGAAGTCTGCGTTTCTTCGTCAGCTGTTTCCTGAACCTCTTTTTCCTCAGCTTCTTTCTGTGCAGCTTCGGTTGAAACAGCTTCCTGAGTTTGTTGTTCCTCGGTGGTTTCTTCTTTTTTTATCTCATCGGTCATTGAGTATTCCTGGGTATTTATTTGCCTCGCCTCAATCAGTTCAGAAATAAGGCGGGATTAGAGTTTATGGTTAAGGTTTTAGTTTACATTACGAATAAAATGAAACGAACAATTAAGCTCTTCATTGAGTTCAAGAGCTTAGATCTTTTGAACTTGATCGCTTTCTTTGGATTGCCTCAGTTATTTTGTTTACCTGGCTATCAAAAGAAAGAGATGTAGTATCCAGCTCGAAGGCATCCGTTGCTTTCTTCAGCGGAGCCTCCCGGCGTGTAGAATCTGTCTCATCGCGTTGCATTAAATTCTGCCGGACTTTCCGGAAGAAATTCCCGGATTGATCCGGTTTTTCTTCCTGTTCGAGCAGGCGCCTTCTGGCACGTTCATCCAGATCAGCTGTTAAAAAGAATTTGAGGTCAGCCTCGGGAAAAACTACCGTGCCAAGGTCTCTGCCCTCAGCAATACATTCTTTGTCTTTAACTGCTTTCCTTAATTCAAGCATCACCTGATGCCTGACTTCCGGCATTGCCGCAACTTCACTCACAACTTCATTCACTTCTTCTGAGCGCAATGAGCTTGTCACATCGCGGCCGTATAAATAAACCCGCGATTCGTCGCGGTGGAATTCAAACTGCAACGGTTTGTTCGCAATGGCTTCAAAGAACGAAGTTTTATCCCTGCCAACCTGATTGTATAGAACGGCAAAACCACGGTACATCGCTCCGGAATCGACATAATCGATGCCGGATTTTCTTGCAACTGCTTTGGCAGTGCTGCTTTTACCGGCTCCCGCCGGCCCGTCTATTACTACAATCATGGATACAGACTCGTAAATTATAAGTTATATTTTAATTTCGCAAAATAATTGTTGAACCGGAACCCTCTTAACCGTATTTTTCTATGCTTTTTTTTAATCAAATCCAACAATAAAACCAAACTTCGAATTTAAACTCATTATGCCACAGCATAAATCTTCAGTAAAACGTGTACGGCAGGAAGCAAAAAGAAGAGTCCATAACCGGGCTATGCGTTCAAGAATGCGTACACTATATAAAAAAGTATTTAAAGCTCAAAGCAAAGAAGAAGCGGAGCCTCTTGTAAGAGAAGCTGTTGCCTACCTTGACAAGATGGCGGCAAAAGGCCACGTCCACAAAAACAATGCGGCCAATAAAAAATCGAATATCATCAAATTTTATAACAGTTTTAATTAATTATGCCCAGGGCAATCCTCACTATTCTTGATGGCTTCGGATTCGCAGAAAATCCCGAAATCAGCGCCATCGAAAAGGCCCGAACACCTTACATTGATTCACTATTAGAAAATTATCCCAATTCTAAATTATCAGCTTCCGGCATGGATGTCGGGTTGCCAGACGGACAGTTTGGCAATTCTGAAGTCGGCCACCTTAATATTGGAGCCGGACGCATAGTCTGGCAGGAATTGACCCGCGTTAATAAAGCAATTGACGACGGGTCTTTTTTTGAGAATGGGGCGCTCTTAAAAGCTGTCGAAAAAGCAAAAGAACGGGGTAAAATTCATCTGATGGGGCTTTTTTCAGATGGCGGAGTTCACAGCCACATCAACCACCTTTATGCGCTGCTCCGGCTTTGCCACCAACATAATCTGGAAAACACCTGGGTTCACGCCCTCACCGACGGGCGCGACACCTCCCCTCATGGCGGAGCTCAATACGTAAAACAATTTGAGGAGAAAGCCGAAGAAATCGGCACCGGAAAACTGGCTTCAATTCTCGGACGGTACTATGCCATGGATCGCGACCGCCGATGGGAACGCACTCAAAAGGCGTATGATCTTCTGGTGCATGGTAAGGGAGATCAAACCGGCAGCGCATCCGAAATCATTGCCCGCTCATATGAAAATGGGGTCACTGATGAGTTCATTTTACCAACCAAAGTAAGCGAAGACCCATCATCACGCATTGAACCGGATGATGTAATCATTTTCTTTAATATCCGTGGCGACCGCGCCCGGCAGATTACTCAGGCACTTTCCGAACCCGGATTCCGGGAGTTTCCGGTTGAAGATCTAAATCTCCATTACACTTCCTTTACTCAATACAATAAGGATTTTGAGTGGGTTGATGTAGCCTATCCGCCTTTGTCGATGAAAAATACCCTGGGTGAATATGTCTCCTCACACGGGTTGGAACAACTTCGTATGGCCGAAACTGAAAAATACCCCCATGTAACATATTTCTTCAATGGTGGTGTCGAAGAAGCAAATAAGGGTGAGGAGCGTGTCATGATCCCAAGCCCTAAAGTAGCCACTTATGATCTCAAACCGGAAATGAGTGCCTACGAAGTTACCGATAAAATGACGGAACTTCTTTCCCAAGAGAAATATGATTTAGTCATTTTAAACTTTGCCAATCCCGATATGGTCGGCCACACCGGTGATTTTGATGCTACCGTCAAAGCTGTAGAAACGATGGATGAATGCCTGAAAAAAGTATTGGAGACGGCCGCATCGCATGATTACCGTGCGATTATAATTGCTGACCACGGCAATGCAGACCAAATGAAGCAGCCCGACGGCTCGCCACATACCGCTCACACCAGCGCGCTGGTACCATTTATCGTTTACAATTATCAGGTGGACGGTACTGTTCAAAATGGTATTCTCGGGGATGTGGCTCCTTCTCTCCTAAAATTAATGGAATTACCCCAGCCTCAAGAAATGACCGGAAAATCGTTATTTTAAGCGAATCCGGTTTTCTCATTCTTGCATTTGACTACATTGGTGTAATACTTTCAATGAACGCGAACTAATGCGCTTTTACACTCGTTCACCTGATGTAGCTGCAAACATTCTAATCTTTCAAATTTTATGGAAGGTAATTTTTCAAATCGTGTCCGTGATGTTATTCAATTCAGCCGCGAAGAAGCACTTCGCCTGGGTCACGATTATATCGGTACCGAGCACCTGATTCTCGGCATTATCCGTCTCGGAGATGGTATCGCCATAAAGATCCTGAAAAACCTCAAGTGCGATCTTTTCAAACTCAAAAAGACCATCGAAGAGACGGTCCGGAGTACAGGCGGTGCCGTTACCGTGGGAAATATTCCGCTTACAAAGCAGGCGGAAAAGGTTTTGCGTATCACTTATTTGGAAGCCAAGCTTTACAAGAGTGATACAATTGGAACTGAACATCTGCTATTGTCCCTTCTACGGGATGATGAGAATATTGCAGCACAAATTTTACAACAATTCAATGTTACATACGACGCGGTACGAGAGGAACTCGATATGATAATTTCTGGTCGAACAAAAGCAAGCGAATCCGAAAATCCTTCATCAGGTGATGAAGGCTCATCCAAAGGTTCGAAATCATCCGGAAGCTCCAGGGAAAGAAAAATGGAAAAAAGCAAAACACCAGTTCTCGATAATTTTGGTCGGGATTTGACCAAGCTCGCAGAAGATGGCAAACTCGATCCTATTGTTGGCCGGGAAAAAGAAATTGAGCGTGTAGCTCAGATTTTGAGTCGCCGCAAGAAAAATAACCCGGCATTGATAGGTGAACCCGGCGTTGGTAAAACAGCCATAGCCGAAGGTTTAGCGTTGCGTATCGTCAAACGTAAAGTGTCACGTGTTCTCTACGACAAAAGAGTTGTAGCTCTTGACCTGGCTGCCCTGGTAGCCGGAACAAAATACCGCGGGCAGTTTGAGGAGAGAATGAAGGCGGTAATGAATGAGCTTGAAAAAACACCGAATATCATTCTCTTTATTGATGAGCTGCATACCATAGTTGGCGCCGGCGGCGCTAGCGGCTCCCTCGATGCTTCCAACATGCTAAAGCCGGCACTTGCCCGGGGCGATGTTCAGGCTATAGGTGCCACAACGCTCAACGAGTACCGGCAATACATTGAAAAAGACGGTGCCCTTGAGCGTAGGTTTCAGAAAATTATGGTGGATGCCACTACACCTGAAGAAACCGAAACGATTCTCAAACAGATCAAAGAAAAGTATGAGAAGCATCACAGCGTAAGGTATTCCGATGAAGCCATCCACGCCTGCGTAAAGCTTACAGACCGGTACATCACCGACCGTTTTTTACCGGATAAAGCAATTGATGCGCTTGATGAAGCCGGTGCCCGTGTTCATCTTTCAAACATCACCGTACCGAAAAACATTTTAGAGCTGGAAGAAGAAATTGAAAAAACCAGCGAAGAGAAGAATGCGATGGTCAAAAAACAGCGGTTCGAAGATGCCGCGCGCCTCAGAGACAAGGAGAAGCGGATGATCGAAGAGCTGGAAATGGCTAATCGCGAATGGGAAAAAGAAGCTGAAAAAATTGTCTACGACGTAAAGGAAGAAGATGTAGCCAGCGTGGTAGCGATGATGAGTGGCATTCCTGTCAATAAGATTGCCGAAAATGAAAGCAAGAAGCTCATGAAAATGAAGGATGAGCTGGGTCAAAGAGTAATCGGGCAGGATGAAGCCATTGTCAAGCTTACAAAATCTATACAGCGAACACGTGCCGGACTTAAGGATCCGAACCGGCCTATTGGCTCATTCATCTTTCTTGGACCGACAGGCGTAGGTAAAACCGAGCTGGCCAAAGTTATGGCCCGGTATTTATTCGATGTCGACGATGCGCTCATACGTGTGGATATGAGTGAATATATGGAAAAATTTTCCGTATCCAGGCTGGTTGGTGCTCCTCCGGGCTATGTTGGCTATGAAGAAGGCGGGATCTTAACAGAGAAAGTGCGGCGTAAACCGTACAGTGTCGTGCTTTTGGACGAAATCGAAAAAGCACATCCCGATGTATTCAATCTCTTGCTGCAAGTGCTCGATGACGGAATTCTCACGGATAGTCTTGGCCGCAAAGTGGATTTCAGAAACACTATTATTATCATGACCTCCAATATCGGCGCGCGGGATATCAAAAATCTCGGCCGTGGTATTGGTTTTGCTGATAGCGATGACTCTACTTATGATTTTGCCAAGATGAAGTCCACAATTCAGGACGCCCTCAAGAAGGTGTTTAATCCTGAATTCCTGAACCGTGTTGATGATGTCATCACCTTCAAGCCGCTTGATAAGCAGGATATCTTTAAGATTATCGATAACGAATCCAGCGAGCTCTTCAAGCGTATTGAAGACATCGGCTATAAAGTTGATATCACTAAGGGAGCCAAAGAGTTCCTCTCTGATATCGGCTTTGATCAAAAATACGGCGCCCGGCCTCTGAAACGGGCTATTCAAAAATACGTTGAGGATCCCCTTGCTGAAGAAATGCTTACTGCTGAAAAACCTGAAGGCACTACTATTCGCATCAAAATGAATAATTCCCGCGACGGGTTGATGTTCGAATGGAAAGAGCCTGAAAAAAAGCAGGCCGAAAAAGACTCAAGCAGCAAGGATAGCAAAGATAGTAAAGGTGACGGCACGAATGGTGAACAAACTGAAGAACAAACAAGTTCTGAAAGTGCCGACAAGTAACTTCTAAAAGTTTAAAGATTCAATCACAAAAAAGGTGGCGGATTTTTCCGTCACCTTTTTTTATTTCTATCTCTATATCAAGCTACTATAACTATCTTGTATGGCACTCATTTAGTGTTTGTAGTTGCTACTGTGTTTGACGTTTGAGGTTTGATGTTCTCTTAACCTCAAACATCAAACATCAAACAAATTTTACCTGAATTTTATAACACTTGTTGCAATTACAATAACTTTTACAGAAGGTTAAACTATAGCACCACATCCAAATTTCTGTTAATGCCGGTGATGCGAAACTCGTTGGAAGATTTAGTTTCGATAGTGATGGGCAAGAGCTGGTTCCAGAAATAATTGCCTTCAATTTCAGTGGAATCGATGCTGCGCTCCACTACATCAACTACTCTGAACTCAAGATTGGAAAGGCTGTAGTTGTTTTCATTGTGGGATCCGGTCAGAATCAAAATCTGGTTCCTTTCCTCGGAAAAGTTTGCGGCTAAAGTAGACTGACGCAAACTTGTTGAACCCATACTCTCACCGGTGTGCATATCATGAGTCATAACCCTTCCGGAACCCCGGGAAGTGAGGTATCTTCCATCTTTACTTATAGTCAGTTCAAGCGGTTCGAAATCATCATAACCTGTTGAAAAAAGGGAATTGCCGCCGGCATCTATCACTTCAGCATAATGATTCCCGGAAGCATCATCCTTTAAATGTATCGCTAAAAGCTGACCATTATCCGACAAGGTGATTTCTTCGATGTATCGGTTTTCGGATGAAAAAATTTCTTTGGCTTCCTCTCCTCCATCATAATACTGTACCCTTGATCCGATCTGATCATCCTGATACATCACCCTGGGATTGTAAAACAGTACGGCATTGGAATTAGGCAGTCGTTTCATCTCCGAAACCATCTCACCTTCCGGGCTACCGCTTGCATTATCTATTGTCTCGAGCTGTTTGCCATTGCTGTCGTAATGCCGAAAAAAGCTGATATTATAGCGATAAAACAGCTCTCCGTTATCGAGCACATATATTTTAGGTGAAGGATCATCTTCATCATGCTCATCAATTTCATCGATTCTATGCACCTTTTCCCCATCATCCTGCACAACTTCAACATTATAGCTGTTTCCGTCACGCTCCAGAAATGCAAACATCGACCCTCCGGGTGCGATGGACAGCTGCTCATAACCGGACTTTGTGTACCCGGCAGCCTGAAACTCAATCGAATTGGGATATTTTTGAAGTTGAACGGCATCGCCCCACTTATTATAAATCGTATATTCATTCTCCGTATTTTGGCTTGACTCTGATGTAGGGCTTATGTTAATCTGTTGAGCATCAACATGCTGATAACTAAATATGCCTGCAAATAGCAATATTAAAAAACGTTGTGATTTCAATATTCTACCGTTTTGAAACAATCTGATAATCATATTCGCAATAATCTAAAAGTCGTATTCCTGAGTGTTTTCCCACCATTACGTGGCGGAATTTCCCGATTCAGCATTTATTTACAAAATCATTTATCGAATTACACTGATTTTGTTTCTTATAACTACAAAAAACTTTATCCGGATATCCTGTTTCCCGGCACCTCTCAGTTTGATCAGACTTCAGAAAGCAGGAAAATCGAACAACTTGCCCACACTTTCCATCCGTTAAACTGGAAGCACTCCGCTAAAACGATAGATCAGGAAAAACCTGATGTGTTTATTTTTTCACACTGGCACCCCTTCGTTGCACCTTCTACGATATCCATATTAAAAAATCTGAAGCAAAAAAATCCTCAACTTATCACTTCCGGGATTTTTCATAATGTTGTGCCACACGAATCTTTTCCGTTCAGGGAATATTTAACCAGACGCCTGATTCATTTTACCGATCTACCCGTGGTTCTCTCCTCTCAGACCGAAAATGAATTTAAAGAAACCTATCCGGAGAAATCACCTGTCCGGCTGTTTCATCCGGTATATTCAAGGCCTCTGCCTACCGGATCAAGACAGGAAATCAGACAAAAATACGGGATCAGTAAAAACCAGCTTCTTTTTCTGTTTTTCGGGTTGATCAGGGATTACAAAGGCCTGGACCTGCTGTTTAAAGCTCTGCATAATTTATCACCGGAAGCGCTCAGAATGCGAATAATTGTTGCCGGCGAATTCTACACCAAAGCTGAGCCTGTGCTCTCCCTTATCCCGGAGAACTGGCGAGACAGAATCATCATCGAAAACCGGTTTATTCCGGATGAGGAAGCCGATGAAATACTTCATGCATCCGATGTCATGCTTCTCCCCTACCGGTCGGCAAGTCAAAGTGGAATATTAGCTGATGCCGTCAATTTTGGTTTACCGGTGATATGTACAGACCAACCCGGATTTCTGGATATCATTACCCAAGATAAACACGGGATGATTGTCCCCTCGGAAAATGTTACAGCACTGTCAAATGCTATTACTGAAATGGCATCGACTGCTAACCTGAGTAAAATGCGGGAGAATGTGATCCAACTGCAAGAGGAGTTAAGCTGGGATCGGTTTAGTTCTGCCCTGTACCATTCGATTAAAAAAACAGTAAAAAAGATACACGGGACAGTTGACAATACCGGCTTTAAACACTAATTTTAGAATTCTGTAGAGGAAATGCTCTTTGCTTAGTGAAATGACTTTAAACGTATTGAACGCCAGGAATTAAGCTGGGTTTAAATACAGCTGCAAATACCTTTTGTTAAAGAGGTTATAGCAGCTATCGGTCTCCAGCCTTTTCATTATACGTTGCTGCGATTGACAGATCGTTACCTATTCGGTCTGCTGATAATTAAACCAATCGGGGCGTAGCGCAGTCCGGTAGCGCATCTGCTTTGGGAGCAGAGGGTCGCTGGTTCAAATCCAGTCGCCCCGACACCGGCAGCAACGAAAAGGTGTGGTCATCAGCAATAATCCACAACCGTAAGCGTCTAAATTCGTGCACAACGCCCGATACGTTGATGCGGGCCAAGCGTACAGGCGCCCGTAGCTCAACCGGATAGAGCAACTGCCTTCTAAGCAGTAGGTTACAGGTTCGAGTCCTGTCGGGCGTACAGCAAAGGGCGACATGGCCGAGTGGCTAGGCAGAGGTCTGCAAAACCTCGTACGGCGGTTCGAATCCGCCTGTCGCCTCGGAGTCAAAATCATGCCGCGTTCGTCCAGAGGCCTAGGACGCCGCCCTTTCACGGCGGTAACACGGGTTCGAATCCCGTACGCGGTACAA
>CAZDIA010000061.1:0-14669 GCA_964505385.1 uncultured Chitinophagales bacterium
CTTTGATCAATCTACCTAAGGCGTCCTCTTTTTCATTATACCTCAGCGGTTAAAAAAGAAACCAAACGAGTAATGCAATATACCTCTCTTCTGTTTTGTCTTTTGTTGTTCTAATGTGATTGTATGTATTTTAAAGTGACAAAAAACCTTAAAAACTTCCTATGAATATTTACACCAAAACCGGCGATACCGGCGAAACCTCACTATTTGGCGGACAGCGTGTACCTAAAACCAACACCCGAATAGATGCGTATGGCACAATTGATGAGTTAAATTCACATCTTGGGCTGGCACTTAGTCATGGTCTGCATGATGAAGTAGAAAAATGTGTAAAAACACTTCAGGATGAGCTATTTGTGCTGGGTGCTGATCTTGCCACTCCCCCGACAAAAAAGACCAAAATTGAAAGAATTTCATCAACTCACATCAGCAACATTGAAAAACGAATTGATGAATTCGATCAACAATTACCCCCCCTACAGTTTTTTATTCATCCCGGAGGCACTGCGGGTGCGGCAACTTTGCACGTTTCGCGAACGGTTTGCCGCCGCGCGGAACGTAGCTGCATAACCTGCAAGTTTCATGAGAGTCTCAATTCAGAAGTGATCATTTATTTAAATCGCCTGAGTGATTTACTTTTTGTGCTTGCAAGATTTGAAAACAAAAAAGCCGGAATAGAAGAAAGCAAATGGAAGGTTGAATGATAGCATCAACAGAATTATCCCATTTGCGAGGCTGTTTTTTACCTCTCATGTAGTTATAATTCAGGATAGATAAACCATTGCGGTCGTCCCGTTTTATATACTTTCAAAACAACCGCTATGCATCTGCTTCATAGTCATTTTTCTCAAATGAAGTGTACTTTTATTAAAACAGTAATAACTTAAGATTAAATTACAGATGTCTTTGATGATCTCAGTTTCCGGTATCAGGGGAGTATTCGGACCGGATCTTAATCCGGAAAATATTGCTCTGTTTACTGCAGCATTCGGCACCTGGACGAAGGGGGGAAAGATTGTTGTCGGGAGAGATTCACGTGTTACCGGGGATATTGCCGAAGCTTCAGTAATTGCGGCATTGCAGGCGACCGGCTGCAAAGTAATTCAGGCCGGAGTTGTACCTACTCCAACTGTCGCTATGGGAGTTTTGCGCCACCAGGCTGATGGCGGGGTTATTATTACGGCAAGCCATAATCCTGCGCAATGGAACGGACTTAAGTTCCTGAATTCCAAAGGTGAATTTTTGGATGAAGACCAAATCAATAATGTGATCCGGCTATCGGAGAGTAAATCGGTAGCATATAAAACATATAAAGAGATTGGTAGCAGAGAGTTGGATGAAGACCTTCCGGCCCATCATATCCGTGAAATCTTAAATCTACCCTATATCAATGCTGATGAGATCTCCTCAAAATCGTTTAAAATTGCCGTAGATGCCGTTAATGGTGCCGGTTCCAGGATTATTCCGGATTTACTTTATCAACTTGGTGTCACTGAAGTAGTAGAACAAAACTGCATCCCGAATGGTGACTTTGCTCATGACCCTGAGCCTACACCTGTTAATCTGGATGCGATCCGGGAAACAGTCAGAAATGAAAAATGTGACCTCGGAATTGCCGTAGACCCTGACGCCGACCGGCTCGCTTTTGTGGATGAGCAGGGTGATCTGTTTGGAGAAGAATACACACTTGCGGCCACAATGGATTTTTATCTTTCCAGGAATAAGGGACCCATTGCCGTAAATTTATCAAGCTCAAGAGTAAACGAGGATATCGCCCATAAGTACGGTGTAGAATGTTTCCGTTCTGCGGTTGGTGAAATCAGTGTAGTGAAAGAGATGCAACAACGGAATGCTGTAATCGGCGGTGAGGGAAACGGAGGTGTAATCAATCCCGATCTTCATTATGGCAGAGATGCGCTCGTTGGCTCGGCTATGCTGCTACAGCATTTGGCAGAGCTTGACGTTTTATCGTCCGAATATCGTAAATCTTTGCCTCACTATGAGATGATCAAAACCAAAATTTCACTTAACGGACAACTTCCAGAGACCGTGATTTCAACACTCCAGGAGACTTTTCGTGATGAAAAGATCTCAACCATAGACGGGTTGAAAATTGATTTTGATGATGGCTGGGTCCATCTTAGGAAATCGAACACCGAGCCTATCATGAGAGTTTTTGCTGAAGCCAAAACCATTGAGCGCGCCCGCGAACTCGCCAATGAAGTGATCGACTTAATTCCTGCATGAAATAATTTGTCATATCTTGCCGGATGAAATATCTTTAGCCGATTCGTCCGTTCTTTTTGTTTTAGTTAGAACTGCATAAACAGTGCCGGTATGGAAACTAAGATTGGCACTCAAAAATAAGCTGATTCACTTTCACTTCATGCTTTAAAAGATTTTATCCATCATCTCTTATTTTGATCATTGATGTATGATTTTTCCGGAAACCGGCAGGTTGATACATCGCCTGCCAGAACTATTTATGATTTTATAATCCATGCTTGAATCCATGACCGGCTTTGGAAGAGCCGAGTACAACGATAATGGTATCCGGGCACTGGCGGAGGCCAGGTCTGTTAATTACCGATATACCGAAACCTCATTGCGGCTGCCGCAGGAGTTGCAGAATTTTGAATCTCAACTTAAAGACGTGGTACTGCAGCATATCGAGCGCGGGAAAATCAATATCACCATTGAGCTTGAGCTACAAGAGGAAGACCTTTTTAAAGTGCAGCTAAATCCGACAGCTGCCAAGGCTTATAAAAAACTTCTGGAAGATTTGCGCAGAGAAACTGATACAGCAGGAGAAGTTCGCATCGAGCATCTCCTTGGATTTAAAGAGATCTACGGCGGCAAAGAATTATCTGCCAGTGAACAGGAACGAATGATTAGTACTGCCAAAAAAGCATTGGATCAGGCTTGCCGTGAACTCTCCGAAATGCGCATTAAGGAAGGAGAACGACTGCAAGAGGATCTGAAAACTCGTATTGATCAAATTGCGGAGCATCGTGATAAGATAGCCAGCCTGGCTGAGCATCGTGTGCCGGAAGCACGCCGGAAGCTGAAAGAGCGCATTCAAACGCTTTTGCAAGATCAGAATAAAGTGGAAGAAGACCGACTCGAACAGGAAATAGCACTTCTTGCCGACCGGCTCGATATCAGCGAGGAAGTTGTCAGGCTTGAGTCGCATTTGCATTTTTTCCGAACGAGCATGAACTCGGAAAAGTCAGCCGGACGAAAACTGAATTTCCTGGTTCAGGAAATTCACCGGGAAGTGAATACCATCGGCTCAAAAGCCGGGAATGCTGATATCTCCCACCATGTAGTAGAGATCAAAGAAATCCTGGAAAATATTCGCGAACAGGTTCAAAACATTGCCTGATACTTCCGCAAAAATACTAGTTGTTGTAGCTCCCAGCGGTGCCGGCAAAACAACCATAGCACGCAGATTGGTCAATGAATTCCAGTTGATCAAATTTTCAGTTTCTGCCACCACCAGACCACCCAGACCGCATGAGGTTAACGGCGTAGACTATTACTTTCTAAGTCCCGGGGAATTTCAGGAATACATAGATGCAGGAGAATTTCTCGAATGGGAGGAAGTATTCAATAATTACCGATACGGAACCCTCAGAACTGTAATTGAAAAAAAACTTAAAGATGGCTATTTTCCCTTGCTAGATGTTGAGGTGTATGGCGCCTTGAATATAAAGCAACAATTCGGAGACCGTTGCCTTAGTTTTTTCATTAAACCACCTTCAATTGAAATACTGAAGGAACGGCTTGCAAACCGAGGCACGGAAACCGATAAAAGTATAACCTACAGGCTCGAGCGTGCTAAAGAGGAGCTTGAATTAGCTCCGAAATTCGATCATGTGATAATTAATGATCAACTCGATCGTGCTTATAATGAAATTAAATCTATAGTTAAGCCGTTTCTTTTAAAAACCGAGACTAAATAATCCAATTGTAACATTATGCCGGTAAAAACATTAGACGTAGAAAATTATCAAAATATCACAGGCAACCTTTACGAATCCATCGTGATCATGTCCAAACGCGCCCGGCAAATCTCGGCTCGTGAAAAGATGGAATTGGATGAGAAGCTGAAATATTTTGAAGGATTCGAGGACGAAGAGGAATTTCAATTTAACGAAGAGCAGGAAGCTATTTCGGTTGAATTTGAAAAACTCCCGCATCCCGCTCAGCGATCCATTGATGAAATGGGCAACGAAGAAACCTATTATCGCAAGCCTGACAGTCAGGATGGCTGATTAAGCCATGTTTTCCGGCAAAAAAATCCTCCTCGGAGTTACCGGCGGTATTGCCGCATACAAATCAGCTGCACTTCTCAGGGATTTACAAAAAGCGGGTGCTGAGGTTCGTGTTGTATTGACAGATGCTGCCACCCGGTTTGTGGGTAGCGAAACTTTTTCCGCATTAAGCCGGATCCCGGTTGCATCCTCAATTTTTGGTGAAGGATCAGATCCTGATAACTGGGTACGTCACGTTCATTGGGCAGAATGGGCAGATGTTTTCATCATCGCTCCATGCACGGCAAACACATTGGGCAAAATCGTGAATGGCCTTAGCGATAATATGCTTACTTCTATGGTAACTGCTGCCCGGTGTCCTGTTGCGATTTGTCCGACCATGGATGGACAGATGTATCACTCTTCCGCTATACAAAGAAATCTGCGTATCGCCCGGGAAGACGGTTACCATATCATCGAACCCGGTGAAGGATATCTTGCAAGCGGATTACATGATTTTGGGCGCCTTCCTGAAAATGATGAAATTCTCCACCACCTTGCCAGACTCGTTAATACCGACAAATTTTTATCAGGAAAAAAAGTCCTTGTAACTGCCGGCCCGACCCGCGAACATATCGATCCGGTACGATATCTGTCAAACCCAAGTTCCGGTAAAACCGGTGTATCATTTGCGCGCGCTGCCGATATGTATGGCGCTGAAGTTACGCTCTTACTCGGCCCCGGCTCATTAACCCCTCCACCTGGAATAAAAGTTAAACGATTCGAGTCGAGCGAGGAGCTTTTTAACCTGGTAGAAGAAAACTGGGCACATCATGATGTATTAATCATGACCGCTGCGGTTTCCGACTTCCGGCCGGCTTTAAAAGAAAGCAGCAAAGTTAAGAAAGATAAAGCCGAACTGACTATTTCTCTGGAACGTACAACCGATATCCTCGAATGGACCGGTTCAAACCGAGGGAGTCATCAGACTGTCATTGGTTTTGCGATGGAAACGGAAGACCTGGAAAATCAGGCCAGATCCAAACTGGAAAACAAAAATCTTGACTGGATCGCGGGAAACATCATCTCCAAAGGAAAAACTGGTTTTGAGGTCGATCAAAATGAGCTATTGGTACTCGGCCGAAACGGCGAACGGCATGAGTTCAAGGGAGATAAGTCTCAAATCGCCGGCCAGATGCTTGCCAAAATCTTTAGCTGATTTGTCTTCGTACCCGTTTTTTAAAATCGCTGGGTTCTCTTAATAAGTGTCTGTAAGAAAACTCTAAGCACCCAAAAAAATCGCCAAGATCAAGGGCGCGAAGTCCCAAAAAGCGCAGTGCACAACGCGTACACGAGCATTTTTGGGACGAGGGTAACGAAGAAATTGGCGTTTTCTTAGTGGCACTAATCCATTCTTATCACAATCTTTCCAAACTGCTTGCCTTCATCCATGTACCGGAAAGCTTCTTCTGTTTTTTCCAGAGGAAATTCTTTGTCCACTACCGGTTTGATTTTTTTGTTACTAATCAGATTAGTCATTGCTACAAACTCATCCGGCGAACCCATGGTTGTTCCGAGAATACTGGCTTGTTTGTAAAATATTTTCGCCGGTTGCAGTTCCGGAAACGGGCCGGAAGTACGACCGTAAATAGCAATCCGGCCTCCGGGTCTCAAGGCGTCAATCAATTCAGGAAAACCGGGACCTGCTGCGCCATCAAGAATGACATGAAACCCACCGGTTTCATCAGCCGCCTCTTTTCCCCAGTTTTCCTTTTTATAATTGTAGGCCTTCTCAGCACCCATTTCTATTGCCTTTTTTTGCTTTTCTTCAGAGGATGAACTCACATAAACATTGGCACCCCAGGCTATAGCCATTTGCATCCCCAATAATGCAACTCCACCTCCGATGCCATTGATCAATATATTTTCCCCGGCATTGATGCCGGCACGGGTAAATAATGCACGATATGCAGTCAATCCCGCCAGTGGCAAAGCCGCAGCCTCGGCATTCGAGAGATGTTGTGGTTTGGAATGAATATTTTCAAACGGAACCACAATATACTCTGCAAGAGTACCCGGATCAGGGTTGCCAAGAATTTTGAAATCGGAGCTCTGAGCACGGCCATCATCACCCCAGTTCAGGCTCGGATTTATAATTACTTCCTTTCCGATAAAATTTCTGTCAACTTCTTCACCTACTTCATCTATGATGCCGCAACCGTCTGACCCGGCTATAATATTTTCCTTGTTGCCCGGATACATTCCTTTTTGGATCCAGACATCGCGGTGATTAAGAGCTGCAGCTTTAATTCTGACCCGGGCTTCTCTTTTTGCCGGTTGAGGAGTATCTATTTCTTTTACCGTCACGGGATTTCCAACTTGTTCAAGAATGGCTGCTTTCATGGTTAAATATTTTCGAAGTTTGGGGATTTAATGTTTGACAAAGGCGGGAAACTAACCTCATTGCATCAAACAAACAAAACCAAATCGCTACCGGCAAACTATGGCTGTCAGGGTTTCAATAAAATCTTGCCCGGCACAGTTCTCTCAATGCATCTCCTGCCGCGGCATGATCATAATGATCAGCATATCGAAGGTCATTACAGCCCCGGTTCCATTGCCCTGTTCTTATTTTAAGCATCCCTCTGAAATAATAAGCCGAAGCATATTCCTCGGAACGTGAAATAGCCTGATTATAGGCGTTTCTTGCCATTGTCTTTTCATCAAGGTTGTCATAACACCTTGCACTGTAATACCATCCGCCGGCATTATCGCGATTTACCTCCAACGCTTTATTGAAATACTCGAGCGCTTCTGAATAATTTTCACGAAAGTAGTAGAACATACCCCAGGTTACATAAACTGATGACAGCTCCGGTGCAATCCGGATCAGGGTATCAAGCCGGTCCGGCTTTAGCCTCTCTCCTTCCGTCAACAGAGGGGAAATAGTGTTAAAATAATATCCTGAGCCAAGCCGGTGATCAACTTCCATCGCTTTATGAAATTCAAGCAGTGCGTCCGTTTCGTCTCCCTGCTCAAGAAAAATCATCCCCCTGTAATGATAAGGTTGATACCTTGAAGAATCTGATTTAATCAATTCATCAAAATAGGAAAGTGCCTGATCATCCCACCCGCGATAGTAGGGAATTTTACCAAGCGCAAGTTTAGCCTTAAAGCATTCAGGCTCCTGTTCAAGAATTTCATTTATCTTAAGCTCTGCGGTCGACCACATCGCATCCTGAAGCAGTGAATCAACCACTGCAAACTCATCTTCGAACTCTTCGCAGTCATCAATATGTAGTGCAAGCGCTTGTGTATGCAGCCCCGACACCAGGATTGCGCTCGCGATAATTGTATAAACACCTCGGAGTACCATTTTCGAACTCCACTATAATTGATTAATGCAAAAAGTTTTTTTTCAACTTAATCTGCAATATTTAAATTTACAAAGTAAGGCCAAAGAAGCAAGCTTTTTAACATACATATGTTTTTCCGGTTTTTTACCGGGTATATTGATCATTTGCACAAGTGCTGTGTACCTTACATGCACATAGTTGTTAGGAACCCTGAGGAGACTTCGCAAAAATTTTTGATTTGCCTGGTTTCCCTAAACAAAATGTAACACTGGATACCAATCATAAAAAAGCCGGAATTACTATTCTGCTGGCATTAGCATGCCTTGCTTGCATCATCCTGCTGTTCAGCTATGATCCTGCCGAACACGAACGACTGCCAACTCTGTCAGAAGTTGATTCATTGATCTATGATGAACTGAGCTTGTTTAATATCCAGGGAGAGCAAATACGGGAAAACCGTGTCGAAGTTGATACCTTGTTTGAGCGCAAAAACTTCAGAGTAGGTCTTCCTCCGGGATTATCCCGTACTTTTGTTCACACTGAATTAGCCCGTCGTATCAATGAGAGGGGCTACACAACCAGAGGTAAAGTCGATTTTCCCGATAGAAATATCACGGTAGAAATCATCCGGGATGAAACTCTTGTACGGCGAGTTTATCTTCAGCAGGATACAACCTTCCATCGAACCCTGCAGCCGGCATCTGTGCTGGTTTATTTCAACAGCACGCCTGAGGATAGTCATATAGATCAATTGCTCTCTATTGGTAAACCTATAGGCATCCTGCTGAAAGGCACTTCAGCTGAGGATTTGACCCGCCGCTATGAGCAGATTCGGGAATATCCCCACCTCACCGGATTTTGGCCTGTCGAGGCAGACGGATATGAAAGTGAGCGGGCCGAAGAGCTTGCTCAGGAGCTTCATTCTATCCAGGCATCACCGGTGATACTTTCACTGACTGAGGATTTTCACTCTGGTCAATCTGATGCTGAAAATATCCAGTGGATCTATTCCCGAAATGCTACACTGACAAGCAGAGAACATGGCAGGCAAGCTTTTGATGAAAACCTCCGTGACTTCGGAAACAAAGCCATGCGGGGGCAACAACCGATTTTGATCGTCAGTGGTTCTGAAAAAACCCTGAACTGGCTGGAAGAAAGCATTTATGATCTTAAAAAAGGTGGTATTGTTTTAACTACCCCGCCCCTATCCGAAGACTAATCAAATCCTCTTTTGAACCGGATAAGTCGGAACTAAAAGGGTCTTTTAAGATGTAAAGAAGTTTAGAATTCAAGGTAATAAGAATTGACCGTGCAAAGTCCAAAGTTAAAAGTCTCTCAAACATAAAGATGCAGCTTTAAGTATTAGCTTGCTGAACATTTAAAACAGCACCCAGTTTCTCCCGGGATAATCACAAAATAAATTGTGAGCGCCTAATGTCGAAAAAATCAAATCTGCCTGATTTGCTCAAATTACAGGAGTTTCCACAGCCGGAAATCCGGAATCTGCGGTATCCTGTACTGCTTTGCCACGGTTTCGGCGCTTTGGCTTCATTATTTAATCCCTCACCGTTGCACGAAACGGCCATGATTTTGCGAAGCCACGGGATTAAAGCATTTGCCCCAAACATAGTACCTTACGCCACTATCGAAATCAGGGCGGCGGGCTGGGGAAAAATTGTTGCAAAATTACTGGAAAGCATACCCGAAAGGAAAATTCATATTGTCGCCCACAGTATGGCCGGCCTTGATATGCGATATGCTCTACACCGGCTTCAATTTCATGATCATGTAGCTTCGCTTATAACCTTTTCTTCTCCTCATCACGGATCCCCCTTAGCGGATCTCATTTTGGAAACTCCGGAAGTATTGCGTAAACCATTAATTAAATTAACTGATTATTTCGGATCTAAGACGTATCCTTCCATTAACAGCGACGCCAGAGGTGCACTGCATCAGCTAACACCTGACTATGTAAAAAATGTCTTCAATGAGCAGTGCCCTCCGGATAGTAAAGTTCCGTTTTACAGTATAACCAGCTCCTGTGGAATTGGTACTGAAAGGGAAATCGGAGCGGTGCTTAATACTTTTAACAAACACATCTATGAAAGAGAGGGAGAAAATGATGCGTTCGTCAGCCGAAAAAGTGCCGCTTGGGGTGAAGTACTTTTCAATGCGGATTTATCACATTACGAACAGGTCCGGCTGCTGTTAAGCAAAAAAGATGAATCGCGCTGGGAGTCTGTCTGGAAAAGAATCTACACTATACAACGGCAAATTGAACAGGAAGGTTGAAGTTATAAAAAACCAATGTACTTGCTATAACTGCTTCGAATTGCCGGCAAAATTTGTTTGATGTTTGACGTTTGATGTTTTGTCCACGATGCAAACATCAAACGTCAAACGTCAAACCATGTTAAACCCTAATCACTCAATGCGGATCATATAAAATTGTAACAGGAACGAGATGAGGCGACTACTTGAATCATCATCTGATATTACTATTGCTTTTGCAGCGTTCGCGGTGGGCATACCCGTTGTGTTAATCTCGATACCACCATAATAGTCGCCAATCCCGATATCATCGCGAGTGTGCGGAACGGGAACATGATTATACCGTCCTCAACCATCGGATAGGGAATCGTCATGGGTATACCGAGGGTCGGCTCTCCCCCGCCAAGCCGGAGAATCAGGGAAACGGTGAATCCGGCGACGGAACCGTACATATTTGCTTTTTTATCAAAAAGGGCGGTGACCAGTTGGGGAAACAGGATCGCGTAGACCAGGTCACTGCATAAAAACCATAGCTCATAGACGCTTTTGACCTGCAGCGCCAGCAGCATTGCAGAAATGCCGACGATCCAAATAATTCTTCGGATCACTTTGATCATCACTTCACTTGTAATCTCCGGCCGAATTAGCGGACGATATACATTCCACGATGCCATGGATGAAGCCGATAAAATCGAGGAATCAACCGAGGACATCACCGCCGCCGCTATGGCACCCAGACCTAAAATTGCCACCAGCGGTGGTGTGAGATATTGAACCACATATGGCAATACCAGCGCCGGGTTTTCGGGCGGGATGGCTCCGGCATCTTCCCAGGATACCACATCTCCGATCATCCCGATCATTACAGCCGGAATTGCGGCAATGATGCAAACAAATCCGGCGAAAATGGAAAGCCACATGGCTGTTTTTTCATCTTTGGAAGCAAGCACACGCTGGAAGTACACCTGCCAGGGAATTCCGCCAAGCATCAAAAGAAGCATTGAGTCCCACCAAAGCCAGTAGGAATTTCCCCAGCTCTCGTGGCGCCATCCGTCTAACGGGGGCATGAATGAGGCCAAAATCCCTTTACGTTCGCTATATGCAGACCAGGTGGCATCCCAACCGTCCACATAGGCTAAAGCGAATGGGACCACGAGCACTAATCCTCCGACCAGCAAAATCAGCTGGATGATATCGGTATATGCCACCGACCACATCCCGCCCAATGCCGTATAAATTATCGCTACAACCGCTGAGATGATGATTGAGGTGCTGAAATCCAATCCCAGGATGGTGCCGAATGTAGTACCCAGAGCTGTAAGTATTGCGGCAGTCCAGAAAATTTCGGCGGTTACTGCGGGCAGAGATAGTACAGCCCCCATTTTGCGGCCGAAACGTTGGCGTAAAGGATCGATAACCGTGGTAAATTTATAGCGACGCATTTTCCGCGCAAAGAAAATCCCCCCGAGTATTAAACTGATCGAATAGCCCCACGGTGCCTGGACCCAGGCAAGACCGTCGGACATGGTGTATTCAGCTGACCCGTTAATGTAGCCTCCTCCTACCCAGGTGGCGCTCATGGTAAAGACGGCTACCATCAAGGGCAGGTTCCGTCCGGCCAGGATTACATCCTGCACTCGGTTTGACATTCGACGCTTTGCCGCATACAATCCGATGAAAAAGATGAGCCCGTAGAATGCCATCATTGAGAGGTATCCCGGCCAGTAAAGCTCCCGCTCGGTATCATACCATTCGGCAAACACCCCAACCAGAAGCATAACAACCATCAGGATCATCACCGGGTATACCGTTGGCCGGGAGGTCGTATCTGAACTTTGATTATTCAACACCGGTCACTCATTTTTGGAAATAGTTAATCACCCGGATTGCTAAAATCATCTATAGCATATTGAAAAAGATCAGAAAATACAATGAGCTCAATAAGCGATACGATTGGCTGCCGAAAATTTCATCTCACTGCACCCTGGAAATAAATTCAGAAAGAATTTTTTGAATATGAAGGGCAAACATGGAAACGCTTCCGGAATTTGATATATTCAGTATAAGCAAGTGCAAATATTGGTACAACAGGTGTTCGTATAATTATTTAGTGCCACTAACACTATTTAGGAGTGATTTATATGTCGGATTTTATTCTCTCACTTAATCAGGGAACCACGCGTTCACAAGCAATTATTTTCGACCATAGCGGTTCCATCGTCTCCCGGGCTGAAAAGAAAATTACCCAGTATTATCCCAAGCCGGGTTATGTTGAACATGACACCGAGGAAATATGGTCAACTCAGGCAGGAGTTGCCGCTGAAGCTACAACAAAAGCCGGTATCAACGGCAAAAATATCAGGGCTATTGGCATTTCGAATCAGAGAGAAACGGTAATTGTTTGGAACCGTGATACCGGAAAACCCATTCATCGTGCCATCGTGTGGCTCGACCGCAGAACCTCGGATTTTTGCGACCGCCTGAAATCTGAAGGATGGGGAGAATCAATAATGGAAAAAACCGGACTTATAATCGATCCATATTTTTCCGCCACAAAAATAAAGTGGATTCTGGATAATGTTGAAGGCGCACATGAGCTCGCGAATAAAGGCAAACTTGCTTTCGGAACGGTCGATAGCTGGATTATTTGGAAATTCACCCGAGGGCGCAAGCAGGTAACAGATGTTACCAATGCCTCGCGGACAATGCTCTTCAACATTCACACCCTGGATTGGGATGATGAACTGTTGGAATTATTTGGCATTCCAAGATCTATGATGCCGGAAGTAAAAGCTTCAAGCTATGAGTTTGGCGAAACAGCTACTACTATTTTTGCGTCAAAAATTCCGATTTGCGGTGTGGCCGGCAATCAGCACGCTGGACTTTTCGGCCAGATGTGCGTTGAGCCCGGCATGACCAAAAATAATTACAGTACGGGTAGTTTCGCCATGATCAACACCGGCTATGAACCGATTAAATCCCACAATAATCTGCTTACAACCATAGCGTGGCAAATTGAAGGCCAGCAACCTGTCTACGCGCTTGAGGGAAGCATTTTTGCCACGGGTGCAGCCATAAAATGGTTGCGCGACGGGCTCGCGATTATCCGTTCCGCTTCCGAAGTAGAAATGCTGGCTCATTCCGTAAGTGACAATGGAGGCGTCTACTTTGTACCTGCTTTTGCAGGCCTCGGTGCACCCCATTGGGATCAAAATGCCAGAGGGGTGGTTATTGGTTTATCTCGTGATACCAATGCCGGACACATAGCCAGAGCCGCACTTGAATGTATAGCATACCAGACATTTGATGTGCTTCAGGCCATGCAAGCCGACAGTAATATTGAGGTCAAAGAGCTGAGAGTTGATGGCAACGCATCAGCGATAAATACCCTGATGCAGTTTCAGGCGGATATTCTGCAACTCCCGACCATCCGGCCAAAAGTTGCCGAAACTGCCCCGCTGGGTGCAGCCTACCTGGCCGGATTAAATATCGGATTCTGGAGAGATATCAATGAAATCAAATCGCAATGGCAGGCAAACAGGCGTTTTGAGCCGGCGATGGACGAATCACTGGTCAACAGCTACAAAAAAGGTTGGGAAAAAGCGTTAGAGCGCTCTAAATCCTGGGTTGATTAAGCAATGCCTCTAAGACAACGCCAATATCTTCGTTCCGCTCGTCCCAAAAATGCTCCTGTACGCGATGTGCACTGCGCTTTTTGGGATTTCGCGTGCCTTGATCTTGGCGATTTCTCAGGGCACTTAGAATTTTCATACCAACATTAAGCAACTCTCCTGGTCTTAATCCACTTCAAAAATTCTCAGTGATTGCTCACCGGTAGCGTCCCGCTCTATGCCGGCTACTCTGTTAGCTCTTACATCTTCAATTTCAAAATCGGGCGGTAACTCAAGATAGCTGAGTGGGTCACCTTCGGGGGTAAAAACCAGTGTATTTGCGTTTGATCCCTCAATTTGAACCTGAATCCAGATTTCATTTTGGTCTGATATCACCAAATTATGCATCACCGGCAAATATTCCGGCATGCTCGATTCAATTGTTGTTTGCAACTCGGGATCCATTGTTTCAAGCCACTCCTCCATATCTTCAGTATCGGCGGGAACAGGATCAAAACCGAGTGAGATTTGTACATCTTGTAGCCCATCTGTTGTATACCCCGTCAATTCAAGAGATTCGGTCCAACCTAAAAAAGCGAGCCCTTCGGAGTTTGCCGCAAACAGCGTCGTATTGCTGAAAGGCACAGGAACCGGAACTCCGGCCTGCCTCAACGGATCACTGGTCAGATCACGAATCGGAAATTCAACCGGTTCTTCAGTAACGGGATTGCCCTCATGATCAAAAGTATATAGTTTCCCGGTGCTTTGTCCGTCCTCAGCCCCGCCATGTGCAAAACTTTTTATGTAGATTAAATCCCGGCCAACATCAATCGTGCGCGGCATCTCTGTAACATAGTCATCAAAAGTAATTTCCCCTTTTTTAACCCATTGCTCATCACCTTCTTCCAAAATGTGCATATTACCTCCGTATGCATCCAAGACATAAAACCTGCCATCCTGATCTGTTGTAATAGAAGTAATATCCGTGCCCGCGGGCAACTCCAGCCTGAGAGTTTCGGATGAACCATCATCATTGATCAGATGTAACCTGTTCGCTGTACGATCCAACGTGATGAAGCTGTTGCGATCCACTCCGGTTACTTTTTCCAGGCTTCCGATGTTCAAATCATCAAGTGAAGCCTGCATAATTTCTGAGAAATCTGTTTGATCAAAAT
>CAZDIA010000062.1:0-14212 GCA_964505385.1 uncultured Chitinophagales bacterium
TGTGCTACAACATGTTACAAGAATTGAAATTTAGATTAACCGGACACTACTGATAAAATACTTTTATTTCGTTGGTGAATAGAGGATTGTGAGGTCGAAAAAAATATATTTTCAGATAATAGACGTGTTATGAATTATTATAAACCCGAAACGATTCCGGATCTAATTGATCGCGGCTTACATGCCAACGAACTCGGAATAGCTGCCGTTACCAAGCAAAACGGCCATTGGCAAGAAACTTCTACAGGTGATTTTCAAACCAGAATGCAACATTTTGCCCTTGGATTGTATGCTCTGGGACTTCGCAAAGGCGACAGAGTAGCTATACGTGCCGGCAATAGGACGGATTGGATTATGAGCGATTATGCCATGTTATCCACGGGGGTAATCTGTGTTCCAGTCTATCCGACGCAACCTGGTGATCAGGTGCGCATGATGCTTGAAAACTCGGAAGCCAGGGTGCTGATTGTGGCAGGGCCGGAGCTGTTAGAACCGATTGAGTCTTACATCAGCGAGATTCCGACGCTTGAAAAAATTATTAGTTTGCAGGGAGATATCGGGGATGATCGTCAGATCAATATTGAGGAGGTTATACGAAGCGGACGGGAAACTGAACAAAATTATCCAGAACTCTTTGGGAGCTTAAGGCAGAATATTGACCCCTACGACATCGCCACGATCATCTACACCTCGGGGGCTACCGGTACGCCGAAAGGAGTGCAGCTGACTCATAACAGTATCACTCATAACATTAAGGCTTCACTGGAGCGCATCCCGTTTGATAGTTCCGAGTGGCGCCGGATGCGGACGCTTTCGTTTTTACCGCTCTCCCATATATTTGAGCGTATTTTCAATTTTGCCTATATGTATCTTGGCTATCCGGTCTATTATATTGAGTCGCTGGATGAAATCGCCGAAGATATCCGGTTTGTGAAGCCTCATTTTTTTGCCACGGTGCCTCGCTTGCTGGAAAAAGTCTACGACAAAATGCAGGCTCGGAAAGATCAACTCAGCGGGTTGCAGCGACGGCTTTACCGCTGGGCTCTGGATCTGGCCGGCAGTTACAATCCCGAAAAACCGGCCGGGGGTTGGAAGTACAAGCTGGCAGACAGGCTTGTCTATTCAAAAATGCGTGAGGCTCTCGGTGGTGAACTTGTGGGAGTTATCAGCGGAGGGGCGCCGCTACCGGAAAACTTGATGCGCTTTTTTAACGGCATCGGGGTGTACTGCGGACAGGGATACGGTCTAACGGAAATGGCGCCGGTCATTGCTATCACCGGTCCGGACTATCTGCGGGTCGGATCGGTGGGTAAACCCATTGCCGGGGTTGAAGTGCGTATTGCAGATGACGGTGAAATTCTGGCCCACGGCCCGAATCTGATGAAGGGATATCTGCATCAGCCCGAAACCACGGAAAAAATGTTTCGGGACGGCTGGCTTGCTACCGGGGATATCGGCAGGCTGGATGAGGATGGCTATCTGTTTGTAACAGATAGAAAAAAAGATATGTTTAAACTGTCGACAGGAAAGTATGTAGCCCCGCAGAATATTGAAAACAAATTAAATAGCCATGCCTATATTGAGCAGGTTTCAGTTGTCGGCAACATGAGAAAATTTTGCGGAGCAATCATTGTTCCTTCGTATGAAGATGTTGCCCGTACTCTCGGCATGCAGCATTCTGACAAAGAAGAGATGGCTAACAGCCGCCAGGTTTATCAGCTTGTACAACAGGTGGTGGATCACGTCAACACGATGTTGCCGGACTGGGAGAAGATTAAATCCTTTACCATCGTTGCCAAACCGTTCCGAATCGAGGACGGGGAACTGACTCCGACACTGAAAAAGCGCCGCCAGGTTATTGCAGAGCACTATAGCGAGGAAATTGAACGGATCTATGCAGGTGCTTCAGAGGGGAAGATGAAGCGTGATTGAGTAAAATTCTGGTTGTATAATTACTTTGATTATATTCAACAATTGATATGATAGGCAATAGTATTGAATGGCGATTCAGATGAAAAATCCCTGTTTCTTTATGTTATGTACTGTGATGGGATTGCTTTTGTATTCGTGCTCCCGCTTAAACACAGAATACCATCCGGTAGATACGGATGTTCACTATGATTCATCCAGCGGGGTGGAATATTTTTTCTCCAAAGAGGAAGTAGATGATAGCATGAAAGTATTCGGAGTCATGAATATAAGCGGAGGCAGGTTTCATGAGCGCTCCCGAATTAAACAAGCATTGGAGAGAAGGGTAAAAGATTACGGAGCCGAGGCGGTTTATGTCGATTTAATGGATTTACGTTATGAGAGTAAACAAAGAGTGGAAGTCATTGAAGATGAATATGATGCTGAATTTACGATTCCATACAAGCGCACACACATAACCGCGTACTTACTCAGAAGTAAAGGAAATATCAGAGGGGATTACCGCAGGTTACGTGATATTTTACCTACGGGTTTATCAGAAGATTAGAATCCTGTTTAATAGAACTATCAAACTTTCCTCAACTTCCAATTGCCGGATAGTTTCCAAAAATTGACTTTTTAGTCAGCTATTAAACTGCAGCGAAAGAGCTTTTAATCACAAGTTTTTTCTTCAAAACCCCCGGTAGGGGGGGGGTGCTGTTGGAAACCTTTTATCACATAATTATATAAACAGATCTAAAAATCCAGTATATTTTGTATCGTTTACAGATTGATTACTGATAAGCAATTTTTCTTTTATGTCGGATTAATCTAACAGATTAGGGGTCACATTCAGAATTCTCCTTCCGATGCAAAGACGCGTTCGCATAGCACTTGTGTTAATGGGCTTCAGTGGCCTGGTAGCCGAGATACTCCTGTTGCGAGAGCTTCTGATCGTCTTTTCAGGAAATGAGCTCAGTATCGGACTCATCCTGGCAAACTGGCTTATACTTGAAGCTATCGGATGCGTCACCCTCGGCAGATTGGCCGACAAGGTCAAAAACAAACTTGAGACTTATGCCATTATCGCAGTGCTGTTCTCGGTTGCATTGATCTCTGCTATTTTCGTCACGCGCATACTCAAGAATTTACTGGGTGTCTCCATCGGAGAACATGTCGAGCTCCTGCCGATGTTCTATTCTTCTTTTCTAATTCTTCTGCCCGTGTGCATACTTCACGGGGCATTATTCACCATCGGCTGCCGGATCTACTCCATGTTTTCAGTGGAGGACGCCACTTCTACCGGTAAGGTATATGTCTTTGAGACCATTGGCACCGTGATAGGAGGTATTGCCAGCACAGCTCTGCTTATCACCCACCTGCATACGTTTCATATAACTATCGGGATTGCCTTACTCAAAGTCATCTCGTCTCTCTATCTGCTCACGCCAAAAAGGATTCCCGCAAACTCTGAGCAGCGGCATGATGTGGTAACTAAGGGAACCTTTAATATTGTATTGCGGTCAGGGCTCGGTGTACTGCTTCTGATCACCGTATATGCTCTCTTGGGAGGACCGGCGAATGATCTCCACAACCAGTCGCTCCGGATACAGTGGAAAGATCAGAATGTCGTTCACTATCAGAACTCCCACTATGGTAACATCAGCGTACTGGAAGACGAGGGCCATTATCTTTTTTTTCTTGACGGAATTCCGGAGATCAAAACCCCGATACCGGATATACAGTTTATCGAGGAATTTGTGCATCTTCCGCTTTTGGCTCATCCCGATCCCGAAGAGCTCCTGATTCTCCGGGGCGGTGCCGGCGGGATTATCAATGAAGCCTTGAAACATCCTTCCGTCCGGTCGATTGAATATGCCGAGCAAGACCCGATGCTGCTGGATATCATCAGAAAACATCCCACATCGCTAACCGAATCTGAACTCACCGACGAGAGGGTGCATGTTGAGCATACCGACGGAAGACTTTATCTGGCAACAACTCCCAAGCGTTACGATCTGGTATTCATCGGCGTCATGGAACCGTCGAACCTGCAGGCAAACCGTTTTTACACTCAGGAATTTTTCAAGCTTGCCAAAGAACAGCTGAATGAGGATGGCATTCTGGTTATCGGAGTACCCGGCTCGCTGACTTATTTAACTGATGAAATCAAAAACCTAAACAGCAATATCTACCATACGCTCAATAGCGTCTTTTCGAATGTCCGGGTGAGTCCCGGAGAAAACAAACATATCTATATCTCCTCTGATTCCGAGGATATTATGGACCTGGATCTCACACAGATTATGGAGCGGCTGGAGAAGCGGGACATCTCAACTGAAGGCATGGTCCCCTGGCATATTGAACAGAAAATGCACGAAGGCTGGCGGCAATGGTTTTCTGACTATATCGACGGAAAAACCCAACAGATCAATCACGACTTTAAACCAATAGGCATGTTCTACCATATTGCTCATTGGAACACTTTGCATGCCGACACCTTTGGCTCATACTTTAATGAGCTTGAACAAACCCATCTGATATACCACATTCTGCCCATATTACTTTTTATTCTATTGCTGTATTTCATTTTCAGGACCACCTACTCCCAATACACACGGGCAGCCATTCCATTTGCGATTTTCTCAACCGGCTTTGCGGGAATGATTTTCAGCCTGATCGTCATATTTATGTTCCAAATCACATACGGACACGTATTCTCATGGATCGGCCTGCTGGTTGCTGCATTTATGGCTGGCGCCGGAGCCGGCGCCCTGTTTATTACCCGGATTATGGAACAGGTTAAAAGCGGCCGGAACCTTTTTCTTTACCTGGAACTGGCAGTGATCGGCTTCACCATTGCATTGCCACTGATCTTTTTCGCCTCGCGCGCCCTGCCGGATGGTGAGGGGACGCTTCTGTTCCTCCGGGTTCTGTTTCTGATTTTTTCATTTATCAGTGGCCTGGTTACCGGTATGCCGTTCCCTTTGGCCAACAAACTTCATCTGAAAAACAAAGCAGGTTTAAGCAATACGGCCGGGTTAATCTATGCCTCCGATCTGCTCGGTGGCTGGCTTGGAGGTATAGTGGGAGGAGTGGTACTTCTGCCGATTCTGGGTCTGACAGAAACCTGTATTGCCGTGGGCATGGTCAAAGTAACAAGTTTCATCATAATAGCAACCATGCCCGCTGAAACATGGAAAAAGACAGCACTACGTTAGTAAATAAACAAAATCCGATGATTGAAATAACCGCAAACCGGTGATGGGATGTCATCCGGTAAACGGGCGACAATAAATAACATAAAGTATTATGAACACCTCATTCTATAAAAACATTAACCGAAGAGAGTTTTTTCAAAACACTGCGAAATTGTGTTGCCAGGCCGGGATGGCCTACTTCCTGCTCGGGCCTTTTGGTACAGCAACCGCATCCGGAAATGGTGGGTTGGGCTCAAGGGCATCCGGAATCGATCCCGATTTCGAGCCGGGCTATCTGGAGCTTTACCGCACAGGAGAACTTGCTGAAAGGGCGGATACCCTATGGTCTATTATGGAAAACTGCCGCATATGTCCAAGAGAATGCGGAGCAAATCGTCACGAGGGCGAAACCGGGTTCTGTCAGTCACCCGGTACGGAATTGCATATTGCCTCAGCCATGCCTCATTTCGGGGAAGAACGTCCCCTGGTGGGGGATGGTGGTTCAGGGACCATTTTCTTAACACATTGTAGCCTGCGTTGTGTTTTCTGCCAGAATTGGGAAATAAGCCAACGTGGACGTGGATCCGAGAGAAGTATTGAGGAAATGGCCGATATGATGCTCAGCTTGCAGGAAGGTGGGTGTCACAACATCAACCTGGTAACCCCGACGCACTACCCGGCCTTCATTTTGAAAGCACTTGACATAGCGGCCGGAAACGGTTTGCGGCTGCCGATCGTCTACAATACTTGCGGATGGGAGCGACTTGAAACACTGTCTCTGCTTGACGGCGTCGTCGACATCTACTTGCCTGACTTCAAATTCTGGGAGAGTGAGATGTCGGAAACATTGACGGACGCAGCCGTGACCTATCCGGAACTCACAAAAGAAGCGATCCAAGAGATGAACCGACAGGTAGGTGTAGCGAAACCAAATGAAAACGACATCATAAACCGTGGATTGATGGTGAGACATCTGGTTATGCCGAACGAAACCGGAGGATCGGTAGAAATCATGGAGTGGATAGCGGAAAACCTGCCGAAAGATACCTACGTCAACATCATGGCGCAGTATACCCCTCAACATAAGGCCTACGATCACCCGGAAATAAACCGTAGAATAACCGTCGATGAATACCGGCAAGTTGTAGAACGGGCCCACGAGGTGGGGCTTACTAATCTTGATATCCAGTATTACAGATGGATGGAAGATTAATTCGGCGGCATGATAGCGCAGCTGAAAATGCCTGGTAATACAGGATATTTTTAAATAAAGGACTCCAAAAAAGCTTGTAGTTGAAAAGTTTTAGAACATATCATTGTGCTTTTCTCATGGGAGGAGCCAATATGGCCATAAGCGGTTTTATACAGAGTAAAAACATTGAATTTTATGCTTTGCTCGAATGTAAATAGTATGATTTACGCCATCTTGTCACTACTCATTTTCGGAAATAAAGGGGTATGGCAGAGGTCATATGATTTTTGGATGTATTGTGATCAAATTTTGCACTCCTTTGCTATTTATACATTTTGTTATGAATGTAATGAGGGATAACTATTGATCAGACCGCTTTTTTGCGCTGCTATTCTTATTGCCTGAGAACCAATTGTTAATGGCCAATTCTGAACAAATAGCAGGAGGCGACCTATGTTGCAACTGCAACGGCCTTGGAATTCAAAAATGTTCTTTCATCGATAATTATTCCCAGATACACTGCTTTAATCGTATGCTTAATTCTGTTATATTAATCAGAAGTATAATACAGGTTGATTAGTTGGAAAATAGTTGGGAATGAGACAACCGGAGAATTTTCATTAGACTCTGTTCTGTACCAGCCATACCAAAAGAACAGGAGCTTTATGGATGGATGGGATCAGAAATAAATGTATACCCAAAAACACAAGGAAAATGGATATGAAGATTATTCTATACACATGTTTTGTAACTCTTCTTTTTAATGTAGCCGCTTTTGCAGACGATCATGACACTCGATTACTACGGTTTCCTGCAATTCATGATGGTCAAATCGTCTTCACATATGCCGGCAACCTTTTTACAGTGGACAAGGATGGCGGAACAGCCAGACAACTCACCAATCACGACGGGTTTGAAATGTTTCCAAGATTCTCCCCGGATGGGTCTGAAATCGCCTTCACCGGCCAGTATGACGGAAACACCGAAGTATTCACAATCCCGGCCGAAGGTGGAGAACCAAAGCGTATTACCGTTACACCCACTCTTGCACGGGATGATGTAGGAGACCGAATGGGGCCTAATAACATAGTAATGGGATGGCATCCGGAAGGTGACAAAGTAATGTATCGATCCAGGAAACGCTCATTTAATCCTTTTCAGGGACAGCTCTATCTGGCAGACATGGAAGGTGACGTATCCGAACAGGTTCCTTTACCACGGGGAGGTTTTGCCACTTACTCACCTGATGGTACTCAGTTGGCATATAATCGAATCTTCCGCGAATTCCGCACCTGGAAACGGTACCGGGGTGGCATGGCTGATGAAGTATGGATCCACGATTTCGAAACCGACGAAACGCGACAGTTAACAGATACCGATGCCCAGAACATCATTCCGATGTGGCATGGTGATCAGATCTTTTTCGTCTCTGACCGCGATGAGAATCAACGTATGAATCTTTGGGTCCATGATCTTGAAACCGAAGAAGAACGACAACTGACTTTCTTCGAGGACTTTGATGTAAAATTTGCCTCAATCGGCAACAACGCCATTGTATTTGAAAATGGCGGCTATATCTACCGCTTTGACATTGAAACTGAAGAATACGATCAGGTACCTATCCGGGTAGCTACTGATAATATTTACAGCCGCGGAGGAAATACAAAAGTAGATGAAGATATCCAGGACTATGGAATTGCTCCCGATGGCAACCGGGCAGTGTTTAACGCCCGTGGGGATGTGTTTACCGTACCTGCCTCAAGCGGGATAACCCGGAATGTTACCGAATCATCCGGTGTCCACGCCCGTGATCCGGAATGGTCGCCTGACGGGGAGAATATAGCCTACATTTCTGATAAAACCGGAGAAAATGAACTTTGGATGCAACCTGAAAACGGAGCTGAGGAACCGGTACAACTAACTGAAGATGCAGACACCTATTATTTCTCGCTGCAATGGTCACCGGATAGCGAGCATATTCTATGGTCGGATAAAAAGCTGCGTTTGCAATTCGTAAATACAGATACTCGAGAAGTTACCCTGGTAGACGAGGCCAGTTATTGGGAAATAACCGATTACACGTGGTCGCCCGACGGTAACTGGATTGCTTTTACCCGCCCTGAAGACGAAGGTATGTCGCGTATCTATCTATACTCGATAGAAGATGATGAGAAATTTCCCGTAACCGATAAGTGGTATGCTTCTTCAAACCCTGAATTCAGTGAATGTGGCAAATATTTATACTTCACGTCTAACCGGAATTTCAGTCCCACCTATAGCTGGACAGAGTGGAACCACGCTTATCAGGATATGGCCGGGATATATCTGATTACACTCGCTAAGGAAGTACCCTCGCCCTTCTTACCGGAGAATGATGAAGTACATCAGGATAGTGAGCAAGAAGAGTCCGATATATCCGGCGATAATGTCGTTGTTGACCGGGATGGTATCATCGATCGAATTGTTGAACTTCCGGTTGATGCTTCCAATTACAGTAATCTCTCTTCGGCAAATGGGAAATTATATTACATGCGAAATGGAAGTGCCGATCCACAGCCATTATTACTGATGTTCGATATGCAGGAAGAATCCGAAACCGAACTCGGTGCGGTCACCGGATTTGAAATTTCGGCCGATCAATCCAAAATGTTGGTCGTTCAACAAAACGAGTACGCCATAATTGACCTGCCTGTCCAGCCTCTTGATATTACCGAACACCTGAAACTGGACAATATGCGGATCACTTTGGATCGCAGGGCAGAATGGCTGCAAATTTTTGATGAAAGCTGGCGGCAGATGCGTGATTTTATGTACGCCGATAACTTGCATGGGGTAGATTGGGATGCTATACATGAACAATATCGTCCGCTTGCCAAAGCTGCAAGACACCGCCTTGAACTTACTTATGTTCTCGGGGAAATGGTAAGTGAATTGAATGTTGGCCACGCTTATGTTGGTGGCGGAGATGTTCCCGAACCGGACCGCGAACAAGTTGGCATGCTGGGTGCCGAACTCAGCCGCACAGACGATGGATATTATCATATCGACAATATCCTGGATGGAGAAAACTGGCAGGACAATCGACGATCACCGCTGACAGAAGTCGGGGCCAGCGTTCCGGAAGGTAGCTATATCATTGCCGTTAATGGCAAATCGACTTCAGAGATGACAAATATTCGCAATTCCATGATTGGTCTGGTTGATGAACCAGTAGTATTGACAGTAAATGATGAACCACAGCATTCCGGTTCCCGTGATGTAGTGGTAAAGCCAATCGCTGATGAAGCGGATTTGTACTATTATAACTGGGTTCAAGACAATATTGAAACCGTTAATGAAAAAACCGACGGTCGTGTTGGTTACATTCATATTCCGGATATGGGTCCGGGCGGATTAAACGAATTTGTTAAACATTTTTACCCGCAGCTTCGAAAGGAGGCTTTGATAATCGACGTTCGCGGCAACGGTGGCGGCAATGTCTCGCCGATGATTATCGAACGTCTGCGTCGTGAAATGGCGATGGTAAGTGCTCCCCGGAATGTTTCTCCGCGTCCCAATCCCGAAGATATGCATCTCGGCCCGAAAGTAACGCTTATAGATGAACACTCAGCATCTGATGGTGATATCTTTCCATTTCGTTTTCGTAAACATGATCTCGGACCGGTCATCGGGCAGCGATCATGGGGAGGAGTGATCGGCATTCGGGGTACGCTACCCTTTGTTGATGGCGGTTTTCTCAATCGACCGGAATACGGCCTCTATGATGTTGAAGGAGAAGAATGGATCCTGGAAGGAGTCGGTGTTGATCCCGACATTGAAGTTGATAACGATCCGGCACGGGAATACGCAGGCATCGACGATCAACTCAATAGGGGTATCGAAGAGGTTCTCGAACTTCTCGAAGAAGTGGAAGTCGAGCTGCCCGAACGGCCTGATTTTCCCATCAGGAATTAATCCACGTTTATTCAACTGGCATTAATAAAAAAGCCTCTGCTGTCTTGCAGGGGCTTTTTTCTTTTTAGTGCATAACGATTATTTCTATAAAGGGAGATAATTAATTTTACTTCTGAAATTTGTTAAGAGTAGCCGGGTACCGGGTTCTTTGCGCTGTGGTGAGTAAATGCTTGAAATTTTGAAAACTTTGATGGTAGCAAACTAATGTTTTCCAAAAAAATATAGCAAAATTGAAACCTTAATATTATTATTTCGTACCCGATTGTGTCCTGTCAATAACCATCAGAAAGGAATATCGACATGAGTATTTTCGCTACTGCTATACTGATTACAACAGCTATTCTGGCTTTGGGTGCAGCTTTGATCATCATTCCCATCCGCAAAAAGCCCCAACGTAAATGGGTTTATTTCGTAACAATCGGCCCGGGAATCATCCTTACGTTGATTGGAGTTATAGCCGTTTTAGGGGTATTTCAAGCCCAAACCGAATTGCGGGCGTTGGATGCCGATGTGCAAGAGCATATAGATAAACCGGCACCCGAACTTGCTTTTACCACCCTTGGTGAAGAACAGGAAATGCGGATTTCGGATTACCGCGGTCAGACAGTGATGATTAACTTTTGGGCTACCTGGTGTCCGCCGTGTATTGAAGAGATGCCGGATCTTAGCGAGCTTGCTGATGCCTACTCCGACGAATTGGTGATTTTGTGTCTTTCTGATGAAGATGCCGAAACGGTTGAGAGTTGGGTATCCGAAACTCCCGGACTGAATCAGAAAATCGGTCTTGTCGATAAGGCCGATATTAAAGCTCCATTCAACCAAATGTTTGCAGTACGTCCGGCTACTTTTATACTTGATGAAGAAGGAGTGGTGAGAGAATATATCCGCGGCTCCCGAAATTACGAAGAGTTTGAAGAATATATGGTACCGCACTTGTCGGGTGATCAAGAAGAGTTAACGGAAGTGGCAGAATAGCTGCAGTATTTTTTGTTGTAACCGGTATAGAGCATTAGTGGTATGATGTCGGAAAAATTAAATATACTACTAAATTTAAATCACTCATTAAGCTTCTCCCGGCCACCGGTCAGACCATAAATACCGATCCCCAGAGCAAGGAGCCCTATAGTGCATATTACACTGACTCCGGCCTGTCCTTCTGCGATGGCAGGTAAAATAAGCACCGGCAACCCGACATAAGCCGCATCATACCCATACCCCGCGATGGTTTCCGAGGCACGGGCATTTCGGTAATGTGCCAGTTGGGTCATACCCAAAGCTCCCGCCGCACCGATAAAACTGAGCAGAAAGAGCGTCAGCCCGAAACTTGTGGAGGGCAAAAACGCGGCACTGCCGGTATCGTACTGCGCCACTCCTTTAAGAAGCGAATCCAGCGCCAGAAACATCCCACCGAGCAGTCCGAATAACACCCCTCTGGGTATGTTGATATATCTGCGACCCAGCTGATCCAAAGGCCATATCATGGTCATGGCTGCAACACCAAGTACCAATAATGGATACGGATTGAGGGTGCTCATATCAAGCGAATCGCCGGTAAGTCCGTCGATACCCAACAGTACGGTGCCTGCTATGAGAAAAGCTGCCCCCACCAGATCTCTTGGCCGTATTTTATGCCCGAGCTTGATGCTTGAAAACACCATAAGCACGATGATGCCTGCGGCATACATCGAAGTATAAAGCACGGTAGGCCCAAACCGGTTGGCCAGAATAACCCAAAGTGGTGCGGTGAGATTGAGAGTAACCCCAATCCCGTAAATCAAGCGGGTACGTGACGAGCTCGTCTGTCCGGCCATCCGCCGGATGCCAAGCTGCATCAACCCCTGTGAAAAGTGGATGACCGCTGACCCGATAACCCCTATAGTGAGGGCAATAACATAATTAATTTCCATGGCAGGTTTATTTCTGAATCCAACCTTACTCCACTTTTTTCAGGTTGTCCAGCGTCCACGGCATCAGTTCGGATACGGTGGGATGCACCATCACCGCTTTCCGGTACTCGCGGCACGGGATACGGCTGTGCATCATCACGGCAAACATGTTGATGATCTCATCACCACCGGTACCAAGTATCGAAACACCGAGAAACTGATCAGTGTCGCCATCGATCAGAATTTTGGCAAACCCTTTGGTCTCGGCCATCTCTTTGGCTCGATTGATTTTACTCATCGGGCGCACTGCTTTAAACACCTGTTTGCCTTCGGCAAGAGCTTCTTTTTCGGTAAGTCCTACTCTTCCCAATGGCGGATCGGTAAACAAACCGTAGATGGTACCGCGCTGCGAGATCGCCCGGTCGCCGCCGAACATGTAATCGAGTACCACTTCAGCATCATTTACAGAGGTATGGGTAAAAGCGCCCTGCCCGTTCACATCACCAATGGCAAAAACCCCATCTACACCGGTGCGGCAGTAATCATCCACAGAGATGAACCCGCGATTGTCCACGGTAAGTCCTCCCTGCTCCGGTTCGAGGGTATCCGAATTGGGCCGGCGTCCTGCGGCCATAAGCAGATGCGAACCCTGAATAACTTCGCCTGATTTTAGCTTCAGTTCAACGCCATCGGCATCACCGGAGGCTTGTTCGGTTTCGGCATTGAGATGCACGGTAACCCCCTCGTCTTCCAGAATTTCCTGAATGGCAGAAGCGACGTCTTCATCTTCTTTGGGCATAAGCTGATTCTCGCGCTGTATAAGGGTCACCCGGCTGCCGAATCGCCGATAGATCTGACTGAATTCCACGCCGATATATCCTCCGCCCATCACAACCAGATGTTCGGGCAGGGTTTCCAGATCAAGAAGCCCGCCGCTGTCCAGCCACGGCACTTCGTTGATGCCCGCTATCGGCGGGGCTACAGCCCGGGTACCGGTGTTGATGTAGATGTTCTCCGCAGTGATCTCATCATCGCCGGCCCGAACGGTTTTTTGACCGGTGAAAGCTCCCCACGATTTATAGAGGGTAACATTTTCAGTATTCTGCATCCATTTTTCCATGCCGGTGGTCGCACCGTTACGAATTTCGTTCATCCGCTCCCGGATTCGGTCGTAGTCAATACGAACTTCGCCGGCGTTGAACCCGAACTCCTTTCCTCTCCGTGCATTATGCACCGCCCGGGCACTGGCTACCAGCGTCTTGGTAGGTGTGCAGCCATAATTAACACAACTGCCTCCCGGTTTATCTCCTTCTACCACGGCAATCGAATCGCCGGTGGGAATCAGACGTGCTAACATGGTGCCGGTTGCCTGACCGGTACCGAGGATGAGATGGTTAAATTTCTTCATGTCAATATTTTTTATCCATAGAATTATTTATCTGATGAAATAGTACGAATAAAGAAATTAGTGTTAAAATGTTGGTTTAATAAGGTGTCAGGTATACGACACAGTTGAGAGATTCGCCGGGATACTTGCAAAACATCGCTTAAATCAAACTTTAACAATCACCCGCACTTTCCTCAATCCATTTCCTGCCGGCCGGGCAATAGTCAACACTACCAAAACCGAGCCATACACAATCACCCGCTCATCCAACAGATCTACCGGGAGAAATTCGGAGAGTGCGCAGGCAAAGTTGATCACCCCAACATAATGCCAATGCAGACCACCACACATATCACCAGATTGTACGGCTTCGAGTTAATGGTGAGGCCGGGTAGCAGAATGTGGCTGTCGATCATCAGGAACAGGAATAATTTGCCGGCGGTGTGTTCATACAGATAAAACCGGCCGATAGTACCGGTCAGAAAAGGGTAAAAACATCAAACAAACTTTCTCCAAACTTTTTCGGTAACTTGTAAAACATGCACCAACTACAATGAATTTTGTGCAGTAAGTTAAATTAGACTATTAACTCAGGTATGTTTTTACCAAAGGTTTGTACCTGAAAATAAATGCCCCTGCAAGTCAACAACTTATAGAGATTAGTGTACCGGAGGTGGGACTCGAA
>CAZDIA010000063.1:0-6121 GCA_964505385.1 uncultured Chitinophagales bacterium
TGGTTTTGAAATATTCCATGATTGCCAATACGATGTATGTTCATGCCATTTACCGGGATAAAATTGAAGGCAGAGTTGTTGAAATTGCAGATAAGGAGGTTCAGGAGATTGAATCGTTCATCGAAGCTATGCAATCCGGAAATACAGATCTTGAATTTCTGTATGCGCTGCAAAATAAATTAATTGAACCGGAGTGGCTGGATAATATAGCGCGCGTAGAAGTTATTCCTGATTATTTCATGCATTATATCCCTCATGAGATTATTCCGGTAACAGAACCGTCGCATAAGCAAGCTTATGGAAGTACTAGCTATTTGATTGAAGATGTTACCATTAATTACCGGCACTCGCTGACTGAATTATCACAACCCGTAACCGAACCTCAATCCGGTAACCGCGAAATTCTTGCAATGGGTGTCACGCGCACAAAAGAAGGTACCAGTGTGTTGGAATCCGGATCGACACTCCCCTCTTTACCTTTTGCAGCAGTTGAGGTTAATAATATTCGACAAATTTATGAAAACCATCAGTCGTGCAGAGTATTTGTAGATGAAGAAGTCAACTTTTCCAATTTTAAAGCATATGCTCCGGAAAGTCAGGTGATGCATCTCGCAACACACAGTGAAGTTTCTCCACATGATCCGCTGTTCTCTGTAATTTATTTTGGCGGGGGTGATCCGGGTAATCAGTCCCATATTTATGCCTATGAACTTTTTGAGATGAATCTTCAAAATGAGCTTGTAGTGCTCAGCTCATGTGAATCCGGGGCCGGAGCTTATGTGCGTGGTGGTGGCATTGCCGGTCTTAATCGCGCTTTCCGGTTTGCCGGCGCTCAAAGTATGGCGATGAATTTGTGGCCGGTACGAGATGAAACTGCTGCAAGATTAAATACCCAATTTTATAGAAATTTACACGAAGGAAATCCCAAAGATAAAGCGTTGCGCGAGGCAAAACTTTATTATCTGAATAACCGCAACAGTGATCCGTTCTGGTGGGGAGCTATGATGATGTATGGGGACCCGTCCCCGCTTCACGAGGATACCGGTTCCCGAACTATTGCTTTGACGCTGTTAATCGCCTGGTTTGCAAGTATTACTACGATAATGGTGATGAAAATGTATAACAGGAAATAAGCTATTTGATGGTTGGTAAATTATTCCTGCCCGCAGGTTGAGCAGCTACTGGAGAATGGCGGATAAAAGTAAAAGTTTAACTCGCATTCAAAAGCAACTGCTGGTAAAAACGGATCATTTTTAAGTAGACCTCTGTTCGTAACTGCTCATCAACTGCATGGAAACCTTCGGACTCCTCTTCGTTTAGATGAGCGGGTAAAAAGCGGTAAACATGGTCACTGAGCTCTGTAAAATGGCGCGAGTCGGTGGCGGCGACCATCAGAAACGGGGAAACATATATATCGGGATAGATCTGCCGGATGGTTTGATGGAGCAGATCAAACTGTTCGGTATCGGCATCGGATACGGGTGAGGGTTCAAATGCATAGCCTCGGTGGTTACGCAGTTCAATGCGATCGTCGTCGATGGTTTCTTGAACATATTCCTTTACCGATTCAACCGACTCCCCCGGCATGATCCTGAAATTAACCACGATCTTCGCCTCCGACGGCAGAATGTTGTCCTTGTCGCTGCCTTTCATCATGGTGGGCGCGGCGGTAGTGCGCATCATAGCGTTGGTTGCGGGCGAATCGGCAAACATCCGGGTTACCAGCGGTTCAGTAAGCCACAGGTTACTCAGGATGAGCTGCTCTCCGAATGACATTTCTGGTCCGGCATATCGAAATAAATCCCGGGCCGGACCGCTGATCGAGGCCGGGAACGGGCTGTTTTCCAGCTTATGAATCGCCGCTGACAAAATACCGATCGGCGTCTCCCGCGGCGGCATGGAACTGTGTCCGCCGCGACCGCTGACGATAAGCTCAAGGCTGAGCAACCCTTTTTCCGAAGTACCCACGACGGCAACCGGACGATCCACCGGCAACTCACCTTCGGTGACATAGCCGCCTTCATCCAGCACGAACTCAAACTCCGTACCGCGTTCTTCCAGTTTATCGGCAATTTTGCGGGCGCCGTACATTCCGCCTACTTCCTCGTCGTGTCCGAATGCCAGTTTGATGGTGCGTTCCGGTTGATGACCGGCTTCCATCAGCGTAGTTACAGCCTCCAGTATTCCCATCACCCCGTTCTTATTATCCACGGCGCCGCGCCCCCAGACGACACCATCGTCCACAACTCCCTCAAACGGCGGATGAGTCCACTCATCGGGGGATTCAATCGGTACGACATCCTGATGCGCCATCAGTAAAACAGGGTTTAAATCCTCATCGGTGCCTTCCCATTTTATCAGCAGGGAGTAATTATTTACCCATTCAATTTCCAGTTCTTCAAAAATCAGCGGGAAGGATGCTTCCAGAAATTCATGAAACTCTTCGAATTCATCCTCTGCCACCACTTCAGGCTCAACAGAGACGGTCTCGAATCGAAGCGACTCAGCAAACCTGGTGACAGCGGCATCCTCATCAAACTCATGAACTGATGGCTCCGGGACTTCTTCCAGTTGCAGTGAATCGAACCTGAAGGTGTTGTAGAACATCACAATCACAACGCCAAGAACGAGGATAAGCAGGAATAGCAGCGTTTTTTTCAACATATACTGCCCGTTAATATGTTCAGGTATGGTGTTTTGAAATGATAGTCAGATAGGTATAAATATGAAATCAAAAATTATCAGTCTGTGACAAATAATAGTATGACTGTATACTTCCGATTAGTGATAAACTTTATTTCAAAACGGCAATAACTACAATGGGGCAAATATGGATAAATTCAGCTGGTGCCACTTTATGTATTGCTCTGTAAACTGGCACAAGTAAGTTGCTGCGACCATCAAAAAGGGTATTCAGGTCTGCAAGGGCAACGGTAGTTACTTCACCAACAACATTTCCCTGGTCATCTCTTCTCCCGCTGCTCGCAGATGATAAATGTACAATCCGGACGCTAAACCAGATGCATCGAATATGACTTCATGCACCCCTTCAGGTTGAACTTCATACACAAGTTGTGATACTTGCTGTCCCATAGCATTATAAACTTCAAGCGTGACGTGGGTATCTTCCGGAAGCATATAAGCGATAGTGGTTTGAGCATTAAACGGGTTCGGATAATTTTGCTTCAGTTCCAGCTCTGCGGGGATATCCGTTTCCGGAGAGGGCTCGGGCTCTGTGGAAGTAACTACCTGATTTATTCCCAATCGCTGCCCGCTGATTTCTTCCGGATCACCGTAATAGCGCACGGAGCGGCTATCTGAAATCCACAAATTTCCTTTATCATCTGATGCAAACTGTGGTATCACGCAGTATAGGAAGAAACTTAAATCAACGGTTAGAGTATCTTTTAAAATCGTTTCCTCTCCGTCTTTAAGACCCTCTATGCGATATCCGCCCTCTTCATTTTCATTACAGTAAAGCTCAGTAGCGATATATAAATTGTCCTCATCTATCAGAGCACCTGACTCGATTTCCTGGTCTTCATCCTCAGGAGAGTAAATCGTATGCCACTCATCATCCATAAATTGGTGCACATTTTTGGAGGTCATTGCCAGGACGTACTCATCAGATACCTGTAGCTCTGATACCGAAGAACCATCAAGTTCCCAGGTTTCCAGGTTTTCCGGATTATCCATATCAAATCGACCGACCTGATCATCAAATCCGAGCCAAACCGAGTTTTCGGAAGGATCGGCTTCTAAACTATGAATGTTAGCGTCTTCAGGTAAGGGAAGTTCTTCCAGCAGCTCAAAGGAGCTGTCATTCAGATCAAACCGATAAACTTTTTCATTAAACGAATGATACCACAAATATTCATCACCGAAACTGAATCCATCTATGTAGGGCGGCTCCCAATCCGCGCGCGGACCATCATATTTCAGGAGTGCTGAACGACGTTTTAGTGAATCACTGCCGACCTGATAGAAGTCAAAAGCATCATTAAACCAGATATTCCGGTCCGGATAGGCTCCCACATTCAGGTTGGGGTTGCCCACAACCGGCACCGTTTCCCACCCTTCAGCAGAATAACGTGAGATGACACCGCTCCTCGGGCCTTCCGGTATCTGCGTCGTAAAAAATGAGTTCACCCACAAAGCATTATCAGGGCCGATCGCAATTTCAGCAGTCCCTAAAATGGTCATAATGGGCAGAAGGTGGGTTGATTCCGGTTGATGAAAATCCACATAGTTTCCGTCATATAATCCCAAAGACTTAAATTCTTCAAAACTGCCTGGAAGCCAATCAAAAGGCTCATATCCCATATTAGAGGGCAAAAGTGCCCAGCTTTCATCATCATAAGCTGCCGGATTCGTATATGTTAGCTGACGGCTGTTAATTGCCCTTTTATATCCTTCCGGTTCGTACCAGGATTCACCGTCATGGATTTTGAGTTCTCTCTCATCAAAACTCGTGGTAACACCATAACCGGCTGCCAGCTCATTTCTGCCTAAATGAAATATTAATTTGGTGAATCCAAACATCGTCGTCGCTTCTGCTTCTCCGGTTTCCGCATCCACACCACGCAGGGAATTGTCGGTCAGGGCCCAAAGCGTATCAGCGTGATGGACAAGCTGATAAGTTGAAGACGGATCTTCAGAAGGCTCCGGTTCTGCAAACAGTTCCCATGTATCATCCGACTCCGAATAGCGGTAAAGTTTATTATCGGTTTTCAATCCCCAAAGGTAATCTGATGCGCGGGATGTTACAGCAGCCAGCTCGTGTTCAGTATCGGCGGGTGCTATTTCTACAGTAGTGTCAGAGTCAGCTTCAAAATGTGAAACGGAGGTGTCGGTGAGCTTCCAGAGCCGGCCTTCTTCAAACCAAATCTGGTGGATGTTTTCCTCTGATGTATCAAATTCCGAAAATTCCCGGTCACGTCCTTTGAGAATTACTGACGTGTGATCATCATCCGAAACAGCAAGATATATTTCTCCGCCATCTCCCACAGCTGCCGATTGTACATTTTCACCATTTTCGATAGGGTAATACTGTGGATAATCAAAATCAGGGCTCAGCAGAATGGCATAGTTCTGATGTAGTATAACCACCCCGGTATTGGGGTTGCTTTTAATTTCGTATCCGGTTTCCGGGTTCTGCCATTGCGGGAAAATGATCGGTTCTTCATCCGGAAACGCAACAGCAGATGTAGGCAGAAGTGCAATAAACGCAAGCAGGATGAAACCGGCTGTTATTTTCGTCATGAAAGACATCTGTTTCACCGTTTATCCATAGTTGTTCAGCCCGCCTGATAATCTGATGTGTCAGGGGACGAGTTGATGTACCACCGGTTTCAGAATTAACTCAGATTCTGCTATGGTAGCGGACTAATAACTTAGTGGCAGAGACACCAAAATACAAAATAAGACAAAAACGTGAATTTGTACAACTGAGCCACTTTGTCTTAGTGTCGGATTATACTAAATGGATAGCGCTTATCCTTATTTCCGGTTTAATAAAGATAAATCATTCCTAATGAGAGACTTAGCCTATGTCTATCGCCCTGCTTTAATTGCTGTTGTTGCCTTATTCGCTATCGGGATCGGATTCGAAATCGATTTCCTCATAGCCTGCGACTTCTTCCTTCACGCTATAGCCTCTTCCACCCAATCGAGTTAGCATCGCGGCTATGCGGTCCAACTCAACTTTATGCTCTCGGCTTTCGTTTTCAGCAATTGCTTTCCCGACCACGAGGACATCCTGGATTGCGGCACATTCCAGGGCCGATCCACGAGCAATTTCGAAGTAACGCCTCCGATCGGCCTCATTTGTCTTTCCGTTTCCTTCTGCGATGTTCAGCGGTATCGACTGGCTGGCCCGAATCCATTGATCCCGTGCATGCCGATGGATACTGTTCAAATTATTGGCCTTCTCGTAAACCCAGGCTATGTAGTCTATCGAGAGGCGATATACATCCAGTTTTTCGTGACCAAGTGCCATATCTTTTCGATCCCGATTTCGATCCCGATAGCGATCCCGATTTCGATAATCCCAATGTAAAGGATTGTATCCAAAGTAATTAATGTAGATATATTCTTAATTTATAGCAACAACTGCCCTGAG
>CAZDIA010000063.1:6221-14172 GCA_964505385.1 uncultured Chitinophagales bacterium
CTCCGTGTACTGTATCTTTTCGATCCCGGTCCCGATAGCGATCCCGATTTCGATGATTCTAACTTAAAGGATTGCATCCAAAGTAATTAATGTAGATATATTCTTAATTTATAGCAACAACTGCCCTGAGCGAAGTCAACAAAGCTCGGAAAAATTGCTGTTGTTGCCTTATTCGGGATCGGGATCGCTATCGCTATCGGGTTTCGAAATCGATTTCTCCATAGGTTGCGATTTCTCTCTTCATGCTTTAACCTTTTCCACCCAATCGACTTAGCATAGCGGTGCAAGCCGATGGATACTGTTTAAATTATTTTCCTTCTCGTAAGACCAAAGTCATGCAACCTGTCGAGAGGCGATATACATCTGGTTTCTTGTCTCCGTGTACTGTATCTTTTCGATCCCGGTCCCGATAGCGATCCCGATTTCGATGGTCCTAACGTAAAGGAATGCAACAAAGATGAATAAAACACAGATAACACCATAAATTTCACTGTTATCCGGAACGAAATTAGAAAACTACTTCAGCCGGTTGGTAACCCGGCCACTTGAATAGGAATTTGTTTTTGTATTATCTGCAGATTCATAGCTTTGAGTTTGCGATCCCGGTATATCAGCATCCTCAGTGACAATCGCTTCCAGATTACGAAGCCGTTTTTCGGATCGGTCTAACCGATCCTGAATATCTTTTAATTCGTCTTTTGAGATATCAGCACCCTTGTTTTTCTTTTTGGTGGTAATTACCTCAACAATAGCCCAGACAATTACGGCAATGGTAAGAAATGTCCACAGATTCATAGGAGAGTTCTCCTGTTTTTTATTTGTTTACAACACAGATAAGATAATCATAATCTGGGATTTATTTACGCTTTTGAGCATAAAAAGTTACTTTGATTTTGGGGTGAGCAAAGACAAAGCATAAACCAATAAAGCGATGTAAAAGATTGCGCTATATTGAGGCTTTTTGGTTATGCGGTTTCAGTTTGTTTGGCGGGCGGTCTCATCCTCAAGTAAAGTAAGATGATCCAAAGCATGAGTACTATTCCTGTTAAGACAGAGTACAGGTAGGGCGGCATCAGATTGGGATTATTCGGATTATCCTGCATAGAAAATCCAGCCATCGGCAATAGTGCCGGTATTACAAAGATGGAAGACAGCAACAGTGATTGAAATCCATAATTCCTTACCATCACAGCAAATATCGTGATACCGACAAACAGTGCCGCCGGATCAAAATCCAGCGAAACACCCCTGGTTATGACAGTAACTACCGGTATGCCAATCAGCAGGAGCAGGATAAAAATAACGGACATCCGATTTTGAATCCCTGAGATCTCGGGTATCGCAGATAACCTTCCGGCGCGAATGGTGTAATTGTATAATATGAAATAAACCGCAACACAGATTAATATGGTAACCATCGTAGAAACCGGACTCCATATCGCGTAATTATCCCAGATAATCCCGGAGTTTCCCAAACCACGCAATAAAAAAAACAAACCGATAACAAGTGTAAATAATGCACCTGACCAGCCTGTACTGAAACTGTATTTTTCTGATTCACCCATGATTCACAACATTAGATTTCTAAGCTATTAATCCGGTTATTTTGATTAGATAAAGCTAAGCTTAAATTTTTGAAGCCACAAACCATTGATTTCCTGCTGGATCTTCAAACGCAGCTCGCCGATCACCATAATCCTGATCAGACGGTTCTTCAATCGATAGTGCGCCCGCTGCCATTGCTTTATGATAAACCGCATCAACATCCGGGATATAGACATACATCATCCCCTGAAAGGGATCAAAACGGTCCTGTACGTCTCCGATCATCACAAGAGAATCTCCGATACGGAACTCCCCGTGCATGAAGGTCCCGTCTTCCCATCGCCAAAGCCGGTGTTCTTCGGCTTCAAATACTGATTTCAGAAACTCCACCAATTTATCGGCATTCCTGATCGCAAGATAAGGCGTAATTGTGTGATACCCTTCAGGTTGATAAGATTTAGCCATAGTTGATCCCCCAGTTTATACTGCAAATTTGTTCATCATAAAATCTTATTCATTGCGACTCACTACGATATATTTTTCTTCAAGTTTCAAGCCGATAAATAGCATTTTAATAAATAGTTATAAGAAATCCGGCTCAAAATAATAAAAGCTTATAAACAGCATTGATGGGAAAAAAACAGTGTATTAGTTGATACCTGTTTATTATTTTGAGGCATCAACGAATTACTCAAATGCTTTCCCTACTGAACACCGACATTTCCTAATTCTTATAATCATGATAATCCAAACCGCTATCTCGATTTTCTTGCTGGCAGGGATTACAGAGGCCCGTGATTCTATTGAGGCGCAGCACACTATTGCTGATAACATCAGGGCTGCGTTAGTCGAGGAGAATGAAACTAAAAACAGATTTTCTATTTCTGAGCGAATGGAATTTTACGATGTGCCTGGTGTAAGTATAGCCGTTATTGATGATGGTGAAATTGCCTGGGCACATGGATTTGGAACACTGGAAGATGAGAATGATATCCCCGTTTCCGACACCACACTTTTTCAGGCCGCCTCTATCAGTAAACCTATTACCGCCACCGGTGCCTTGCGTTTAGTTCAGGAGGGAGAGCTGCATCTTGACAATGATGTAAACGATGCGCTTACATCCTGGAGTCTTGATTGGAATAAGCAAAATAATGAGGATATAGTTACACTTCGGCAATTATTGAACCACACAGCCGGTCTGTCCGTGCATGGTTTTCCAGGCTACGCTGACGGTACACCAATTCCTGAACTCAAGGATATCCTTGATGGCTCAGGTGGCACCAATACCGAACCGGTTGAAGTTATTTCCCCTCCTGATATGTACGAGCAATATTCCGGAGGCGGATATACCATCCTCCAGCAAATGATTATGGATGTCACTGAAACTGAATTTGACGAAGTGATGGAAGATTATGTTTTAGCCCCCATTGGAATGAAGCACAGCACTTTTAGCCAGGCCGCTCCTGATGAAACCGGCCGGGAAATTGCACATGCTCATGTAGCAGGAAGTGTGGTTCCCGGGGGATATCACCGATATCCTGAAAAAGCCGCTGCCGGGTTATGGACAACTCCGACAGACCTGGCCCGATGGGTTCAATCCATCCAACGGACAGCGAATGATGAAGACGAAACTCTGATTAGCTACACATTACTCGAAGAGATGATGACTCCGGTACACGGCAATTTCGGTCTTGGCCCCCAGCTTGAAGGTAGCGGAGATAACCTCAGGTTTCGTCATGCAGGAGCAAATCACGGTTACCATGCTGATATGGTCGGCTATCTGCATCAAGGTAAAGGAGCAGTAGTCATGGCTAATGCGGATGCCGGTTCTTACCTCATAGAAGAAGTTCTCCACAGTATCGCAGAGTATTACGAGTGGCCGGATTATCCGGATTTGCGTCAACGAACCTTCGTAACTCTGCCGGATCAACTACTTGATGAATATGCCGGCACTTATCTGCTGCCCGAGGGCATGCTTATAGAGCTGCTTGTTGAAGATGAGCAGCTATACATGGAGTTTGATGATACCGGCCGGCACCGTCTTCTGGCACATGAAGAAGATCATTTTTTTTCACCTGCCCTCAACCTGGAGCGGATTGAATTTGTCCGCGAACAGGGAGACATCCGGCAGATGAAAATAGGCCCGGCGGGGAATGAATATACTCTTGATCGTATACCGGATTAACAAAACGTCTCCTAAACTTCTGCTCAGGAGAGGGTCACCGTATAGCGCCCTCTTTACCGATTACCCGGCGCATCATTCCGATTTGTCCGGCATGGTAGGCTTCATGAAAGCACATATGCGCAATGCGGTTTAGCACATCTTCACGAAGGGATGTAGCTTTCAAAGCATCAATGAGCAGCTTCTGGCTGTAATCAAGGTCCTGACGCAGTTCTGATAAAGGAATTACATTCCAGCTCTCCGGCTCACCCTTGCTGCCTCTTAGGTAGGGCTTGTATTTTTCGGAATCAAAAGGAGGTTTACGGCTTAGCAGGGAAAAGATGTCATTGCGACTCACCAGTATGTGGCCGAAAATCCGGTTGATGCTGTTGCCGCCTTGTTCAGGAGTGATAAGTGCCTCCTCATCAGACATATCGCCGGTATTAGCCCGGATACTCCGGTAGATGAAATCAAACTGTGATCGAACAGGGTCGGAGGGATTCATCATACACCATAATTTTAGTTGGGATTTTAATCATCCCGTATTTTGATTATTGATAGTTATATGATACCAAATAAATCCAAAAATATCTTTTTAAAACTTTATCGTAATATTGATGATGTCTCAGATAGCCGACCTCACTCCTCTTTCTGAAGCTTAACAGGCAACTTATCAGTATGGTGGGGATATAATCCCGTAGCAGCCGATGTTGTCCCTGCGCTTTCCTGATCATCGGTTTGTAACCCGGTTTGCCGGGTAAACATTAGAATTGCACGACGCCATATCAATAAACCTGATGCAACTGCCAAAAGAAATATCCCGGTGCTCCAGTACATAACCTCGAGTCCCGCAAGCCGTATCACAGGCTGACTAATCATCGGTGAAATGAATTGTCCCAGAAATATACACATGGTAAAACCGGCCACAATCCGCCCGCGAATAATGGCAGGAGTTTCGGTTGTCAGCCACATACTCAGATTGGGAAAGAGTAATCCCATCCCAAGCCCTGTAAAAACCAGGCCGGACATAATGGTGAAATATTCGGTGGTAAATCCTATCACCAGGAATCCTGCACCGATTAGCCCGAAAGTAAAACTAAGGATGGTTACATATCCAAGACGGGCACGGATACGTCCGTAAGTAAAGGAGGTAACTGTACCAAACAAGGTAGATACTCCGATAGCCACTCCACTTGCCAGCGGTCCTGCACCGGATTGCGATTCCAGATAAAAAGGAAGCTGCAGTGGCACAAAATAAAACATCGAAACACCGATCAGTAAAACCGAATAGATGAATAACGGTAATTTGAGCCGCGCCCAACCAACTTCGCGAATGGTAGTATTCTTCGGGCCGGTTTCGTCTCCGGATCGGCCAGGTGTGGGGAGCAGCCAAACTGCCAGCGGCAGCATGATCAGTGACGTCAGATAGATGGCAAACGGCCAGCGCCAGCTCACTTCAGCCAGCAACCCGCCCCCAAGCAGAAAGATCATACCTCCGAAACTCATAAATGCCGCCTGCCAGCCCATCACTTTTGCCCGGGTCGCCCCTTCGTAGTAATCAGCGATGAGGGTGGTGGCGGTAGTCATAATTCCTGCAACAGCCACACCCAGCAAAGCCCGGCCGGCGAGAATCATACCGAGAGATTCCAGATACAGCCCGGAGCTTCCGGCGATGCTGTACAAAAAAAGAGCCGGAACCAGCAGCTTTTTTCGTCCCCACCGGTCAACCAGAATACCCGCAACCGGGGCGCTGATGACGATAAAAAGTGCCGGTACGGTCAGAACAAACCGGATCCACCAATCAATATATTCTCCACCCGAAAAATGAGCTTCCATAGAAGGCAGAGCGGGCGCGATTGTAGCTCCCGACATTACTGTCAGACTGCTTAACAGTAACAGAGTTGCTTTTGTGGAAAAAGAATCGGAGTTCATGCGGTCGCTTTGTCGGTGTCAGCAATTCTTCTGAATAAATCTTCATTATGAATTGTCTCGAGTATGCTCAACCGGAACGTATCAGAAAGTACTTGTTCTAATTCATTAGCATCGGATATGGTATACTCTAAAGTATCTCCATAAGTATAATGAATCTTCCATGTTTTGTTGCGCAAGGCATAACGTTGCCCGTGTGTGGTTCGCCCGGCAATCAAACCCTTAACAAACGGGGATTCCGGATGGGTTGAGGTATACCAATTTAAAACTTCATAGTCAGAAAGATAGTGCTGTTGTCTTTCAAATTGATACACCGGTTTCCACTCATCTTTTACATCCACCTGAAGGGTATAGGAATCCTCAGCCCCGGGAATCAACCGATAGGATTCATGCGGGGTATTCTGTGGAGTATATGGTGTAATTAATATGGGTGTTGTAAGCGTAAGGACTCCGAAGCCGACATCAGCTATAAAAGGAGCTCCGTCGGCTTCAACTAACAAAAGCATGTGGCTACGTGAAGTGACTGAATCATCCGGTCGATTCCACAGGATTCGGGCTGCCAGTCCTTTCACATTAAAACCAAGTGTCTCGAGAACATGCTTAAACAACAGATTGTGTTCATAGCAATATCCGCCCCTGCGGTCGTAGATTAGTTTTTTCCAGAGTGACTCCGAATTCAGCCCGACCGGAACACACAATCTTATTTTGATGATTTTTCTAAAGGCAGCCGACACTCCGATACTTTGGTTCACACCGTGCAGGAATTGATCGAACGGAAATATGCTCAGTGTGAATCGGTATCTGAACTTATGGATCAAATTTCCTCCAGTCGGCTGGTGACGCAAGCTTGCTTGGGTGCCGCAACTATGCTTGGAACACGGTACAGATCATTTGTTGCTCAGGGATGTTACCACTCCCGCAGGTTTTACAGTGGACGGTTTGACGATACTCGAAGAGTTCGGATTATGAGTTACCATGTTTAAAGCGGTTGTAAAGGCGATTAAGTGCGCTAGTGAACCAGAGTGAGCACTTTACTTGTTTACATTATATAATATTATTTAATTAATTTTTACTTGCAAAAAAATAATTTCAATACATTTAACATTGAACATATCGAAAAACGATATGTAAACATAAACTAAAAGCTTTTTATCATGTTTAATTTATCTTTTTATAAAAGATCTCTATTCATAGCTCTATTTTTGTTTGCGGGCATTTATGGAATTTCTGCTCATAATATTGAAAAAGCTGATCTTACACCCATTAGTGAAGTGCAAGCAAATGTCATGGCCGATCCTTGTCCTGGTGGATTTAGTAGCTGGTGGGAAGATGGAGCGTTCGGCTTAGTAAAATGTAATTGTGAGACTTTATCCGGTGTTGAACCAAATACAGGTTGTTCAAGCTCCGATCCTATCAGGGATTGAAACACTTGGTTGATTAGTGGGTATTACGATCAAAAAGTAATGCCCACTATTTAATAATTAATACAAAATAGTTTAGCATGAAAAATTATCTAATAGTAGCGTCTTTGTCTCTTTTCTTAATTGTTTTTTCAACAGTTATTTATCACCTTACATTAAAATCCGATATTAATGTACCAAGCCTCGAGAGTTACTTAAAGATACAGAGCATAAATAAACACTCTGCTTCGGAAGAAAATATGACTTTAGTTTTTCTTGACATGTCTTGTCAGAATTCGATTTCAATTCTGGATGAGTGGAAGACAAAAATATCGGACTATGACAATAACAGCAACCAGTCTTTTCACATCATAACTTTTAATGACAAAAACCCCTATTTTAATGAATTATTAAATGAAGGATATTTTGACAATCTAAATTTATATCATGATCATAAATTAGAAGTGCTAAGTAATTTTGACATGATTAATTCAGTAGAAAATCCTTATGCATTTTCCATTACTGTAGACAGCAATGGTGGCATAATACATAAAAACAAAACCGGAAAAGTTTATATTCCAGATATAGCTCACAAACAATAATTACAAATTTTTATTCATATTATGTTACAGAAATTCCACAAATTACACACTCTATACGCTATCACTTCTCTTGGTATATTTCTTACCAACATTGATGATATCATCGAAATTGAAGACTTCACCTATAAAAATGAATTATCTGGTGAGCATATCCAGGCAGAAAATATCTACAGCCCTTTCTCAATTACATCTTTAGATTCATTGCTTATTGTTACAGAAGATGATGCTGTAGAAAATGAAATAATCAAAATTTTTGATCAACGTGATTATGAAAATATCAGTTACTACGGCAGAAGAGGTGATGGTCCGGGAGA
>CAZDIA010000064.1:0-14123 GCA_964505385.1 uncultured Chitinophagales bacterium
GGCACAGCGAGCTTGAGCAGATCATGGAAAATGAGCCTCTCGATTTTGTTCAGCTAACTTATAATGTGGTTGATCGTGAACCGGAAGAAAGACTGCTTCCGCTTGCCCGGGAAAAAGGTATAGCTATTATTGCCAACCGGCCATTTCAACGAGGCGATCTATTTGATAAATTCGCACATCACCCGTTGCCGGATTGGGTGGAGGAAATCGATGTTGAAAACTGGGCTCAGTTTTTTCTAAAATTTATCATCTCACATCCCGATATTACATGCGCAATTCCGGCGACCTCGAAAGTTGAACACATGCAGGAAAACATGGGCTCACTTTACGGCCGGCAACCCGATGATGAGCAACGCTCGCGTATGACAGATTACATCCAAACACTTTGATTGAAACATGCTTCCCTTTTCAGCGGAAAGTTTATTTGCATTTATTGGTAATTACAACAGCACAGTATGGCCCGCAGCGGCTGTCGCCTTTTTGTTTGGTTTGATTATACCGTGGTTCACCAAAAGCCGGGGTAATGTACTGCCGCGGCTGTCATTCCTTATGATCGGTTCCGTATGGGCATGGATAGGTTGGGTGTTTTATCTGACTCACTTTGATCCGATGTTTTTCGGAGCCCCTTATTACGGCGCAGCCTTTCTGATACAGGGACTGCTTTTTGTCGGCGCAGGACTTTGGGCGAAGACGCTGAACCCCATTAAAACGATTTCATCAGCTTTGGCGATCATCATAATGCTATATGCAATTGTCGGCTATCCTTTGGTTGATGGCTATCTTACCGGTGCTATTTCAGAGGCGAGGTTTTTTGGAATCAGCCCGGCGCCATCGGTTTTATATACTTTTGGATTTTTATTGTTGTTGCCACCAAGAATTGCACTGAAGATGGCCATAATACCTTTTGTTGCCGCGGGAGCAGTTGCCTATGAAGCGTTAGTTTTGGATTTATACCGGGATTTAATAGTACCTGCCGGAGCTGTCGTGGCATTGATATTAAAATTTCAATTACTCAGGGTAGAGAGACAAGCTAAAGCGGTTTTGATGGAGGGATGATACATTTTAATCCCATTGTAAATTACCGGTAAATGATCAGCTCGTCGGGCTAATGTAGCAGAAAGCCGGAAAAATTTTTCTGAAAAAGTGCATATTCGGCGACTCGAATAGTTATTTGCAACCGGAGGAAAAAAGTATGAACCAATAACTCATTAATAAGGTTAAGAAACATCAAATATGACAGAAACAGTAAGTATCGTAATTCAAAGAGTATAGATGAACAAAAACACAATTCTATTAGCCATCGGATTTGTTATCCTGTGGAATTCCGGATTTATCGGAGCTGAGTTCGGGCTTCCCTATGCCGGCCCATTCACCTTACTTTTCTGGCGATACCTGGCTCTGACTTTGGTTTTTGTTATATATCTGCAAGTCACTAATCGTCTTAGGTGGGTCGGTTGGCAGGCGGCAGGTCTCAATATGTTAGTCGGCGCGTTGGCACATGGTGTGTGGCTTCTTTGTGTTTTGATTGCACTGGATTACAATGTTCCCTCAGGAATTGTGGCTCTGGTAGTGGCATTGCAGCCTCTGGCAACCGGGGCGTTATCCGGATGGGCTACCGGTGAGCGTACGAATGTTTACCAATGGGCGGGACTGATAACAGGATTTGTGGGCGTTATGCTAACCGTAGGCTTCCGTATAGATTTCGGCAGCTATGACTCAATTTTCGGCTATCTGATTCCCTTAGGTTCAGTTATCGGGATTACAGTTGCAAGTTTGGTTCAACGGAGGATGGAATTAGAAAAGGGAACGGATAAGCTGCCGGTTGATTTAGCGCTGTTTTATCAAAGTCTGGCCACAACGATTTTTTTAATTTTACCTGCTATTTTCGTAGAGGATATGGCCACTGATTGGGTGCCGGAATTCATTTATACCATGCTTTGGCTGATATTTGCGGTTTCCCTGGGAGCATACGGACTGATGTGGATGCTGATCGAGCGTATTGATGCTACACGCGTTGCCAGCCTGTTTTATCTCGGTCCTCCGGTAACCATGTTTATGGCGTGGGTAGCTTTCGGGGATCAGGTTGAAATGATGGATGTAGTCGGTACAGCAGTTGTATTTGCCGGTGTATTGATAACGTATATAAAAAATAAGAGGTAACCGGATTGGCATCAGGCAGTCGGCGTTTTCTTAAGGCACTTTGAGTTTTCTTACAGACCTTAGTTGGTCCGCTTTTGCAGTTATATAAATCTCAGCGGAACAATATCTTTTGATTTTCACCTGTTATGTGTATAAAATACATTAATAATACACATAAGTTTGTTTGCTATGAGAACCAATATCGTAATTGATGATGACCTGATGGAAGAGGCCTTGAAGGTTAGCAAATTAAAAACCAAGAAGGAGACGGTTGAAGAAGGGTTGCGTCTTTTGATACAGCGCAAAAAGCAGGAAAATGTCAAAAATTTAAAAGGAAAGCTCCAATGGCGTGGGGATCTGGAACATATGAGAAGCGACGATAAATGATTCTTGTTGACACAAGCGTATGGATTGACTATTTCAATGGAGTACAGACCTGGCAAGTAGATGCATTAGATTCCATACTTTCCGATGAATTGGTTTTGATCGGAGATATAATTCTTGCCGAGATATTACAGGGCTTTGAAAAAGACTCAGACTACAAAAAAGCCAGAGTAGCTTTAGAGCCATTTGATTGTATTGACCTTGGAGGAAAGAATCTGGCGATTAAAACAGCCAATAATTTTCGGTTTTTAAGGTCAAATGGAGTTACTGTTCGCAAAACAGTAGATATGCTCATCGGAACATGGTGTATAGAGTCGGGGGTAGCGTTATTACATAACGACAAAGATTTTGATAGAATAGCTATGTATTTGCCTCTAAAGGTTATTGGAAGCTGACTAATAAAGTTGATAACTTCAGAACTCCTGATTCCACGTAAAAATTGATGTCGTCGAATTGAAACACTTAAGCCGTGCTTAATAGGACTTTTTGAGTTCCATTTACAAGTAAACACTACAGTGTCATACCGAACATATACGGTATGATCGGGTTGGCGAGTTCATGCGCGCAATGCACTGCGCGCCTACCACTACACCACAATTGTCATTCCGAGTTTATAATCCCCCCTTCGGCGGCACTGTTGAGAAGGTGACAGAATACTCCAATCCGAAAATTTATTTATGGTTATAGCGTAAACCATTGTATAACAACAATCTGTCATCCCGACCGGAATCGCGCCCGGATTCCAGTCACGGGCTTTGAGCAACTTCGCGATGGAGCGGAGGGATCTGTGTAGCAAAAAACTCGCCATAACCACGATCAGTATTATGGCATAATCCTTGCTATTGCAGACCCCTCCACTTCGCAGCGTGATAAATTATTGCTTAAGGCAGAGTTACAGCCCGCAGCTCCGGTCGGGAGCCCGTGCCGAAAACATTCGGCATGACAAAAGGGGGTAATATCTCAACCTCATCTGTCACTGGCACCACCCGCCTACGGCATATTTTTTCAGAACAACCCAGTCATTCACTAATCAGCAACGCTTTGTGCGCCAGCTGATGGGAGGAATCTCCTTCTTTTTAGCTGCTCATTAACCTGAGGCAGTTTTGGCAGGGTGCCCATCGGCGGGAGATTCTTCACTCCTCCCGAAGGGATTCGGGATACGTTCTGAATGACAATGGTAATGGGGAGCAAGCGCGCAATGCATTGCGTGCCTACGCATATACCACGAATATCATTCCGACCACGATTTGGCATGATAAGGTTACCAAAATATAAGCAGAGGGATGTCCTTTTAAAAAGATCAGGGAATGCGTGTTAGGCCTGAATAGTCTTAAGAGGTTTAATGTGTTTACTTGGCCGATTGGCAGACAGGTCGTGCATGGACTGTAAATTCAGCCAAAATTCAGGAGAGGTATCAAACGCCTCCGACAACAGCCAGGCTGTATCTGGTGAAATTCCTCTTTTCCCTCTTACTATTTCGTTAATCCGCTGAATGGGTATGTCAAGATGATCCGCTAAATCCTTCTGGGTTAGTCCCATTGGCTCAATAAACTCTTTCAGTAATATCGTGCCGGGATGCGTGGCTACTCTGTTTTTTGGAATCATGGTGATTTACCAATTTTATACATTAATGATAATCTACAATAGCAACGTCATGAGCACCGGAATCCTGCCATTTGAATACAATTCTCCATTGGGCGTTGATCCGGATACTATGGTAACCCTTGTAATCACCTCGCAATGGTTCAAGTTTGTTAGTGGATCGTGAATATGTTACTCATAGTCCGTTGACTAATAGGCTGCAACAATGATATTGTCTGAGTATGGATATACAACATAGAATAGGTGATCGAATCCGTAAGCTAAGACATGAAAGGGGCTTAAGTCAGGAAAAATTTGCTAATCTTTGTGGGTTGGACCGAACTTATATAGCTGGCATTGAACAGAGAAATAGAAATGTATCCATTGTTAATCTTGAAAATATTGCCAGTACTTTCGGACTCTCACTTAGTGAACTGTTTGAGTGGATATGAGTCAAAAAGTAAAAATTAAGTATGAACAAATTCAGGATGTAGTTGTTGGATACTTAACTCCTTATCATCCGGGTTAGATCCCACATCCCAATATGCCCAATAACCCATTTAATCGCAATCTTATACATCATCTTTGACCAATAAGTTGATGATTCCGCTACTTATCAGACAAATCCGAATTCAATTCAGCTACATCACCAACCTGAAATATCAAATCCATTAAGAGCCTCCACCCCTCCATCTCACTCACCAATCCCTCCGATTTACAAAATCCCGTAAAAGTCGTACACAATTTTGAGTATTTACCGATTCTGTAAATTATCAGCTTATGATTATCCGTTGGACTTGCGTACTAAAGAACCAAATTTATTTTTATTTGCATGACCCGACACGAAATTAAAATCGAAGGTATGTCCTGCAGCGGGTGCTCCTCGGCTGTAGAGAATGCGCTTAAGCAGCACCCTCAGGTTCAAAGTGCCGAGGTGAGTCTCGAACAAGGGCTTGCACGTGTTGAATCTGAGCTCAAAACTTCAGATATTGCAGAGTTAATTAAAAAGGCCGGATACGAGCCGAAACTCAACTAATCTTTGTGAATCGGAGCAGCTACACATACCGCCTAACCGCTTTACTGCTCATGTTGGCCATCATGCCGGGATGGTATGCTATGGGGGCAGCAGGTTGCGATATGGAGCTTGCCGGGCATCATCAGGATGATGAATGTTGCGAATCCGGCGAGGCGGATCCTGAAGAATCGAAGTATGATCTGCCTACGGTTAGTGAACTGAATGCGCAAAACTCTGAAAGCACTGATCACGATTCCGGGGAATCATGTGATCATGCCGGCAATCAATCTGATCAAAAGGATCATAAAAATTCCGATGGCGATTGCAACTGCTGCGATAGCTGCGAAATTTCATCCGGTACACCTCAACCATCCGACATTCTGGATGAAGCGCTGACTCTTGAAACTCCGAGCAGCGAAACCCACCTCTACGAAAAAGAAATTCTTCTCTCACCTGATCATCACCAGGTCGCCGAGCTCCACAATGAGCCGAGGCAGACCTCCGCGCCTCTCTATTTGATGAATCAGGTCTTTCTCAACTGAGATCATAGTTTTACTTCTTCCCACCACTACGTCATCCCGGAAGGAAGCCGGAGGTACGACGGCTTGATATCCGGGATCCAGGGTTAAGGGCTAATTATGTGCTTTATACCCCCTGGATCCCGGATCTCTTCCTATCGTCGTCGTCCGGGATGACGTCTGAACTGCCTATGTCAATTAAAGACACTATTGACTTTCAATCTGCCTGATAATCCTGATAATTACGAGCCATATCTGATCAATAAGCTATGATCAACCGAATCATTCGATTTTTTCTTGAAAACCAACTGGTAGCGCTGCTTCTGTTTCTCGCCCTGGCGGGCTGGGGCATTGCTACCGCTCCCTTTGACTGGGATCTGGATTTCATGCCGCGCGATCCCGTGCCTGTGGACGCCATTCCGGATTTAAGCGACAATCAACAGATTGTCTTTACCGAATGGCAGGGCCGGTCTCCGCGTGATGTGGAGGACCAGATCACCTATCCACTTTCAACCGAGCTGCTGGGCGTGCCGGGGGTTAAGACCGTGCGCAGTAACTCTATGTTCGGCTTTTCCAGCATCAATGTCATTTTTGAAGATGATGTTGAATTTTATTGGAGCCGCGCCCGCATCCTCGAAAAACTAAATGCCTTGCCCGCCGGTACGCTGCCGGAAGGCGTCCAGCCCTCACTCGGGCCAGATGCCACCGCACTCGGTCAGGTCTTCTGGTATACGCTCGAAGGTAAAGATCGCGACGGCGAAACCACCGGAGGCTGGGATCTCCATGAGCTGCGTACCATTCAGGATTTCCAGGTACGTTACGCCCTTTCTTCTGTGGAAGGGGTCTCCGAAGTAGCCAGTATCGGCGGTTACGAAAAAGAGTGGCAGGTGGATATCGATCCCGATGCCATGCGGGCTGCCGATATTGGGGTGACGGACATCGCCCAGGCCGTCCGCGAAAGCAATCTCGATGTGGGCGCCCGTTCCATCGAAATGAGCCGTGTGGAGTATCTTGTCCGTGGACTCGGTTATCTGGAGGATTTAAGCGATCTGGAAGAGAGCGTCATCAAAACCTCCGGAGATACGCCGCTTCGGATCAAAGATGTGGCAAACGTCAGCTACGGCCCGGCCCAACGGCGGGGCGCGCTTGATAAAGCCGGAGCCGAGGCGGTAGGCGGAGTGATTGTCGCCCGGCACGGGGAAAATCCGCTGGAAGTGATCAACAATGTAAAAGAGGAGATCGATCGGATTCAGCCTGGACTGCCCTCAAAAGAACTGGCAGACGGCACCGAGTCGCAGGTCAATATCGTGCCGTTTTATGATCGCAGCGGCCTGATTTTTGAAACCCTCGGCACCCTCGAAGAAGCGCTCTCGCTGCAGATTCTCATTACGATTCTGGTGATTGTCATCATGGTGATGCACCTGCGCTCATCGGCCGTAATTGCCGGATTGCTGCCGCTTGCCGTGCTGATGAGTTTCATCATGATGCGCTACGTTGGAGTGGATGCCAATGTGGTGGCTCTTGCCGGTATCGCCATCTCTATCGGGACGGTGGTGGATATGGGCATCATCCTCACCGAAAACATGCTCCGCCACTCAGATGAAGCCGACCCGAAGGAAAACAGGCTGGAGGTGATTTATCGCGCCGTCTCGGAGGTGAGTCCCGCCGTGGTTACCGCCCTGATGACCACTATCGTCAGCTTTTTGCCGGTCTTTTTGCTGGAAGCCGAAGAAGGCCGCCTGTTCGGCCCGCTCGCCTTCACCAAAACCTTTATTCTGATTGCCGCCCTGATCATCGTCCTTACGCTGATTCCGGCGTTTGCCTACTGGCTGTTCACCCGAAAAATTGAACGGCCGCAACTGCTTTGGGCGATTAACGGAATCATGATGCTGGCGGGAGTTTTCGTCGCTTTTACCGTACTTGCCTGGGCGGGTATCGCACTAATGGTACTGGGTATCAGCAATATGGTGGCGCTCTGGTATAAGGAAGAGTACAAACCGTGGGCACCCTATGTGAATAATGTGATTATCGTACTGTCGGTCGCCTGGCTTCTGGCCGATAACTGGCTGCCGCTCGGTCCGCAGAATCCGGTATCGCTGAGCCTGGTATTCATCCTGCTGATTATCGGTATCATATTCGGACTTTTCTGGCTGTTTATGCGCTACTATCAGCGGATACTGAACTGGGTGATATTGCGCCGATACGCATTTTTAGGGGTGATTTTCGCCATACTCTTGTTCGGTGCCCTGAGCTGGCAGGGATTCGGCAGTGTATTTAACTGGATGTCATCCGGCGCCAAGTCAGTCGGCTGGGAAGTTGAGGAAACGGATTTCTGGTCATCCCTGGAAGATCGATTCCCCGGATTAGGTGAGGAGTTCATGCCAACGCTGGATGAAGGCTCCTTCCTGCTGATGCCGACCACCATGCCGCATGCCGGCTCCGAAGAGACCATCGAGATGGTGCGGGAGATGGATATGCGTGTAAATTCGATTCCTGAAGTGGAAACCGTCGTCGGTAAAATCGGCCGGGTGGAATCGGCGCTTGATCCCGCTCCGCTTTCGATGTTTGAGAATGTGATCAAATACAAAAGCGAGTACAAGACCGATGATCGCGGTCGCCGTGTCCGGTTTGAAACCGATGGCGACGGGGAGTTTGTGCGGGATGATGACGGTGAGCTTATCCCGGATCGCCGGGGGCAGTATTACCGGCAGTGGCGCGATGAAATCCAAAGCGCGGATGACATCTGGCAGGAAGTCGTTTCGGCTTCGGATCTGCCCGGAATTACTTCCGCTCCGAGACTTCAGCCAATCGAAACCCGCCTTGTGATGCTGCAGACAGGTATGCGCGCCAACATGGGCGTACGGGTGGAAGGCCCTGACCTGGAAACCATCGACGGCTTCATCACCGAGGTGGAAGAGCAAATCCGGCAGGTGGACGGCGTTCGACCTGCTTCTGTTTTTGCCGACCGGGTTGTGGGAAAGCCTTATCTCGAGCTGGATATCGACCGGCAGGAGATTGCCCGGCACGGATTGAGTGTCAATGATGTGCAAGAGGTCATCATGACAGCAATCGGCGGACAGGAGCTCACCCGTACTGTTGAAGAACGTGAACGTTACCCGGTCAGAGCCCGCTATGCCCGCGAATATCGCGACAGTCCCGAGGCGATGGAGCGAATTTTGGTTCCAACAGACGGTGGCGCCCAAATCCCGCTGGGTCAGATTGCCGAAGTTAAGTTTGAGGAAGGGCCGATGAACATCCGAAGTGAAAACACCTTCCTCAGCGCCTACGTCACTTTTGATCAAACCGGTGAATTCTCCCCGATCGAAGTGGTTAATAACGTCCAGGACCATTTGGATGAACAGATTGATCAAGGAGCACTTTCCGTACCGTCGGGGGTAAGCTACACCTTTGAGGGGGAATACCGGCAGCAGCAGCGGGCGGCTGACCGGTTGCAGATCGTTGTACCGATCACACTACTGGTGATTTTCATGCTGATGTATTTCCAGTTCCGATCCACGCAGGTCAGCTTGATGGTGTTCTCCGGAATCGCCCTGGTATGGGCAGGCGGATTCATCATGCTCTGGCTCTACGGACAGGACTGGTTTATGAATTTCAGCCTGTTCGGCACCCACATGCAGGATCTGCTGCAGATCGGGGAAATCAATTTAAGTGTGGCGGTTTGGGTCGGATTTCTGGCGCTCTTCGGTATCGCAGTGGATAACGGGGTGGTCCTGGCTACCTACCTCGAACAGCTTTTTGAGCGGAAAAAGCCGGGCAGCATTCAGGAAATTCGCAGCGCCGCCATCGAGGCCGGCATGCGCCGTGTCCGCCCCTGCCTGATGACCACCGGTACCACCATTCTGGCACTGCTGCCGATCCTCACCTCTCCCGGTAAAGGTTCGGAGATTATGATCCCCATGGCGATTCCCGCTTTTGGAGGCATGTTCATTCAGGTGCTCTCGCTGCTACTGGTACCGCTACTCTATGTGATCTGGAAAGAACGACAATTTAATCAAAAAAGCGGGGAGGCTGCATAATGGAGAAATTTAATTTAAACCCCCACCACACCCGTCATCCCGGAAAGCACTCCGCTACGCTGGGTAATTTCAGGGAAGACAGACACTCCTACATAGTCATCCCGGACGACGACGTAAGGAGGAGATCCGGGATCCAGGGGAATTTGGCAAAATATTGGCAAATCCATTGCCGATGCCCCGAGATCCCGGATAGCGATTCCGCTTCGCTCCATCACTTCCGGAGCCTGCCCCGTACCCGTAGGGTCGGGGATGACGTTGTGGCGAGGAGCGTAGGTTATGTCTGGATTGTGGCATTATTAATCGGACTACTGGCAATACTGCCCCAAACCACCCATGCCCAAACCGACGACTCCCACGTCACCCTTTCCGAGCGCGACCGTCCGGAAGGGTTCGAGCCGCTGCAGGAATATTTTAATCACGCCATTGAAAACAATCCGGAATTGCAGGCTCTGGGGTACAGCTATGAAGCGCAACGCCAGGTAGCCCGACAAGTTGGAGTGCTGCCTGACCCCGAAGTTAATGTCGGTTTTTTTGTGAATCCGGCGATGGCTGAAACCTTTATGGGTCGGTTTTCCATATCGGCGATGCAAATGTTTCCGTGGCCGGGCACACTGAGTACCCGCGAAGATGAAATGCTCCACATGAGCGAAGGCGACCGGGCGATGATCCGAACCGAATCCGTCGAGATTTTGCGTGATATCCATATCAATTGGCTGGATTACAGTGAGCAGGATCTTTCCCGGAGCATCATTCAGGAGCAGATTGAAGAGCTTCAGGATCTGGAAGGGCTGGTTGAAATCCGATATGAAACCGCCCGGGCGGGTCAGGCCGATCTGCTCCGCATCGAAATGGAAAAAGAGCGGATTCGCAACCGCCTGGAAAGCGTCGAAGACGAACTGCGGCCTATCCGCGCGGAGCTGAACAACCTGATGAACCGGGAGGCTGAAGAAGATATTGAATCCCCCGAAGCGATGTCGCTGGCAACTCTGGAACTGGATGAACAGCAGCTCGCTGAGCGGATACGCGATCACAATCCCGAGTGGGAACGCCTGGATGCACGCGAGGATCAGTACCGCAGTTCGCTGGAACGTGCCCGTCTGGAAGGCCGCCCGGAATTCGGACTCGGCGTGGAAGTCATGGGCCGTGATTTTTCGATGATGTCCGGAATGGACGATATGAATGAAGGCGTCGTAGCGATGGCAACGGTACGCCTGCCGATTTATCGCACTCGGTATCGTGCACAGCGGGAGGAAGCTCAAAACCGGATCCGCTCGGTTGAAGTTCAACGTGAGGAAACCGATAACCGGCTGTTGAGCCGGCTGGAGCGGTATCAGAAAGATCGCCGTGATGCTGACCGGGAAATCCGGCTGCTGGAAGACGAGCTGATCCCCAGAGCTGAACAGGCTCTGGAGGTGCTCAGTGAAGAGTACCGGGGCGGCAATGTACGGTTTGATGAAGTGCTGCAAGTCCAGCGCGAACTGCTCGATCTGGAACTGGAGCTGCTTCAGGCGCAGACCGCGCACAACCGAAGCATCGCCCAAATCGAATGGCTCATAGCAGCGGAGGTGCAATGAAGAGTTTTTTTAACCGCGGATAAACGCGGATTTAGACGGATAGGGATTTCAGGATCCTTCCACAGATTATTGACTTATTAAATAACTCAGAACAATGAATATTCTCGATAACATCAAACAAAACTGGCTGACCTACTCGGCTATCTTACTGATCGGGTTGTTGGCAGGCTACCTGCTGTTCGGTGGTGCTGATGAGCATGATCATGACGAAGAAGCGGTAGCCGAGGAAGCAAATGGCGATGAGGTATGGACCTGCTCCATGCACCCATCGGTTCGGGAAGATGAACCCGGTGACTGCCCTATTTGCGGGATGGAGTTAATCCCCGCTGATCAAGTGGATGATGCCGAAGAAGACGACTATTCCATGGTGATGTCGGAGTCGGCGGTTCAGTTGGCGCAGGTTCAGACCGTAGCTGCCGAACGCCGTGTACCCGAAAAAGAAATGCGCCTGCCCGGCCGGATTGAAGTCGATGAGCGACGCATCACCAGTGTCACCTCGCATTTTCCCGGTCGGATTATCGACCTGAAAGTCAACTTTACCGGCTCCCGGATTGACAAAGGCGAAGCTATGGCGACTGTCTATTCCCCTGAGTTGGTTTCCGCCCAGCGGGAGTTGTTGCAGGCGATAGAACGTGGCGGAGAGGATTCACGCTCGGCAGAGTCGGCACGTTCGAAGCTGCGGCAGTGGGAGCTGACCGACGATCAAATCCGCGAAATCGAAGAGCGGGGGGAAGTTGAAAAAAATATGGAAATCCTCTCTCCCGCCAATGGATTTGTAATGACCCGCAATGTAGCCCGTGAAGATTATGTAGATGAAGGCTCGGTCCTTTTTGAAGTAGCAGATCTGGATGATGTTTGGGTGGTAATGGAAGCCTACGAAGAAGATCTGGACTGGATTCGGGAAGGTGACGACTTCAAATTTGCCAGCCGCTCGCAGCCGGGCGTATCCCATGAAGGTACGGTCAGTTATGTGGATCCCAATGTGGATCCGAACAGCCGGACGGTCCGGGTTCGTGCCGATATCAACAATGCCGGGGGTGAGCTGAAACCTGACATGCTGGTTTACAGCGAGCTCAAAAGTGAGAGCCGTGAAGGCGAACAGGTGATGGTGCCGAGAAGCTCGGTGCTGTGGAGTGGGCCGCGTTCCCTGGTGTATGTTCAGGATATGGAGGCTCAATCACCCCGGTTTGAGGCACGTGAAGTTGAACTGGGTCACCGCGCCGGAGACTGGTACGCCATCAACGATGGAGTTGAAGAAGGCGAAGAAGTAGTCTTTCACGGTGCTTTTCGCTTAGATTCGGAATTTCAGATGCAGGATCGTTTCAGCATGATGAACCGTGAGCCGGGCACCGGAGCGGTACCAGGCCACGATCACGGGGATATGGATGATGAGGAGATGGAAGATCATGATCATGAGGAGATGGATGAAGAGGAAATGGATCAAGAGCATGACCATGATGAGGTCGTGGATGGGGCTACCGATGACTTCCGGGAGGATTTCAAGGCATTTCTGGAAATCTACCTCGATGCGAAAGATGCTCTGTTTGAATCAGATTTTGATCAGGCTCAGGAGTATTTCAGCTTGATGAGTGAAGAACTCGAATCTATCGGTCTGCACCGGATGGACGGTGACGCCCACATGCGGTGGATGGATCAGTACGAGGCAATTGAAGGCCATCTTGAGCACATTCTGGGCGCCGATGATCTCGAAGGTCAGCGTGAAGGATTTAACGAACTTTCACATGTGCTGATTCAGGTGGTTCAAAACTATGAAATCTCCGGTGTGGTCTATCACCAGTACTGCCCGATGGAAGATGCCGACTGGCTGAATCGCGAAGAAGAAATCCAGAACCCTTACGACCCCGAAAACATGCCGACCTGCGGCGAGGTAATTGAAAGGCTTGAAAATTAACCATCACAAATAATTTACTTATGATTTTTGCATTCATTTTACCGGATTGGTTGCCCAACGTACACCCGCTGGTTATTCATTTCCCTATCGCCTTTCTGGCGCTTGCTGTACTGTTGGATTTAGTGCGGCAGTTACTAATGAATACCCAGTGGATTAATAATACCGTCAACTTAAGTTATATCCTGGGTACGGTGGGGCTGATCATAGCTTTCATCACCGGGCGCAGTGCAGCTGAAACGGTGGATGTGACCGGAGAAGCGTTTTCCGTATTGGCTTCACACGAGAACTGGGCGTTAGCCACCATGATCTTTTTTCTGGTATTCACCGGTATCCGGGTTATGGCAGCATGGAGCAGTTTCGACATGAGAAGACTTCCGGCACTGGGACTGGTCGCACTCGGCATGATTGGAATGGGCCTGGTTTGGATCACCGGTGATCGCGGGGGCGAGCTGGTATTTCGGCACGGAGCAGGAGTTGCTGCGGTGGAAGATTTGCAGCAACAATTGGCTCAACTGGAAGATGAACTTGAAACCATTCATGGAGCGGCGGCACCCCAACTTGAAGATGACGGCTCCTGGAGATGGCGGATAGCACCCGGCTCGGAACAGATCATGGGTGATGCATTTCATTGGCTGAAAGGGTCTGCCGATGATGCCGGTTTTGAGCTTACCGAAGATGAGGATGGGAACCACGCCCTGAGCATCGATGCGACAGACAGCGAGCTGATGTTTGTGCTTCAGCACGAAATTGAAGCAGTAGAAGGCCGATTCCTCATAAACACCGATGATTTTGACGGAAGCGTGTCTCTGATCCACAATGTGCTGGGCTCGGACTCCTATCAGTATTTAAAACTGGATAATGAGACCATCAGTCAGGGGCAGATGATTGATGGAGAGGACGACATGCTCGGCGACAACTCCGTCGGAGCGAGTGGCTGGAAAGAAGTCCGGGTACAGGCTTCGG
>CAZDIA010000065.1:0-13918 GCA_964505385.1 uncultured Chitinophagales bacterium
GCTAATACCGCGGTTAGCTTTAATTTGTTATAGGGAATAGGTAAACTCAATTACTATACCACTAAACGATGGCTCTTGACTTACATCCACATGTCCGGCTACACCTCTCAGGCCAGCCTCTCCATCAACATCAGCTTCCAGTGCGTCAAAACCGCTGGCACCCTGATAGACATATTCTACTTTAAGCAGCATTCTTTCAGATAACCATCCACCTAAACCTGCCTGGAACCGATTTACACTACCATCAGTGACGGCATTGGACGGATCGACGGCAAGTAAGGTTTCAGGAGTGTCACGGTAATCGAGCTCATCAGCAATAGCAGAGCTATAACGAACTGAACCATAAATGCTCTCAGTTAAATAAGCGGTCAGGTCGGCACCGAAGTAATACCAATCTTCATCACCAACCAAGGCTGACCATCGGTCATTATCAATTTCTTCATGGGAGGTGCTAACATAACCGAAATGACTATTCATAAAAAGATTAGGGAGTATATCCCAGTTCAGGTCAACCTGGAAAGCATCAACCTTTTGACCGTCGCCCGGTCGAACCTGAGTAGCACCTTCGCTGCCTCCGCCGTCATAACCTTCATCCGGGGTCCATATAGCATCGTATGCTGAGCCGAGTCGCTCCCTTCGAAATAGATTAGTACCACGGGAAGCTCCATCATGATCAACGGTATAATAGGAAAGCGCTAATTCCATATTTTCTAACGGGGACACCCATCCTTTTGCACGAAAGGAGTAACCTCGGTCTTCTACATAGTCCGCTTCCGGGCCTCCGAATCCCGCACCACCAAGCAAGCCATAGCTATCTGTGCGATGAATAATTTCAAGGCCGGGCTCAACGCCATGAGTCTCAACAACATTGTAGCCAATAAGGGGGTTTCGCTGGGCATCAGCATTCAAAGTTCTTTTATCTATCGTATTACCAAAGCTCGGCGTAAAGTTACCGGCCTTAACATCTATGTGCTCAAACAAACCATTGGCAAACTCCAGGGCAGATCCCTCAGGCATTTGTTGGAAATAAATAAAGCCTTGATGCCCCCAGGCTCTGGTCGGGTGGCGTTGAGTGGCCATCAAAAGATCAAAGAAAACCTCAAAGTTGTCACCATGTACTACCTGGAAGTCTATTTGACCATAACCGGTCTGCATTCCCACAGGGTTAAGATCTGGAGCATTGGTCCAGCTGTCAACATGGCCAACATTCGGATCAACCCCTCTTCCATCTCCATCCAATGCTCTTGTATCATTCTGACTTAATGCTTGAACTCTTCCTATACTGTGAAAACCAAAGTTAAAGTCGAGTTCTCCAACAGTTGCTATATTTGCTCCTCTGTGTTGCATAGGTTCAATACGATCGAATGCACTATGAGGATGGACGTTTTCTAACTGCGGGTTAAAGTTTTCAGTTGATGCATCATTATCGCTGTTTTTGGCATCTGCTGATGTTAAGCTAAAAAGCGTAAAAAACACCAACACTGAGGAAAGAGTAGTATATTTAGAAAATGTTTTCATAGCATTGTGATTTTATTGGTTACAAATTTGGCGTCTGCCGTGGTACAATGGAAAGCAGATTATAAACCGGCAAACCATTGCGTTGAAATAAATTACGCGGCAAATATGCGAAGAGAATTTTACCCTTTTTGAAAGGTATTACCTGAATTGTTCTATGGTAGAAACCCCTACTGTACTGTCGGGTTTTCCCTACACGCGATACTGTTCAATTCGATTTAATTACAACAAATAATGTTTGATAACAGGGGATTGTCTCTATCGGTGATAGCCTAAAAAAAGAGCCCCCGGGTAATCCCCGGCGGCTCTTTGAGTATTCTTTAAAATTAGAAGGCAGATCTACTTCACCAATGTCATCCTGTTGGTGATCGCTTTTCCACCGGCCTGAAGCCTGTAAATGTACACGCCGGATGACAGTCGCGACCCGTCAAAGGATACTTCATGTGTACCCGCGCTAACCTGCTCATTGACAAGTATTGCCACTTCCTGCCCAAGCAGATTGTATACACGAAGTTCTACATGCATATCAGCAGGGAGTTGATATCTGATGGTCGTAACCGGGTTAAACGGGTTCGGATAATTCTGCTTCAGCCCCACTTCAGTCGGCAGATCCGCCAGACCTCGCGAGCTGGTTACCGTTCCACGCTGCAGTACCACGGTTCGGTGCTCACTTGCATAACGGAAAGCTTCGGATCCGGTATCTTCAGCTACTATCGTCCAATTCACCACCAGCTCATTGTCTACCGCTATTCCAGAGGCTTCGAGAACTTGGTCCAGCTCGCGAATCGTAAAAGTAAGCGATGCTTGTGCACCCTCTTCATCCGATTGCAAATCAAGTGCGGGTGGTGTATGGTATAATCCCGGAAGCTGCGCTATCCAACGGTAGTTTATATCCAGGTCACTTTCGGCACTTTGCCATGTGATAGAAACTACTTCGTTTTCTCCGCCCTGAACCACTACGGACTCAAGCTCATCGCCCGCATCAGCAGGGCTTAGCAGATCAAAGGCTGCAATTGCATCGGGATCAATGATGTCACCGAGTTTGCGCACCGTCAGTTGCGGATCGTTAAACATGCCTACATATCCGACCAGATTAACCGGACCTTGCGGAATCTGAGTGCCGATGTAAGTTTCTTCTCCATCATAGAGAATTGACTCTTCTATCCGGTCAGTTCTCATCACCAGTTCGTTACCCTCAGCATCTACCAGAGTGTAATTAGTCTGATTTGCAAACTGTCCTGACTCGCTGAAGCTTACATCTTCAATATATACCAGTTCACCCTGACGAGTTGAATTAATTTCGGCAAGGGATGATACACGATTCGGATATATCCTGTTATCGGATGAAGACGCTTCTTCAATCGGCAGTTGCGGTACAAACTGGATCAACCCGTTAAATTCCGAAACTGAGCCGGTCAGCCCGGTCAGCCCGTCATAGCGGTTGAATTCAGTGGAAAGAATCCCGTTAAAATCATCAAGTACGATTCCACCGGAAGGATCCACTACCACTTTGCGGTTGCGGAAATCAGAGTTGAACACCAGATATACCTCATCAGTAATGGTATAGTTAATGCCGGATCCGACTTCGGCTACTTCAAGAAGTTCAGCGATGTTTTCAGCTTCAACACCTGTCACGGTTAATTCCCCGGAAACAAAGTCTTCGCCGTTCCAGAATCCGCCGCGTCCGAACTGCCCTTCATCATCGCTTGTGCCACCATAGAGCGTGTCGGCTTCACCAGCGATGAACCGGGTTGCGTAGTAATATTCACCCGGAACCATCATATTGAGTTCGGCCATGTACTCATCATAAGCAGCATCGCTGCCGGCGGCATTAAACTCCATCTGTGTCCACACAGATTCATTCCAGCCTGCAGGATCGGTATTCTCGTTATGAATACCCAACCAGGCGGTGAGCCCTTCAACCTCGATATCATCATCTGTCACTTCGGGCACGAAAATACGTCCGTAAGCCATTTCCGATTCGCCGGAAACCAACTCTGTGGAAATCGGCCACTGCAGATTCACAAACTCGACATCAAAAGACGGGGCTAATATCGGCATATCATCAAGTGAAAGTGCCGTAAGCTGAGGTGTTCCGGTATCTTCAGTAACCACAGCCCGAATATTCACCTTTTCGGTTGGTATTGTTTCTCCGATATAGTCGAGACTATCGGAAAACTCATGAGTTGTAAACCGAACCGCATCACCATTGACTTCTGTCAGTGACGGATCAGTTATATGATAATGTGCTGAAACTTCAAACACACCTTCCTCAAGAAACTCAACCGCGCCGATATCAACCAGCCATGACTGATGCTCGTCGGTATTGAAATCTACCAGTTGCAGATCCATTGCCGGCAGATCGTTGCCTGTTGAGCTTACACCGGGATTATCCCATGGTACCAGATAGCGGGTCTCGGAATCAACCAGAAGCTGGCCGCGCAGACCTTCCATGCCGTCACCGACTGCAAAGTCGCTGCCCAGAATTTCGTTCTCGTCATAGATAACCAGCGCTGAGGAGCCGTCGGAGATAAAGTGACGGTTCAGGTCATCGCCGAGATAGATGAAGGTGGTGACCACTTCGCCGCTGATCCTGAAGTAATTTCCGGGACTTCCGCCAATAACTTCGGAGATGCTTTCGGCTTCTTCAAATTCCGGAGGTAACACCTCGCCGAACAGTGAGACAACCTTATCCCTCGGGGCTCCGCCACCGGATACTGTGATTTCACCCTGATATTCTCCGGCTTCCAGACCAGCAATCATTTGAACTGCGATGTCCTGGTTCAGAGTTCGCTCTGCGTACCCAAGCGTTACAGTATTTGTATAGCTGTTTTCATCAACCGAAAGTGCGAAATAGTCCGCACCGGTTGTTACTTCCAGGATTACTTCACCGTCTTCTTCAAGATATTCACCAGTTACATTCAGTGAATCAATAAACGGTCCGCCGTCTGCCTCTTCATATTCAAAAGCAGTAAGTTCTTCCGGTATTACAGTGAAAAACGGATCGGGTTCAATAACCTCGCCTTCAAGATTTAGCGTTTTTTTAGTTGCACCACCACCTGATACGGTAATTTTGCCATTATAAACACCAATATCGAGGCCTTCTACCATTCTTACATTTATGATTTCTTCCAATGAAGAACTTGGATAGCTTACCTCTAATGAAGAAGAGAAATCACCTTGATGGGAAACTTCAAAATAACTCAGACCTTCCGTTACAGCAACCTTTATTTCACGATTGCTTCTAAGCAATGCCCCTACAACTTCAAAACTATCGAAAGCGGGACCTTCGCCATATATATACTCAAAATCTTTCAGTTTACGTGGCTCCACTTGTAGTATAGGATCCGGAGTTATAGGTCCGGCGGCTTCTATACTAACATTTACCAGACCTATCTGATCTCCTGTATCATCGCTGCCCAGCCACGCGGTCACCGTTGCCGTGCCGGTCGCCGTGGAGGTCAGATCAACTTGAACAAGGCCATCGCCATCGGTCGCGCTGGTGAAAGTGGCCACATCATCGTCGAGTTCGCCAAGGTTGGTTGCCAGGAAGACATCAATGCCTGAGCCTACCGCATTGCCGCTGCCATCTTTTACCGTAACGGTGATTTCACTAGACTGTTCGGTGGTAATCGCGGTCGGATCGGCCGTGATTTCGGACAATTGTGCGTCGGCGTCACCCGGGGTCACCGTTACCTCTACCGAGCCTACTTCGTCACCTGTCTCATTGCTGCCCAGCCATGCGGTCACTGTTGCCGTGCCGGTCGCCGTGGAGGTCAGGTCAACCTCTACCAAACCGTCAGCGTTAGTGGTACCGCTGAAAGTAAGACCATCACCGTCGAGTTCACCAAGATTGGTTGACACGAAGACAGCAATGCCTTCTCCTACCGCGTTGCCGCTGCCATCTTTTACCGCAACGGTGATTTCGCTGGACTCTTCGGTAGTGATCGTGGTCGGATCGGCCGTGATCTCAGACAATTGAGCATCGGCGTTACCCGGTGTCACCGTTACCTCTACCGAGCCTACTTCGTCACCTGTCTCATCGCTGCCCAGCCATGCGATCACTGTTGCCGTGCCGGTCGCCGTGGAGGTCAGATCTACCTCTACCAAACCGTCAACGTCGGTCGCGCCAGTGAAAGTGGCCCCGTCACCGTCGAGTTCACCAAGATTGGTTGACACGAAGACAGCAATGCCTGCGCCTACCGCGTTGCCGCTGCCATCTCTAACCGCAACGGTGATTTCGCTGGACTCTTCGGTGGTAATCGTGGTCGGATCGGCCGTGATCTCTGACAATTGAGCATCGGCGTTACCCGGTGTCACCGTTACCTCTACCGAGCCTACTTCGTCACCTGTCTCATCGCTGCCCAGCCACGCGGTCACCGTTGCCGTGCCGGTCGCCGTGGAGGTCAGATCAACTTGTACCAAACCGTTAGTGTCGGTCGCGCCGCTGAAAGTGGCCCCGTCGCCGGCGAGTTCGCCGAGATTCGTTGACACATATACTGCAATGCCTGAACCTACCGCGTTGCCGCTGCCATCCATAACCGTAACGGTGATTTCGCTGGTCTCTTCGGTGGTGATCGCGGTCGGATCGGCCGAAATGTTTGAAAGCGTTGCATCGGCACCACCCGGGGTCACCGTTACCTCTACCGAGCCTACTTCGTCACCTGTCTCATCGCTGCCCAGCCATGCGATCACTGTTGCCGTGCCGGTCGCCGTGGAGGTCAGATCTACCTCTACCAAACCGTCAACGTCGGTCGCGCCAGTGAAAGTGGCCCCGTCACCGTCGAGTTCACCAAGATTGGTTGACACGAAGACAGCAATGCCTGCGCCTACCGCATTGCCGCTGCCATCTTTTACCGCAACGGTGATTACGCTGGACTCTTCGGTGGTGATCGCGGTCGGGTCGGCCGTGATCTCGGACAATTGTGCGTCGGCCTCGCCCGGGGTCACCGTTACCTCTACCGAGCCTACTTCGTCACCCGTATCATCGCTGCCCAGCCATGCGGTCACTGTTGCCGTGCCGGTCGCCGCGGAGGTCAGATCAACCTGTACCAATCCGTCGACGTTAGTGGTACCGCTGAAAGTGGCCCCGTCGCCGTCGAGTTCACCAAGATTGGTTGACACGAAGAGAGCAATGCCTGCGCCTACCGCGTTGCCGCTGCCATCTCTGACCGCAACGGTGATTTCGCTGGACTCTTCGGTGGTAATCATGGTCGGATCGGCCGTGATCTCGGACAATTGTGCGTCGGCGTCACCAGCGCTAATGGTAAATTCATCTGAAACTGCATCGCTCAGATCATCTGAAATAGCAGTAAGTGTGTAACTGTCTGCAATATCAACATTCAAATCAGAGAAAGTCGCTATACCGTCAACCGCTGCGACTTGCAGTGTACCGCCAAGATCAGCGTCACCGGCATCAGTCAAAGCAACGGTAATCATATCTGTGGCATCACTTATCAGATTGGCAAATTCATCCTCAATTCGGATTGTCACCGGATCCAGTATTTCGCCGGACACTGCATCCTGAGGCTGATCGGCAAATGCGAGCTGATGAGCATCAGCTGCGACAACTTCGACAGTAATTTCGATACTATCAACACCGTCTGCATCTGCCTTAAAGGTATAGAACCCTGCTTCGGTATGTTCCCACGTAAATGTTGCACTGGTTTCACCATTAGCGATATCTACAGAAACAGGCAAAAATGTGCCGGCTACCGGATCAACTGAAATGATATCAATATAGCCGGTGTGGTCTGTGGTTGGATTTTCAAATTCATCCTGAATTTCCACCGTGAAACTACCCGGCTCACCGGCAACCAGTTCATTATCAACCGGATAATCCACAAAAGCAAATTGATGTGCTGCTGCCGCTTCAACCGTGAAGAGATCAGACTGCGCTTCATCAGAAGTTGTTACATTAGCGTCATTTTCGTCGATAGAGAACAACAAATGGTAATCGTCAGCTATTTCGATAATTAGATTGCTGAAGGTTGCGACGCCGTCGTTGTCAGTAATAACATTGTTGTCGCTGGAGGCTGTGAGTTCACCGGCACCAGTCTGCGCAGCAGCCGTCACTTCAACTCCACCACCTACAGGGTTGTTGAATTCATCCAGTACTCGTGCTGCCGGTATACCGGTAAGCGGAACTCCGGCTGTCTGAGTGGGATCAGGCTGGATATACACTTCAACCACTGATGCTTCTGCGTGTAAAACAGTAATATCATGCTCAGCAAAACCGAGATTTGTTCCGGTATTGCCCTCATTCCAGGTTGCCGTTACGGTTTGATCACCCGCTTCTTCATCACGATAATAAAAAGTCGCGGTTGACGCTGCCTCTTTTACTGTGACGGATGTAATTTGATCTGAGCCACTTTGATCTGAGTAAAATGAAAAATCGCCCGAGGTTGAAGTCAGGTCAAAATCGGTATCAAATTCAACTTCGGTTTCAACTCCTTCATAATTGAAAACCGTCAGGGTCATTTCATCGCTAATTTCACCAGCCGTTACATTTTGCGGCCCGCCAAGTGTTACATAAGCCGGCCCCTCGTCTACTTCGTAGTATACTGTTAACCGCACCCAGTCTACATCTACATAACCGGAAACAGGATTAGTTTCTTTTCTATATCTGACCGATGCACCAAACCCGGATGAAGTTATATCTTCAGGGGAAAGAATTAGCCCCCACAGTTCATCCTGGCCGCCATATTCAGCAATTCCAAACTCGTTTACAGGCAGTGCATCTACTGTATTAGCCAAATTATCACCCACTCTTTCACCATCCAAAATTAGCTGTATATACTCATCTCTGATATCAAGATTAGAACCTCCTCCAGTTCTTGAAGCCTGGCGGTTAACTTCCATCTTAACACCTGTGATGGAAGCAGTTGCAGGAATATCAAATCCATAATTCCATAAATTCAGAAAATGAGTTTTGTCACCCCCTGTATCTAACACACCAGCACTCGCAGATTCACCATCATCAGCTAAGGCGTTTTCAGGGTCTTCCCATTCTTCTTGTTTTTCATCTCCTTCTGCCTCACTTTCAGCTTCAGAAGCATAATTAGGTCCTTCAGAAGTTTCTACGACCTGGGCCATACTTATTGTCACAAAACCGAGAGTCACAATCAAAAAACTTACAAAAAATATAATTCGGGAATATGCTCCCAAATTTTCGGGGGGGTTGGATATTTTTTTCATATATACTCCTGTACTTCAGAAATGTGTTTGTAAACTTTATATATAGTCTCTATTGAGCATCAAACAGATTGCCCTCGGGTAGAATGCACCCTTTATTCCAGAGAGTACCAATCCACTTTGGGCGGGCTTTATCATTTATATACACCATGCATTATCGGTGCAAAATGAACGGGGGTTTAATTTCGTCTACGTCAACCGAAATTTGTCGGCTTCAATTCTGCAGGGAGTAACTCCTGCATTCTCCAGTGACTCATCGAATCACAAATCTCCATACAGTCTCACCTGCTTTTTCCGAACTATTCAGGCAAGTTACTGAAAAACGTATTACTTGTAGGATTAGTTCCTACAATATAATAATAAATTAACATTTTTTTACATTTTTCTTTTATAAAACAGCTACTCCCTTTTAATTCCCAGATCCCGAATCGGTAACATGTAAAGGAAAATACATTTTTATGTATTTATTTATTATTCTCTTATAAAAATATGACAACTGCACACTTTCAGACAATTATGTATCCAATGGATAAAAATTTCATAATATTTCAGTTACTTTTTTTGTGTATATCCTACATATAGGATCACACAAATCCCTTCATATAGTATCAAATAAAATATTTTCTTCACTATTTGATACCATGTAGTCCTACATTTCTTTTATTGATTCCTACATTTCTTCTCCCGCTAAAATTCTAACTGCAGTTTGTCGGAAACTGTTCAAAATCCGGCTTTTTGTACACCAACAAAGTGTTAGGTCAACTCCGGTGCGAACTTTACAAGGATGCACCATATCGTTAGCGATCACCGCCCAATAAAATCATTTATCCTTCAAAACACTCTTCTGTACAACAAACCCACAGGGCGGAAAGTTAAAATTACGGTAATGCGAATTCTAAACTCGCTTTTTAAAGTTTCATGCCTGAAACGACTCCAACTAAAAACGCATTAGTCCTGGGCAGTGGCGCTGCACGGGGCATAACACACGTCGGGGTAATTAATGCGCTTGAAGATCATCACTTTCGGCCCGACATCGTAGTCGGCACAAGTATGGGTGCCGTGGTGGGGGCGGCATACGCTGCCGGCAGACTTTCTGAGTTTTCCGGCTTTATGCAAAACATTGACTGGAAATCAATTCTTACCTATTGTGATTTCTCTTTCCCTCAACAAGGCTTGCTCGACGGCAATAAAATTATGAACCAGCTAACTGAGCTGATCGGGGATATTCAATTTTCTGACCTGAGCATCCCCTTATATGCAGTAGCTACAGATATGAAGTCCGGAGAGCCGGTTGTTTTTAAAGAGGGAAGCGTAGTTGAGGCACTACGGGCAAGCTTTTCAGTTCCCGGTATTTTCAAACCCGCGTATCTGAACGACCACTGGTACCTTGACGGAGGTATTGTAGCTCCCCTGCCTGTAAAACAAGCATTGGATCTTGGAGCCGGAAATATAATTGCTGTGGATTTGAATCATCATCAGATACAACGCAACAGCCGGCCACGCAGAATTAAGGGATTTGATCGCAAGGATATTTTAAAGAGTGACGTCTCCCTTAAAAATAACGGTCAGGATGCACCCCCTTCCTTGTGGAATCATGTGGAACGCCGCTACAAAACCGTTGAGCAAAGCATGAGGCTGGCACTGTATAATATGGTGCAAAACGACAACAATTCGAGTAACTTCCCGAATATCTTTGATGTGCTTGGCAGTTCAATGACCATCATGGAGCACAACCTGAGTAAAATTACCCTGGAGCAGTATCCGCCCGATATCCTCATCCAGCCACAGCTTTCTCACTTTAATTTTTTCGATTTTGATAAGGCCACAGAAGCCATTAAAACCGGTTACCGGTCAACACGGGAAAAGATCGTTGAAAAACCTGAGTTATTTAACCAAAGTGCAAACTGATTGTTGATTCTGAACGTATCGGTGTATCTACCCCCTCTGTAAGCGTGCGGGAATTGATGTACATGTGCTTGAATCTTTTTCCGCTTTTCAATTATCATCCCGCAAAATACTGACTTATTTTTCATATCTTTTACAAGTAGCCATTCAAGCTATTTTATAGCTCTGAGTTAAATGATTGGAATGTGATCTATTCAGATCCTAAGCTTCCTTGATCAATAATTTACTGAGATGATAAAATTCACCATCTAAATGTTTTATCGCTATGCTAACCGAGTTAAGAAATTCATACCGTGATTTCGGACTGTTGCTTTTGCGTATCGGCGTTGGAATTATGTTTATCCTGATAGGCTACCCAAAACTTTTCGGAGGGCCCGATGAATGGGAACTCGTCGGAGGTGATGCCGCATATCTGGGTTTAACTTCATGGCCTATGTTCTGGGGATTTTTTATGGCTATTGCAGAGTTTTTCGGCGGTGTTTTGCTAATACTCGGCGTACTTTTCAGAACCTCAGTAATTATACTGCTGCTCTCGTCTATCATTACCGTTGCGGCATCGATCGGCCAGAATGTGGATTTTGTGCATACCGCCAATGCCATTGCCATAACGTTTGTTTTCCTCAGTATGCTTTTTATCGGAGCCGGAAAGTACAGTCTTGACCGCAGCGTCTGGAAAAGGCGCAGAAGAAGAGCATGAATGGCTACGTACCAGACTTCCTTACATAACATGGAAATAATGATTTCAATCTTTTAACCGCTGAGTTCACAGAGTTTAACGCAGAGAGGACACAGTATTCGGCTGTCGAATTCCAAGGCACGAATATCAGTTACCAGTAATCAGTAAGCTGTCCCGGTAGATGGGGTTGAGTGGAGGGTTATTATCAGGAGCGGGTAAGAATATGTAAGTGTGTAGCTTGCAAGTCACCCTTCGTCAAGCTCAGGATGACAGTTTGGTCGCCCTTCGTCAGGCCTGCCCTCAGCCCTTCGTCTATGCTCAGGACAGGCTTGACGAAGGTTCCAAATGATAACTAATCAATACTACTCTGTGCTCTCTGCGTTAAACTCTGTGACCTCAGCGGTTAACCTATCTAACCCGTTTCTGCTTTTAATTGGTCGAGAAACTGTTGCATAAATTTGGTTCGCTGCTTTGCTTCCCTTCTGCCGGCTTCGGTTTGAAATTGGTTCTCCAGTTTTAGCAGTTTCGTGAAAAAATGATCTGTGATCCATTTGCGGTCATCGGGCGGACGGTTTTGCGGGAAAGGTTCCTCAGGATGGTGTATAGAGGCGCCCATCTGACCGCCAATTGCATAACAACGTGCAATACCGATCGCCCCGATAGCATCAAGGCGATCAGCATCCTGAACAACTTTTGCCTCTATAGTTTCCGGTGGGATTCCGGCTGAAAAACTATGCGCTTCAATGGCGTGGCCAATTTCGTATAACTTCTTGCCGGAATACCCTTCTTCCGCAAGCAATTCTTTAGCCCGCTCCGCCGCCAGCTTGGACGCCTCCTTTCTGCGGGGATCATCTTTCGATATAATCACACAATCATGCAGCCAGGCCGCCGGAACCACCACCTCTGCATCAGCCCGCTCTTCTTTACCGATTTTTTTGGCAGCGGTCACCACCCGGCGGATATGTGCCATATCATGGCCGCTATCCCCGTTTGATTGCAGCTCTTTTTGAAGCCGAACTTTAAGCTTTTCTTCAAGCTCCGATAATCCTGATTTCATATTCAATCCACATCCTCTCCCAGAGGTGTGCCCGGGCTCACCATGATATGTGCCCACGGCTCACCGGGATCCATCAGCCACGGCGCGCCTTCCCCGTAGGGCGAGGTTTTCATTCCGGTTGATTCTCTTGTGGCATACGGAATGTAAATCACATAAAGCGGGCTCGCCTCCCTCAGCGTACTTGTAGAATAGTCATAGCCATCTTCTTCTCCCGTAAGCTGATACAATGCCATCGGTTTCTCCGGCATTGGAATATCTCCGGATTTAATCTCATTGCGCCTGATTTCTTCAACTTCATCAGATGATTTGCCCTCCTCCCGAAGCTCACGCCCGCGCTTCATGAATGGTTCAAGTTCTTCATAATAGCAGGCTACGTGGAAACGGTCTTCATCCCGTGGATCATCCGCAAGACAAATCATCTCATTGTTCCCTTCACGCAAAGTAACCAACTCATGTTCCTCATTATATCCCAGAACTTTAGCACCTTCCTGCAATGATTCCGGAAGTGGTGTTAATGCAGCTTCAATTTGTTGCTCGGCTGCCGGTACTGTAGTATTTCCTCCGGTCGGCACAAAATAAATCAGCAAAAAGGCCATCGATGCGATCACAGAAAACTTGTATACTGGTTTCATCATTATACCTCCTCATTTAGATATTGAATTGGTTGATTAACAGCAACACTATGCACTATTGATTGTGGATTCCATAATTTAACCTGAAGGGTGAGAAATTCATAAATTAATATTCAGCCTGATTGGGGCAGAGTTAAACTCCGGCCATTCGTACCCACCTGTTTCAATTAATCCTCATTATGCTGACAGCTTGTCGGCACTAGTAGATGAGATATTGATTTCGAGGCCAGACAAGGCTTTGAAAACTAACTTTTTGAAACATCGCCACCTCAGTAATTAAGAAAACGCATCAAATGAAAACCAAATAATTTTCAATTTGTATAAAGATATTGGGCAAGAAATCAGGAGGGTTTTGCCGGGGTTTTTTTGAAACATCTTTCTAAACAAAATCCTCTTTTAGATTCTATTTGGAACTTTTTCTTCATGATCCTTTACATATTAATCCAATATATTCGTTAGATTTAAAAGGAGGAAATTACTGTATTTCTGCAATGGTAAAGGAAGCCTACTTTTATCGTAAGTTAACGAATAACAAAGTTCAATGTCGCCCTTGTGCTCATTTTTGTAACCTTGTACCAGAAGAAACCGGTGAATGTGGCGTACGAAAAAATATTGACGGGCATCTGTATACGCTGGTTTACGGTCAGGCTGCAGCTTTGAATGTTGATCCGATTGAGAAAAAGCCACTCTTTCATTTCTATCCGGGGACTTCTTCGCTTTCTGTCGGCACATCCGGATGCCCTTTAGCTTGTGCAAACTGCCAAAACTGGAATTTATCGCAGGGGCCGAAAATCAATAGTACAATAGAGGGGAGCCATGTTTCCCCGGAAGAGATAGTCGCTAATGCTAAATCTTACAATTCACCCACAATTTCATATACCTATACAGTAGTGTCCGGTTAAATGTCAAAGAGTCCCAACTGGTTAGCTTGAGAGGCTC
>CAZDIA010000066.1:0-13769 GCA_964505385.1 uncultured Chitinophagales bacterium
TTAACTGTTCCCCCCCATTTCCAATTTGCATCCCTGCCTTTTTATTTCATACATTCACTTTGCCGCATGACAATCGACATGTGGCCGCTGGGGTGCTCTGTTTGACAGACAGGGCTGAGATTACACCCATGGCACCTGATCCGGATAATACCGGCGCAGGGAATGCGGAACCAACCTGTTTGGTTATTTAGTTTCGCCTTGTGCGAATGCCCACCATGGTCAGTGATTTCCAGCCCGCCTGCAGCGCAATATAATCACCGGCAGCCTTGTCCCAATCCAGGAAAACTAAAGATTCCCGAGCGGCAAGTTACTGTACGGGGTTATAAGCCGATATTAAATACATAACTTCAATTTAAACAATTATATTTATGTCTTTCACTCAACAACAGCTGGAAAAGCACAGTGACTTGTGGAATCAAATGACCTCCCACCGCTTCTTGCAGGAAACCCGCGATGAAACCATAACCGACGATATTTTCGCACAGTGGATGAAGCAGGATTATCTTTTCGTTCGCGCTGCAATCCCCTTTATCTCTGCACTGGTACCCAAAGCCCCAATACAGCACTGGAAACCGCATTCCGATGTGGTGGCCATGCTTAATAAAGAAATGGAACTCTTTGAAGAGCGTGCTAATGCCGTTGGTATTTCATTTGATGGTGTGGAACCGTGGTTTATCAATCATGCCTACATCCAGTTTATGATGGCGACGGCTTACACCGCCTCCTACCCCGAAGCCTATACCCTGCTATATACTGCTGAAAAAGCATATCATGATGCGTGGCTTGAGGTAAAAAAGGGATTGAATCCAGAATCAAAATGGTATCCTTTTGTGGAAAACTGGGCAAGTGATGCATTTGGCCAGTATGTGGATTACCTGCAGGGAGAATTGGATCACCTTGCCGCCGATGTTGGCAGCGCGGAACGCGCCCGAATGGAATCGATTTTCAAACTTACCGTGAAGTACGAAATCTCTTTCTGGGAAATGGCCTTCACCGGTTCACAATGGCCGGGAATTCAGGAATAACTTTTCCGAAACCATCTCTGATTTAAGCATCCATAAAATCAACCTAAAATCTAACAGGATATCATTATGAGTTTTACAGACGAATTATACAATCACGCCAAACCAATATGGGACAAGCAGCTTGAACACCCTTTTGTCAAAGGTTTGGGAGATGGATCGTTGGATCCCGAAATCTTCAAAAGATGGGTGTGCCAGGATTACCGGTATCTGAAAGAATTCTCCCGCATCTTTGCCTGGGGAGTGGCAAAATCCGACCGCCTGGAGTCCATGGGCTGGTTTGCCGGCGTGTTAAATATGACCCTCAACACGGAGATGGCTCTGCACCGGGAATATGCCCAGAAATTCAATATTTCTCATGAAGAGCTGGAGCAAACTCCGATGTGGCCTACAACCCGAGCTTACACGGATTTTCTGGTCCGCACTGCTGCTGATGGCTCCATGAGCGAGCTTCTTGCCGCACTTCTTCCCTGCGCATGGGGATATTATTATATCGGAACAGAAATGAAAAAACAGGGTAATCCGGATGATCAGCGCTATACAGAGTGGATTGAACAGTATGCTTCAGATGAATTCGGGGAAGCAGCTGAATGGTTGAAAAACGAACTGAACCGGGTAACCGAAGGAGCGACTGATGATCATAAAAATCAACTTATTGAAATATTTGTGATCTCAAGCCGGTATGAATGGCTTTTCTGGGATATGTGCTGGAAAGGTGAAGAATGGCCGGTTTAAATTCATGATTTTTTATGTACTTTCTCCCTGATAGGATAATAATTTCCTGAATGTAAAACGAATTGGCCAATCTTCCGTTAGTGAGGACGAGGTGACAAATATTTGAATAAACCGACAATTAAAATAATAAAATCGTGAAATACTTAAGTCTTTTTGTAGCTTTAACTTTTATAATTGCCGGCTGTGGCAATGATGAACCGGGAGATATGCCGGAAGAACAACCCATGCCGGAAGGTGAACAGATGCCTGAAGGTGAACAGCTCCCCGATATGGGCGAAGCCCCGGAAACTGATGTATCTGATGAAGAACTGGAAGAGTTTTTTCAGGCATCAATGGTAGCCCAGGAAGTACAGGTGGGTTATCAGCAAAGAATGCAGGAAATAGTTGAGGCCGAAGGCCTTGATCCCGAATTCTTTAATGAGCTTTTGCAATCCGAGCAGATGGGTGAATCTCCGGAAGATGCCGGCGCTTCCGCTGAAGAAGCCGAGCAATATGAGAATATAATGGCGGAACTTGATGAGCTCCAGGTTGAACTGGAAGAAGAAATCGGCCAGGCCATTGAAGATGAAGGCATGGACATTGACCTGGACCGGATTATGGAAATCGAACAGGCTGTTCAGCAGGACCCTGCCCTTCAACAGCGACTCCAGCAGATGATGATGGAGGAACAGGAAGGTATGGCTCCTGAAGGCGAGCAGCCACCTCAGCCTGAACCGGAGCAACAGCCCGAGCCGTAACAGTCTTATTGTTACTTATGTGCCGTAAACCTGGCGGTTTTCCGAAGCCGTCAGGTTTTTTTATGTAATGATAAACGCCGACAGGTCCGGTGGACCCTGTCGGGTTTTAAAAAATCTGACAGCGTCCGAAGGACCTGTCAGCATTCTTGACAAAAAACCTTGTCGGATTTTTGGCAAAAATTTTCTGTCCAAATATGGTTGAAGTGAAATCTTAAGCGCCTAAAAAATTCTTTGCAAAATCTTCTCAAGCCGTGCGGAATCGAAGCCGTAAGTTGCAGCTATTTTATTTGCCTCATATTTGAATTCACCATCTTCCAACTTAGGATGTTTGGGAAGATATCCGTTCGCTTCGAGAAATTCTGAAACTTCCTCTTTTTTCTTTTTCCCTACGCCGGAAACCGTTGTGATGTGCTCAAGCAACGTTACGGGGTTATATTCAACTTGCTCAATCAACTCTTTTATACCGGCTGCCTGACCTGCGGATACTAAATCAGCCTTCTGCAAGTCAGATAATTCTACCGGGTAAGGTCGCCCTTTTCGATAGAGATTAAGCACCTCCTGAAGCATTTTTGATAATTCAAGCAATTCGTTTTTTCTCTTTTCGGAAAATCCTTCTAATGGAATATCACTAATAAGCCAGTTTTTGAGCATACCCCAGGTCTCGATTCCACGACTCAGACATGCGTAAAGCTCTTCAGTAGTTTCAAGAAGCACCCATACCGGCAATTCATTCAATGATTGGGTAACCGGATTAAAATCTTTCAGATTTAGCTTTTCAAGGTATTGCTGATAACTTTCCCTTCCGGGTTCAGGAACTTCCTGTTGCAAGTTCAAGTCAGGGGTGTCCTGTTGCCACGGAACTGAGAACGTGGGAGACGGAGTAGTCAACGAGATCACATTGGGTTCGGTGAGATCATTTTCCTGCCTGCAAGCATACCTCCACCGTTCCACCTCTTCTTCCTGTGCCGTGAAATAAAACAACTGCCTCCCCTCTCTCATCATGTCCTGCATCCCCGAAATGATGGCGTCCGCACGCTGGTGATCACTTACAGCCAGAAGTTCATCAGCATACAACGGCAGTGCTAATCCTTGTTCGCGCCGGCTGATGAAGGCCATCCTAACGGCAAGTAGCAGCTGAATCCGCGTTCCACTGGAAATTTCGTCAAGGGCGAGTCCATCTCCGGTCTGAGAATTTCTTGCCCGAAATCCGAGACCGTCATGATCCATATCCAGTTCAAAGCCGCCTCGGGTAAACTCAATGAAATAACGGTTGGCATCCTGAAAAACCAGCGGATAATTGATGTTACGGTGCTTTTCATTCAGATAATCAAGCACCAGTTTACGCATATGTTTTTCAAGAACCTCATCCCGCAATTGTGCCAGTTCAGCCCGCGCACGATCGCGATTTGCAAGAGCGGTTTCAAGGTTAAAACTTGTCTCTTCATTTTTGATATTTTCATCCAGCCGGCTTAGCGTATCCCGGATTTGTTCTGCTTTTTCTGATTTCCGGGTTAAATCTTCCCGGATATAATCAAGCTCAGTAGTATCTTTCTGTTTCCACTGCGGATCAAACCGGTCATCAACTTCCAGTTTTTCATAGATTGACTGAATTCTTGCTTGATGGTTGCCGATTTGCTTTTTGAGCTGGTGATAGTCAGAATATCTCTTCAGCAAAGTTTTCAGCTCTTCGCTCGTTTTGCATCCGGTTTTGGTCTGTATCTTTTGGATTTTACGCTCAATATCCTTTTGATCCTCCCGGTTCTCACTCAGGCTTTGTTCCGTTTTGCTGATTTTTTCGGTAAGATCCTGGTATTTCCTGTTTCGCTCTACCAGCTTCTCACAAAATGCATGCAGCTCATCCCCTGAATCGATATTGACTTCGATAAATTCCTTCATATCCGCGATCAACTCTTCCTGTAACCGGTTGATTTCCTGTTGCAAAAGCTCGCTGCGATTTTTTTCGGATTGCAGTTCGTCTTCGGTCTGCTTAACCTGTTGCAGCACTTCTACCATATGTTGCAGAGTTGCGGCTTCACTATCCGAGGGTGCAATTCCAATTGATTCGAGCAGCTCATTTCGATTTTCTTCCAAAGATTCCCGTTTCTCTTGCAACCGCTCCACCTCTGATTTTAGCTGCTCAGCCCGATTGAACTGCTTCTCCCTTTCTTCCAAATCCGATTTTTGGGATATAAGATGATCCAAAAGTGAAGAAACTTCTTCAACCTCCCATTTATCCGGTTCCTTCAGGCCGGTTTGCCGGTATGCTTTTTCATAAAACCTGATCTCCTCTTCATCTGATTTAGCGGGCATAAACTTTCCAGCAAGAAGGATCGCAATTGCCACTACCATCGCGATGATTGACGCGATGATCGATACCTGCGTAAGCCCGATGGACACCAATATTATAGCTATAGCTCCCCAACTCCATTTTTTTGTAACAGCGTCGCCTCTATCCTGCTGTTTCTGCTTAAGCCAGTGGGATAATTGTGTGATTGCATTTGTCACCTTTTCGGATGACATATCCGGCCGGCTGATATCTTTCAGCTTCTCATATTCCGGTGTGATACGCGACCACTCCTGTTGAAATTCATACCACCGGCGGGTCCAATCCGCAAGTTTATCGATTTTGTCAGAATCCAAATTCACAGAATCACCGGAAACATCCCACTGGGACCTGCTGATTACATTTTTCAGCTTCGACTGATGCTTTATAATCTCATCTTTTGATTGGTTAAGCGTCTTATGTTTTTCTGAAATTTGATCTAATTTCTCTTTCCAAAAGGAGAGCTTATGCTCCGGGAGCCCCTCATCCGGCAGTTTAAGTTTTTGCCGGTCGTGTCTGAGTTGTTCAAGATCACCCTTGAGTACTTTCTCCCTTCCCTGCTTTTCTTCTAAATCTTTTTCGAGCTGCTCTAATAAAGCGGCTTCCTCCCCGTGCAGTTTATCCAGAACTTTTGGTAGCTGATCCAGCTCATATTGCAGATCATCCCGCTTTTGTTCCAGCTCTCGTGCTTCGAGTAGTGTGCCCACCAATTCAGCCTGTTGACCGGCTTCAAGAGCTTCGGCCAGCTCTTCATTAAGCTCCTGTTTTTTATTTTTTTGTTCATGTAGTTCTCTTTGGCGTTTTTCAACATTGCGCAGCTCCTTTACGGATTGCTCATAATTTTTATACTGCTGAATTCTGCGTGAGGGGTAATTGGTATCAGCCTTAAGATTTTTGGAAGCAGACTTCAGGTCCAGCCCTCCCATGACTTCCCTCCAGATAGATTCAGCGAACTCCTTATCGCTGCTGGCTAACAAATCAGTTACAGACAGATCGTAAATCCGCCAGCTGTCGGGTATTGCCAGATCGAGATGATCAACCGGTTTTCCATTTTTTTGAATTTCAGAGTAACCACGCTCCCGGATTATGTTGAATTTACTTTGCACTGCTTCAATGCCTCCATAAACACTAATTCGGGATGCCGGTTTATAGCTATCCTGCCAAAGTAGTGTTTTCATAGCCCTGGCGGCCGTGGTCTTGCCGGAGGCGTTCGGACCGAAAATAATATTCAATCCCGGAGTGAATTCCATCTTATCCAGGCCGTAACGCATGCCCGGAGCTGAGCGCAGATGCAGATGTGTTATCAATAGCTTACTCAATACTAACCTCCGCTTCCTGCTTTCGAAGTTCTGTTAGCCAGTCGTTTACGGAATTGTAAAGTAACATCCGGGTATCTTCCATTTTTTCATCCGGTACTGTCTCATCATCCTGATTATCGCCCTGTTTGATTACCTCAAATATCGAATGACGACTCACATTATCTTTGAGCTGATCCGCTTCTTTCAGCAATTGCTCGCTTTCCTCGGACAGCTCACCGGAATCAAGCTCTTTAAGCAATCCTGCCAGAATTCCAATCAAGTCGGGACGGGTAGCGAGAGATTCCAGATCAGCAGCGGGAAGGCCGGTGTTGTTGATGAATTTTCTGATAAGCAGCGGCGGATTCCCTTCGATCACACGCTCTGACACTTCGGAAAAATAGCTTGTGACAACATGAAACGGCTCCGGATTTCCGGTGCAACTAACATCAACACTTTGGTATTGCAGTCGGTCATATTTGTCACCCGGCAAAGCATTCTGCAGGCGCGTAAGAAATTCAGCCCGCCAGTCGGCATCTTCAGGGAAATCATCCAGGCTCACTTCAACCTGCTCATAGCGTATCGGCGATAAAGGAAGCATTCGGGCGGATGCCGTGCCGGTTACATCTAAAGTTAACAGATATGGGCCGTGATTACCTGTTTCTTTGGCATGAAGCGCGTGAGGCGAACCGGGATAGATCACAAAGGGCTGATCATCTCTGATAACCTCCGGCTTGTGGATGTGCCCGAGCAGCCATACCGGCCAACCGCTGTTGATGAGATCGTGAGCGGTAGTCGGAGCGTAATCAGAGTCAGGTGCAGCATCCAGATCGGCATGAAGCAAACAAAGGGCCGGGTCGGTTTCCGGCTTTTGCTCAAGCTGATGGAGGGGATTTTCGCTCACCTGTTCTTTTTCAAAAGACCACCCCGCCAGCTGAATAACAGCGCCGTCTTTACACTGATGCGAAATCAACTCCCATTGTTGTCCCCTGCCGAGTAGCTTAAAATTACTCAACTCCTCCAGGCTGTCCGCTATTTCCGGCAACACTTTTGCATCATGATTACCGGCCACAGCATAAATCTTTATTCCATGTTGATTCAAACGTGTAATACCCGATCGCAAACTATGATGCGCTTCAAAAAATCGGTTGTCCTTATCAACTACATCACCGGTTAACAAAACAGCTTCGACCTGATGATCAATTGCTGAATCCACAATAGCTTTCCATGTGTCTGACACAGAAAATTCAGCATCCTGATGCTGCTCTGGTGCCGGCGCCGTGCGTCGCCCAAGATGTAGATCCCCGGTAACAAGAAACTGGTATGACATCTGATTTAAGCTATATTCGAGTTTATGTATGTAGATTCACGATTGTACCGGTCAGTAATAAATAATAACACCCACCGGTAAACCAAATGTAATAATGACTCAAACTCTTTGCTATGTAATATTTAAAGAATTCAGATCACGTGATATTTATCATCTGTACTTTTTTAAAATTATAATACCATCGTATTATTACCATTTATTTTTCAATATATTTATCACATAAATATCTATTATTTCATATATTTCTATTATATTTTTAACACTTTTATAATACACTTTTAATTATAAAAACAAACACTATTATCTTACCCTGTCTGACCTTTTTGAACTTTATTTAATACTGCTTTTTTTCAACCATTTTTCCTGGGTCTCTTTATTTTTTTTTAAACATCACGATTTAACCATGCTTTACTTGAACTTATCAAATTTGGTGGTTATAATGCGAGATGTTACCAATTTTAATTGTCCATTTTTCAAATATCATTAAACATGGCTAAATCAAAAAGCAAAACCAAAGGAACAATAGGTATTTTGACAGGCGGGGGCGATGTTCCCGGTTTAAACCCCGCTATCAGAGCTATTACAATAAGGGCATTACGTGAAGGCTATCGTGTGTTCGGCATTCGCCGTGGATGGGCCGGCATTATGGATATTATTCGTGAAAAGGATGCCGATAACAGCCATAATTACATCGAGCTAACCGAGGATTTAGTAAACAGAGCCGGTCGAACCGGAGGTACGTTTCTACATACAAGTCGTACAAATCCCAGTCACGTTGCGGCCAAAGCTGTTCCCGAGCATCTCAAAGACAAATACAACAAAGATACCAACGACCTTACCAAAGAAGTATTAAAGAATATCGAATATTTGGGCATTGATTATCTCATCCCTATCGGAGGGGATGATACCCAAAGTTATGCGGTACGACTTTATCAGGAAGGAATCAAAGTTGTATCCGTTCCGAAAACTATGGACAATGATGTCCCGGGAACTGACTATTGTATAGGCTTCAGTACTTGTGTGACCCGCATTATTAATATGGTTAATCTATTGCGGACTTCTGCAGGTTCACATGAACGTATAGCCGTAGTGGAAGTTTTCGGCAGATATGCCGGTTACACCGCTATGTTGCCTACAATGGCCGGAGCCGCTCACCGGTGCGTTATCCCGGAATATAAATTTGATATGGAACATCTGACAGAATTATTGGCAGAAGACCGGCGCAACCACCCCAGTAGTTATTCTGTTGTATTGGTTTCGGAAGGTGCTTCTTTCCACGGTGTAGATATGATGTTCCAAAGTACTGAAAAAGATGCTTACGGACACGCCAAACTCGGAGGAATCGGAGATGCTGTTTCAGCTAAAATCAAGGAGTTATCACCGAAATTCAATAACAATAAGAGAATTGAAACGATCAATCAAAACCTGGGTTATTTAGTCCGTTCCGGTGATCCGGATGCTATTGACTCCATCGTTCCAATGGCCTATGGCAATCTCGCATTAGATCTTGTTCTGCAGGGTATTCACGGCCGGCTGGTTATTCTGAAAAACGGCAGATACGATAACGTGCCCGTAGATATCGTCACTACAAAGAATAAAGTAGTAGATGTCGATAAACACTATAACAAGGAAAGATTACGACCGGTTTACGAAAGTTTCATCGATAAACCACTATTTCTTCTTTAATGATTTTTCTTTTTAAGAAAAAGTCATAAACAAAACCCGCATAGTGTAACCTAACCATTGTGCGGGTTTTTTGTCGTTATGACTTGTTTGAGGTTTGAGGTTTGATGTTGGCAAAGAACGTCAAACATCAAACAATCAATTAACGAGAAACTCCTGCTAAAACTGGTAATCTCCGGAAAAACTGAATGGTAATTCAGCGTCACGGCTGAAGCCCGGGATGTCCGCACCTACTTTTGCATGTCCCGATATTTCATAGGTAACCGGTTCACGATTCCGGATTACTTGAATAGCGTCAGTACCCGCTTTATCCAAACCGATAGTAATTGGAACCACATATTCCGAGTTTGAATTAGAATCAATGTCGTAACGCTCTTCCAGGCCGGTAGAAACCCACTCGCTGTCATTTACGACCATCGTGTAATCAACAGATGATATGTGAAGGCTAAAATCATTCTCATTTCTGATACGAAAAGACAACTCTACATCTACACCTGAAAACCCGATTTCTTTAACATCAAAACCGTTAAATGCGACATCCGGCATCTGTGGCACGGGCAAGTTTCCCTGGTGTGATACGGGCACATTTCGCGAACCAAAACTTCCCAGGTCCAGATTTACATCCGACTTGATTTCAAAATCGATCTCTTTCTCCCCGAGTAATGAACCGAATCCGTCCCGCAATTCGGAATAAGTGAAAGTTACTGGCACCTGAAACATACTTTTATCGCGCCCTTGTATCGAAAGCTCCTCATCTCGCTCTCCGCTGACTAAAGAGGATCCTTCAAGAAGCAGCTCATAGTTGTATCCCTGAGCTTTAATTTCTCGGTTGTTCGGATTATCAATCTCGAAATCAAACAACAGAGTAATCCCCTCCATCGAAATTTGATCAAACTGAAATCCTTGATATTCAATCTCCGGCCGGTCAAGTGCGATATCCTGAATCGTTGAGCAGCTTGCGGTTATAAAAAACAGTAAAATTAGCGACGGAATGACTCTCATTTTAAAACTCAATTTTCGTGACTAGCTTCGGGTTCCAAATAACTGGAACGAACGGGCTGTTCTTATTGGTCTGTACGGAGGACTCCAGAGCTGATTTTCCTGATTTACAAAAGAATGCAAAAAGGATTAAATTAATTTCAGTATATTTGATGGATCAAAAAAACTAAAAACTATAATACAATGCAGTTTAAATTTTTAGAACGATTTTCGGGTCTCGGCATGCTGTTTCTCAGAATAGGACTCGGACTTACTTACATGTTTGTTCACGGCTACGGTAAAATCACCGGCGGCACCGAAACCTGGCAGGGTCTCGGAAGCCGAATGAGCAATTTAGGAATTGAGTTTATGCACACTTTCTGGGGATTTATGGCTGCTTTTGCCGAGTTTTTCGGCGGGCTGTTTCTCTTATTGGGACTCTTCTACCGCCCCGCCCTGGTACTCCTGGCTATCACAATGATTGTAGCCACCATTTATCACATTGAAAGCGGTGATCCCTTGACAACGACTTCCCATTCCATGAAAATGGCCATCGTTTTCATTGGAATGTTGTTTTTGAGCCCGGGACGATATAGTATTGATCATCTGTTTTTAAGCAAATGATAATGATGTTTGATCTGCCAATAATTGGTAGATTAAAAAGTTATAGAAGGCATTGCAAAATCAGGGTTTATAAATGTATCCCTGTTATGTTTAGTGCATCAGGCTTAGGAATTTATGATCATTTTTGTTACCGCACTTTCTGCTGAAGCACGGCCGATTACTTCAAGGTTAGGTCTGAAACAACAGTGGAATTATAATCAACAAACCTATTATGCACTGGGTAAATTCGGTTTGATCACCACCGGCATAGGGAAAGTTGCTTCAGCTACTGGTGTTGCCCGCGTACTAACAAAAATACCTGATGTGCAGCTGATGATTAATGTCGGCATATGTGGAGCTAAATCGAAGCAAGCAACCGCAGGTTCCATATTTGCTGTGAGATCGATCAGGGATCGCAGTACCGGCAGGCGGTACCTCCCGGATATCATTTTTCAACATGATTTGCCCGAAACCGACCTGGAGACCTGGGATCATCCGGTAACAAAAAAGTATACAGATCAGGTGCAGGCAGAAGTAGTAGATATGGAAGCCTCTGGATTTTACGAGGCAGCAGCACAGCAGCTTCAATCGCATCAGATTCAATGTCTCAAAATTGTCTCAGATCATCTTGAAGCACGTCCGCCAAAGACAGGTGAAGTCCGGGAACTTATAAAAAGTAACATGCCGGCGGTTGAAGATTTCGTAAATAAAGCTGAGCCGCCGGCCGAAGAACAACATCATATTCTGGATGATCAGGATGAGGCCGAACTCGGAGACATGTTTAAACGGTGGCGTTGCACTATAACACAACAGCGAATTTTGCGTCAATCTCTTGCTTATGCACGTCTGCGTGACGGCATACGTTTATCAGAAATAACCATCTTTAAGCGGGAATCGGAGAATTCCCGTCAACGTGCTCAACTTGTTGATGAACTCAGAAAAGAACTTACAAAAAGGTAATTTTTCCCGGATTTATATAGAGCATGACGCTTTTAACTATCCGGATACCCGCCTTGTTCTGGATCGGTTTCCAAAAGCTGAGCGAATACCGGTTGAGCATTACAAGCAGGTTCTGAATCGCAACAATCAAAACTGGCGGTTACAGAAAGAAAATCAGGCATTGATTCTTGCCGTCCGCCGGGATCAGTTTTTATACGAAGGAAGCGATGTGGCGCCCGATTTCGGTCATCAGGCTTTTTTTTATAACACATTGGTGCTTAATTGTTTGTATGATTGTTCCTATTGTTATCTGCAAGGCATGTACCCATCCCCCCACACGGTTTTATTTGTGAATAATGAGGATTTCATCAAACATACCGCAGCGCGCGTAAAACAAGGCCCGATTTATTTGTGTATATCATACGACACCGATCTCCTCGCTTTTGAAAAGCTGATCCCCTATTCAAATCGCTGGATTGACGTTGCCCGGCAACATCCCGATCTGACGATCGAATTGCGGACGAAAAGCTCGAATTATCGCGCCATCAGCAATCAAAACCCGATAGATAATTTTATACTCGCATGGACCCTCTCCCCCGCTTTCGTCGCCCGCAAGTATGAACAGAAAACTCCCGGACCTGAGCTCAGACTTCGGGCAATGAAAAAAGCAATTCGGGATGGATGGAAAGTGCGGCTATGTTTTGACCCATTGCTTTATATCGACGATTGGCAGTATCATTACAGGGAGCTGGTTGATCAAACATTTTCAGAAATCGCACCGGAAGAAGTCGAGGATATCAGTATTGGAGTATTTCGTATGAGCAAGCAGTACTTACGCAGAATCCGGAAACAGCGGCAGGATACGGATGTATTGCTTTATCCCTATGAAATTGAAGATGGTGTAGCTTCCTATCCGGGTGATGTCAAGAGCGAAATGACCCGCTATGTTGCCGAATGTATCGCTGATTATACTTCCCACGAGCCGGTTTTTATATGAGTAAAACTGCAGTAGTTACAGGAACAAGTTCCGGAATAGGATTTGCCGTCACCCGAAAACTTTTGAAGGATGGATACACCGTATACGGCTTTGGCAGAACCGTCTCCGGCGACACGTTTTCCGAATCCGGATGGAATCCGGTTCCCTGTGATTTGCTTGATTCCGGACAATTACAAGAGTCCTGCTCCGGGGTGCTGGACCAAACCGGTAACCGGCTTGATGTGCTCGTTCTAAGCGCCGGGATGGCCAGATTCGGTCCTCATGAAACACATCAGCAGGAAGAAATCACAGAGATGGCAGACCTGAACTTCAAGGCTCCGTTATTGTTAATTAACCGGTTTTTACGGGCTGTTCGGGACAGCCAGGGACATATTATTGGAATTGGTTCAGTATCGGGGAAAATCAACAGTCCGCAGGGCGGCGTCTACGCTGCTACAAAAGCGGGTATGCATCATTTTCTGAAATTGTTGTTTGATGAAACCCGAAAAAGCGGAGTGAAAATCACCGAAATTGTTGCCGACCTTACCCGCACGCCTTTCTATGATAATCTGAATTTTGAACCCGAATCCAACCCGGAGGCACACCTGGACCCGGAGGATGTAGCGGAATCGGTGATGTATGCGGTGAATCACCCCCAGGGAGTGGTTACTGAGATTGAGCTTCGGCCACAAAAATTGCAAGTCCGGAAAAAGAATACCAAATCAGGTTAGGTTAAGAATTGAAATGAACCTTTTTTGTAAATCAGCGGCAAAGACATTTTGACATTACTGTACAAAACAATTTATGAATCACTAAAAATCTTCGTTTCTGTTCCCTAAAGAGGATTTAATTTGTAAATCATAAATCAATCCTCTCCTCTTTTTCTCGCTGATTTACGCAGATTAAATCGCTGAGTCTCGCAGATATTCTGCGCAAATCTGCGCTAAACTCTGCGAATATCTCCCGACTAAAGTAAGGGACAGTTATGTCATTATGATATAAGTTCAAAACCAGCTGTTCAGAAAACACACCGGAAATACTTTTACACTTTTTTCTTTTGCCCTTAATCACTTTTGCCTTAATTTAAGCGAGATTATTCAGAACCAATCAAATCCGATCTATTCGCTACAGCGGTACTAAACAGTAAA
>CAZDIA010000067.1:0-13557 GCA_964505385.1 uncultured Chitinophagales bacterium
GTGCTACAACATGTTACAAGAATTGAAATTTAGATTAACCGGACACTACTGAAACTATCATATAATAGATGCATACCAACCTCCATTTTATGTAAAATTGTATTCTTGAATTAATTATGGAGTAGTAGCAAAAAGTTGAGAGTGCTTTCTTACCTTTCTATCATCCAAAATCTCACCTTTTTTGTTACTAACCAGTCATGCCCTGCTGGGGTCGCGTATCCAAATAGACTACGAGATGTACTCCGGATTACCGGTTTAAATTACATGACTTCAATGTATTATTAGTTAAAGTTTGTGAATTATTTATAAATTTTTTGGTTGATCTTAATGACTTTTCTAAACTATTGATTGCTTTTGTAAATTATTTGTTTGTAATTATTAATTTATTTACCCCCCCCCAATTAGGTTACTGTTACCAAGTTGCGTAAAATAAATAGGCATTGGGATTCATATCCAATCAGCCCCGAAGGGGCACCAGCAATAGCATGGGACGCAGTCCTATGTAACCTGTACCCATCCATCCATAGCTCCGAAGGAGCGCAAGCCTAAGGTACCACAGCCATGCCTCAAGCCCTGTCAAAAGTCTATACCCACATCATTTTCAGCACCAAACATCATAAAAACCTGATTGATAAAACCATTGAACCGGACTTGTTCAATTACCTTGGTGGAATATGCAAAGGTTTGGAATGCGATCCGGTTCAGATTGGAGGCCATGCTGATCATGTTCACATTCTATGCGTGCTGTCAAAAAAAATGACTCAGATAACATTGCTTCAGGAGTTAAAGCAGCGATCTTCCAAATGGGTGAAAACAAAAGGAGAAAACTATTCCAACTTTTATTGGCAGAATGGTTATGGCATTTTTTCTGTAAATCCATCGCAGTTAGATGTGGTTGCCACCTATATTCAAAATCAGAGGCAACATCATCAACGTCTTGGTTTTAAAGATGAGTTCAGGAGATTCCTGAAGAAATACAATGTCGACTATGATGAGAGGTATGTGTGGGATTAGATTTAGATCATAGAGAATTAATTCAATCGAGGCGGATTTCGCCCCTTCAGGGCTAACTAATGTGGGGAACTCGAAACATAGGACTCCGTCCCATGCTATTGTTGGTGCCCCTTCGGGGCTATTTTGGGAATAATGGGATTCTTGGGGCATCCTACAGATATATTCCCGGGAAATCAGGGCATGATTCTCAAACATAAATGGGGTAACTCCTGATTTTTGATGAATCAACCCGGTTTTAAGTAGTGCCTGTAAGAAAATTCTTATAGGCACTACTAGTAATCAACAATCACCGGTCAAGCTAATTCAGGGATCAACAATCAACACAACATCAAACCTCAAACCTCAAACAAATTTCCCGGCATGTAGAAACTAAAATGGCCTTTACCGGAAATTAACCTCTATCAGATCGTGTAACCGCATTCACCGCGTGCCTGGCAGACAGCAGAACAAGAGGTATACCACCGCCCGGATGGGTGCTCCCCCCGCAAAGATATAGATTATCGATGTAAGGGGATTTATTCCGTGGCCTCTTGAATGCAGCCGTTTTTGAGTTGGAGCTTGTGCCGTAAATACTCCCTTTATTCGATCCGTACCACTCATAAAACAGGTGTGGATCAATTATTTTCTGATATCGGATATGATCCGACAAACCGGTTAAACCCCGGTCCTCAAGCATTCGGATTACCGATTCTGCGTAGGATTCGCTTTCGGCGGGATCCAAACCGGAGTGCAAATAGGGAGCGTTGATAAGTACAAATAGATTGGAGCCATCCTCAGGAGCGTGTTGAGCGTCGGTGGCTGAAGAATTTGCCACGTAGATTGTGGGATCAGCCGGGAATTGTTTTTTGGAAAATATATCATCAAACTCTTCCTGATAGTCATCAGAAAAGAAGATGTTGTGATGATCCAGCATATCCCATTGTTTATCGGTACCAAGCAGAAGTACAAAACCGGAACAGCTCGGTTCGAGGCGACGGATTTTCCGGCGGGCAGAGCCTGGAATGGATTTTTCAGGCAGCAAATTCAAATAGGTTTCTGTCGCGTCGGAATTAGCCACCAGAATATCAGTGTCCAACACTTCGCCGCTCTTGCTTTCGACGGCTGTAATGTTGCCGTTGTTTACCCTCACTGACGTGACTTCAAAATCTGTTTTGATGGTCACCCCGTTAACTTCCAAAGCTTTTTCGAGAGATTCCGCCACCCGGTATAATCCGCCTCTTACATACCATCCGCCCATGGCAAGCTCAACATAGGGTATGACATTCAGCGTGGCCGGCGCCTGATACGGTGATGATCCGTTATAGGTAGTAAATCGCTTGAAAAACTGCCGTAAATACCTTGACTGCACATATTTATCAACAACATCCGATACCGTTTTTGTAGCGTTGATTTGAAATACGTCGCTCCATTTCAAAGATTTAAAATCAGATAGTTGATGCAGCGGGTTAAATAAAAACGTTTCGGCTGTTTTACTGTACAGATCGGCGGAATGTCCGAGAAACTTCACGAAACCGGTCTCATCATCAGGGAAGAACCTGTGAATCTCGGAAAGAGTTTTGGGCAGGCTGCCGGAGCAATCGAATTGTGTGCCGTCCTGCCAAAAATAGCGGCATAACGGATCAAGCGGTACGAGTTGAGGTCTGTCAGATTCCGGCAAGCCGGTCCGGTCAAACAGCTCTTCCAGTACTTCGGGCATCGTGATAAGGCTCGGTCCGGTGTCGAACCGGTATCCGTCTGCTTCGATCTCATTCAACTTACCGCCAAGCTTGCTGTTTTTTTCCAGCAGGATCACTTCATAACCCAAAGAGCCCAGCTCCGCAGCAGCAGCCATGCCGCCAATTCCCCCGCCGATAACGATTACCCGTGTTTTAGTGCTCATGTATTACCATTAACCTGAGTTCGATTATTAGTTGTCTAAAATTTATGTATAAAGTTAATTTTGTGCGATTTTATGTGATTCCGATTTACTTCATGCTCTAAATTAGAGTACATGAATCTGCGTAACTCAGCGAAATCATCTGCGATAATCAGCGAGAAATAGGAAAAATAAGTTTCGCGCAGAGTTTCGCTGATGAATTCGCAGATATGCGCAGAGGTACTACGTAGTTTATAATCGAACTCATATCATTTACAAAATCAGATTGAATCCTAGTCAGCATACATAAATAAGTAAAATTTCATTCCCGGCCGGTGAATCACTCCAGGATAAGCGCCGCATTCCGGTTCCGGGCAGTTTGTTTTCGGCGGATCATATCGTTGTAGAATTTCTCAACATCGGCGAGTGTGTCGCAATTTTCCGGAGACATATCCCACCGGATAGCCCGAAAACGCGGAAATCGCAACGTATATCCCGCTTTGGTTCGCTTGTTGGTCTGGATATCATCAAATTCAATTTCTACGACGATTCCCGGTTTGAGTGAGAGGGTGGGGCCGAAACGGTCAACCGCGAGTTTGCGGATTTCGCGGTTCAACGCAGATAGTTCTTCATTACTGTAGCCGCCATAGGCTTTTCCGATGGGGATGAACTCCTCTTCGTACCGCTCATCATCGGCGACTCTTATCCCCAGAGTGAAATCCGAATAAGTGCCTCCACGCCGGCCGCTTCCGGCATGGGCGTACATGATGACCGTGTCAAATGAACCGCCCGGTTCTTTGATTTTGAGCCATGATTTTCGACGCTCTCCGTACTCATATTGGCTACCTTTAAGCTTGAGCACTAATCCCTCATTGCCCCTTTCAGTTGCTTCTTTGAAAATTTGATCAACTTCGTCCCGGCCGGAAATACTTCTTTGTCGTGTAGCGGGGATATGATGTTGGCGGCACCACGCATCAAGCAGTTGGCGGCGCTGCTCAAGCGGTTCATTCAAAACCGGCTGACCGTTAATATAAAGCAGATCAAAAGCGACGAATGTAACGGGATGCGTTTGCAAAAGTTTCCGGCCCGGCTTTTTTACGCCCATACGTTGCTGGAGATCATTAAAAGTTTGCACAACCCCGTCGCGAAAAACGCACAACTCGCCATCCATTACGATAGGCTCAGGCGCGAGCCCGCGAAAATGATCGACGACTTCGGGAAAAGCGGTTGAGATATCATTCAGATCACGCGAGAAAAGTTTAACATGCGCACCGTCGGCGTGAAGCTGGCATCGCATACCGTCCAGTTTATCCTCAGCGAGATAATCACTCAGATCTTCGGTCACCCGTGATTCAGCCGGAGATGCAAGCATAAAAGAGATCGGCTGAAACATCGTAAACTGTGCGCTTTCCAGTTCATCCCGGCAGCTGAGTATGGCAGCCCTGCCAATGCTCCCGGTGATCATATGAGCATATCTGACAGCCTCAACATCCCGGCCAAACGCCTGTGCAATTCCGTTGACGATGCTCTTCGATTCAAATCCGATTCTGAGCGAACCCTGACCCAATATCCGGAGGCTGTATTTTATCTCAACAGGGGTTAGCTCTTTCCATTTTCGGATCAATATTTCCTCTTTCTGCTCCCGATTACGCGCGCTTTCCAGCTGTTGATAAAATTCCATCATCTCCTGAAGCGTAGCGTAAACTGGCGCGGTTTTTTCCCGCGCAACATCAAGATTGGCTGTAAGCTTTTCGATGGTCTCGGACGCGCTTCCGGTGGCGGCGCGGCAGGGACGAAAAACGTTTTCGTAATCGATTTCACAGAAGCGACAAGCGGCCATGGCAATGGTCCGGCTGCCAACCGACGCCTTTTTACCGGAAACCGAAGAGAATGCCCCTTCTCCGCTGAAGCGCACGGCAAGGTCGATATCATCTTCATCATCGAGGGATTTCAAATAATCCGCAAAAATCTCAGCCTTGCGGTTGGAGCCGCGGGTCTCCGAAATCCGCTGCAAGGTACTGCAAAAGCGATAAAAAGTAGTGGGGGACATGTGAGTTTAATCAGAAGAATCCAAAGTGATAATGAATTGAAAGAAGTAAAGAGGATAAGATGATAAGAAGTCAAGATGTCAAGATGTCAAGATGTCAAGAATTCAAGAAGTCAAGAATATAAGAGTGATCACCTCTTTACATCTTTACCTCTTTAAATCTTTACATCTTGTCATCCCCACTCTAATCATCAACACCAACTTCAAGTTCCAGAGAAGATGACGAAATCTCCTCCTTGCTGAGGTAATGTTGCACCACGTCCGGATTCGGGGTGTGAGTGATGTACACATGCCGGGGTTGAAGCTCCCGGCACCAGTTGATCAGCTCAAAAAAATCGAGGTGGTCGGAAAGTGGTATCAACTTGTCGACATTAAGCTGGGCCCGGCGGGATTCAACTGCCGCCCATCCGGAGACATACGCGGTGCGGATGCCGCCGGTAATTCTAAGCATCGCCGAACCCCTGGTGTTGGATGGAGTGATCAGAATGGAGCCTTTCACCGTGTCGGCGTTGTATCTTTCGAATTGACCAAGTTCAACCCCGAAATCCTCATAAACCGGGCACATCGGATAGCCTGCTCCATGTATTTGCACGCGGCGGTTCAGCGGTGCCAGGGCATGCATTACTTCCTGCGCCTTCCCGAGGTTGTAGCAAAAAAAGACAGGGGTTTTATCCTCAATAAGCGCATCCGACGCGAAATCTCTGATCTGCTGAAAAAGCTGATCATGACCGGCCCACCTATAAACCGGCAGACCAAAGGTCGCTTCAGCAATGAGAAAATCAACGTTATCGGGGGAGTCAAACCCTTCAGTAGCCGGTGAGGGAGGGATCCGGAAATCACCGGTATAAAGAAGATTGCCTTCATCGGTTTCAATAAAGATCATTGCCGAGCCGAGAATGTGTCCGGCCGGATATAATCTGATCCTGGCGTTTTCGGTTTCCAGGGGTTGATAAAAATCAAGTTCGGTTACGTCGCCCGTGAAACCACGCGTTTTCATCAGCCGGGAAGTTGCGGGGGTGGCATAGGTGTGCAGGTTCTTGCTGCGGGGGACATGATCAGAATGGGCGTGGGAAACAAAAACATATGGCGTATCGGCGGTTCCGCCATCCAGACCGACTCCATAATCGGGAAGAGCTATACCGTGATATCCTGCTTTTTGAAGATTGATCATCTGCGATGATAAACAGATGGCAATGAATTTGAAAACATTTTTAACCGCAGAGCGATTTCAGTGTGTCAGGGCTGCAGTGTGTCAGTGATCAGTTATAACCGCAGAGTTGTTTAACCGCAGAGCTCACAGAGGTGAACGCAGAGGACACGGGGTTTGGGGGTTTTCGGCTGCCCGCTATAAGCCGGGCTGCCGAATTTAGGGGCACAATCTTCGGCTGCCCACTACAAGTTGGGCTGCCGAATTCCAGGGCATGAATATCAGTTACCAGTGAACAGTTACCAGTTATCAGTTAAATTGGCAAAAAGAGGTGAGGTACCTCTGACTGCAGGGACAAGGCATGCCTTGTCCCTACGATTGGGCGGCCATTGCATGCTTCGAAATTCGACAGCCTGCTGACAATTTAACAAACCGGCAACAAATCAATACTACTCAGTGCTCTCAGCGTTAAACTCTGTGCACCTCTGCGGTTAAATCCATTACCCCAAAATTGATGTCCAAAAGTTATTCCAGCCGATAAAGATTATGACCACATTGGCCGCAATGATGATCAGGATCAGTAGCAGGGAAAGCATTTTCAGCGGGAGCGATTCGCGCAGCCGCCGGGCGGCGGTGAAAGTCATCGCCCCGGTTGCCGCCACCGCGTAGGCCGGCAGGGCAAGCAGCTGGCGCAACCCCATTTCGATCCAGTGGTACGGCCTTTTGATTTTATCTTTGGCCAGATCCAGTTCCTGTTTCTTATCGCCGGCAGATCGCGCCAGATGTTTTCGTAATGCCTTTACATAAAATGATATCCTCTTTTGCCCGGCTGTGGTTGATTTTTGGGTATGTTTAAATTCCTTATTCAATTGCGGAATAAAGCTGAGCACGATATCATCATCTTTTACGCTATATCCCTCTCCCGGCATTTTGTAATCCATCTTGCCGTGGCGCCCCATCATATCCTGCATCCGCGCAGACCGCTGCAAAAGCCATTTATAACTCTCTTTATCCTTTCCCTCGCTTTTGATGAAATAATTCACGCGTTCCATGAAGTTATCGGCAAATCTGACTTCAGCGCGCAGATCACTGTTTTTCCTTTTCATCACAAAAAACCCAAACATGGCAAGCAGGATAAAAGCCGCGATCGAACCGAAAAAGATCACCACCCCCGCCTCATCGCTGATCAGCGAAACTGCCACAACCCCCGCACTGAAAAACGATACGTACATACGATCATCGGTTATTCCCGGTAGCAGGCGACATCCTGCCGTAAACCCAATGTACAACATTCCATAATGTAAATGAAATGCAGGATGTTTAACCGCAGAGCGATTTCAGTGTGTCAGGGCTGCAGTGTGTCAGTGATCAGTTATAACCGTAGAGTTGTTTAACCGCAGAGCTCACAGTGTTGTACGCAAAGGGCGCAGAGTTGGGGGGCTTCGGCTGCCCGCTCCAAGCCGGCCTGCCGAATTTATGGGCACAATTTTCGGCTGTCCACTACAAGTGGGCTGCCGAATTTATGGGCTGTATATTTAACCACAGACAGTTATCAGTAAACAGTAATCAGTTACCAGTTATCAGTTGGAATGTAAGTCAAGCCTTTCGGCGGCACTGTTGATGAGGTGACAGAGTGACGAAAATTAACAAAGTGACAGAGTGACAAAGTAACAAAGTGATTTTATGCACCAAGCAGAGGCTATCATTCCGAGTTTATAATCCCTCCTTCGGCGGCACTGTTGATGAGGTGACAGAATAAAAAACAACGTCATCCCGGACGACGACGATAGGAGGAGATCCGGGATCCAGGGAATACCTGGCAAAATAGAAGCCATTAACCCCTGGATCCCGGATAGTAAGCCGTCGTACCTCCGGCTTCCTTCCGGGATGACCATGTATGTTTGTCTGTCACTGGCACTATCCACCACCAGCAAAAAATCAGGAATAATTATGAAACCAGCTCCCGGCAACGGTCCCTGATCAACCTCATGGGAGGAATCTCCCGGAAACGGACAACTCATTACCCAAAAACCGTTGATGGCAGGTTAGTAGCCCGCTACAAGGGGATTCTTCACTACGCTGACGCTTCGTTCAGAATGACAATTCTTCTTTCCCCGACAGCCCGCTTAGGGCGGACAGCCGGGTAATCGTGCCCGGACATCCTCTGCGTACACCTCTGTGAGCTCTGCGGTTAAACATCCTCCCCTAAAATTCGGCAGCCCACTTGTAGTGGGCAGCCGAATACCCCAACCCCAAACCCCGTGCCCTCTGCGTACAACTCTGTGAGCTCTGCGGTTAAACATTAAAACCCACCATTCTAAAAAAGATATTTAGAGCTGGAAGGATAAAATTATGTTTTTTAAATTAGGTGATAGTAGCGGTTCGCATACTATTTCTCATATAAACCGGTCATTATTATGAATAACTTTAATCGAAGAGATTTTCTGAAAAAATCATTGGCAACGACGCTTGGCTTTTCCCTGATCAAGCCGGCGGCCGCCTGTTCGGAGATGCTTGAGGAAATCGATGAGCTGCCCATCCCCAAAAGAAGGCTTGGAAAAACGGGCTATGATGTAACTATTGTCAGCCTGGGAGGGCAGAGCACCATAGAGCAGTCCGGAAAGCGGGCTGAGTCCGTGGAAATTATCAACCGGGCGCTTGACCTGGGCATCAATTATATCGACACGGCCGAGGCGTATGGCGACGGCATCAGCGAGGAGTATATCGGCGAGGTGATGAAGGATCGCAGGGATGAGGTGTTCCTGACGACCAAGACGTTCGAGCGGAAAATGCATACGCTCGAGGAAGAGAATTTTGAAAACAGCTGCCGGCGCCTGCAAACCGATTATATTGATCTCTACCTGATGCACAACGTGAGCGATATGGACGCCCTTGAAAGCGCGCTGGATCCCGATGACGGAGCCATTAACGCGCTTCAGAATCTCAAAGAGAAGGGGAGGATAGGCTACATCGGCATAAGCAGCCACTCTACCGAAGTGATCACCGAAGCGCTAGAGCGCGTCGACCTGGATTGCGTTTTTCTCACGCTGAACCCGGCCGGCATTGCCATGAACCAGTCGCCGAAGCAGACGCGCGAATTTCTGAAAATGGTGAAGGAGAAGGATGTCGGCCTCATCTCTATGAAAGTGACCGGCCGCAATGATCTCTTTAATACCGGTATCTCCATGGAAAAGGCCCTGCGGTATTCACTCAGCGCGGGTGGCGATCAGCGCTCGTTTCCGGTGGCGACCGCCGCCATCGGCATCACCGAACCCGGCCAGCTTGATGAAAACGTACGCCTCGCCAAACGCTTCAAAGCACTCAGCGAAGAAGAAATGGACGAGCTGGAAACAGCTTAAGACTGGTCAGTTAACCACAGAGCTCACAGAGTTGTAAGGTCTTCGGCTGCCCGCTCCAGGCCGGGCTGCCGAATTTAAGGGCAGGATGTTTAACCGCAGAGCCCACAGAGTTAAACGCAGAGGGCACTATAATCCGGTCTTACTTTTGCAGCAATTCCCAAAATCCTCGCGGAGAGATAATCTTAAGCTGAGTTACTTTTGGGGAAATATCCAAAAGGTCTTTATCTCCGGTAACTAAAATATCAGCTTTTGCCCTAATTGCTGATTCTAACACCCAACGGTCATCCTCATCCCTGATTTCTATCCCGGTAGGCTCATCAGGTATCGGTTCTATGTGATGCTTGCGAAGAAACTGAAGAACTTCTGATGCCTTACTTTCCGGGACTTTGAGCTTCTCAACAAGTACCCGGTGTAGTTCTTGTAAAACAATTTCTCCGGTCATCAATAGATGATCGGCAAGTATCACTTCAAGTAGTTCTGCGCATAATCCCCTTGCTGTAAATGCACTGACCAGCACATTAGTGTCTGCAAAGATCTTCATGATACTTCACGAAACACATCCTCATCCGTTAGCCATCCTTGTGCTTCTCCATAGGGTAATAGTTCTTTGCGCAGCTGTTGAAATGATTCAATAGAAAGCTGACGTTTTAAAGCCTGACGGACCAATTCACTTTTCGACCGGCCGGATCGTTTTGATGCCTCTTCAAGAAGCTGTTCAAGTTCTTTGTCAATTCGAATTGTGAGGGTAGTATCCATAGGTTTATGCTCAACTTCAATGTATTGCAATGTAACACATCGCTAACGCTCCATCAACTTCCTTTCGTGTTTAGAAGTGCAGGATGTTTAACTGCAATCTTCGGCTGCCCACTAAAAGTTGGGCTGCCGAATTTAAGGGCAGGATGTTTAACCGCTGAGCTCACAGAGAAAAACGCGGAGGGTACGGGGGGTAGAGGGCACAGATCTCCTGCCAGGTCAGCGACCGCAGGGAGCCCCTGGGCAGGTTGAAGATGGTTTGATGTTTGATGTCCCGAGATTCGCCTGCGGCTCACTCGGGATTTCGCTTCGCTTATTTGACGTTCTGTTCCCTGAATGCGTCAAACCCGAAAGGGGCGCGATGTAACCCTCAGTTAAACGGCAAATACCGCGGCGCGCTGACCATTCGGGAGGATTTGGAGGGACAAACGAGATAAAATAGCTTGACCGGTTGGTGGCTTAGATATACCCTTGCAGGGATCTCCCTATGGTCGACCCTTCAAGGGGTGAGTAGCAATTAATCATTTAATCTTGCGAAGAAACAAATATGATCAATGCTGCCAGTATTATGGATGCGCCCAGTAGCTCAAGGGATTCTTCAAAAACCATATCTATAAAGTGGTAGCCATAAAGTTGTATCTGCTCCTCATCGGTCCAGTTTACTTCGGTATTTGCAAGTAGCTGAGCTAATAGCCAATCTCCCGTGGCGGAATACCAACCGCCAATAAGTCTTGTTGCGGAACTGACTGCGGCTATTCCGTAAACGATATAACCTATAAAAAGATAACGTATACCGCGGTCAGGCCGGTTAGCATCGGAATAGATCAGATAAAAAGAGATCACCATAATGCCGCCCAGTATGGCGTAAAATGTAAGTTCAGTTATCGTTCGGATATTGCCTGCTCCAAACGAATCAAAGCCCAGCTGTTCCTGAAAAAATTCGTGATTCAGAAACATATCAGAGATTCCGTGGCGGATATTCATACTGTCTTCCAGCAACATGATAATTAAGCCTACAGCAAGCAAACCCCATGCCCCGGAGTGCTTTTTTGATCTGATATATTCAAGCGCATAAATCATGATACATATTAAAGCTGATAACCCGAGAAGAGTCCACTGTAGTTGTTCGGTTATGGATGCCTCTCTGAATATGCGAAGCCAGAAGATTGGAACATCCCATCTTTCCATCCATTCTGATACGACGGGCACATAGGCTTCACGAAAATCAACAAACCAGGAAATTGCCAGCGCGGCTACAATGTAGCATAACGCCAACCCGACAATAATCCTGGGTAACTGATAGTAAATCCGGTCTATCTTTGTATCAGACATGTGTTAGACTTGTTAATATTATAAAAGCAGTTGTTTCAATTTAAACCCAATTAATGAGAGGAGCAAAATTGAGCAAGTGGGTTTAACCACAGAGCTCACAGAGAAAAACGCGGAGGGTACGGGGGTAGAGGGCAAAGATCTCCTGCCAGGTCAGCGACCGCAGGGAGCCCCTGGGCAGGTTGAAGATGGTTTGATGTTTGATGTCCCGAGATTCGCCTGCGGCTCACTCGGGATTTCGCTTCGCTTATTTGACGTTCTGTTCCCTGAATGCGTCAAACCCGAAAGGGGCGCGATGTAACCCTCAGTTAAACGGCAAATACCGCGGCGCGCTGACCTTTCGGGAGGATTTGGAGGGCACAGAACTCCTGCCAGGTCGCGAACGTAGTGAGCCCCTGGGCAGGTTGAAAACTATCGAAAACCCCGGATATAATAAGGTAGCCCCGTCAATAGCGCCAGAATCAGAATGAGGTTTTCCCAGAAGAAGATGTTCATCGTGACCAAGGTGAGAAAATGAAAAGGTATGATCATAGCCAGCCAAATCAAGCGGAACCGTCGATATATCAGTGCAAGCGGGGTCAGAATTTCAAAAACGGTGATCACAAAAAAACCGGCTTTAAAAAGTATGGCTATGATTTCACTTTGTAGAATAATCAGTCCGAGTTCAAACCCGTATTCTGAATAGTTTAAGCTCTGTACGGACATGTAACGCAGCAGCGCATCTCCCGTGAAAATCTCAAGACCGCCGTAAAAAATCCGGTGCACACCGATAAAACTGTACGGCAGGCAAAGCAATAAGGCGGAAACAACTACCGGAAGACGGTATGAGTTTTCAGTGACTGATTTTATTCGCTCACCTGCAATCGACCAGCCGTCAGCTGCGGGGAACAGAATGATAACTATGGTTGCAGCAATCAAACTCAACTGTGCATGGTTAACATAACCGTAATACCCCCGCACGATAGCATCAAACAAAAAGATAAGAAGCAGGGTGAGCGCGGCAAGCGGGTACCACGGACGCACGCCGGCCGCGCACATCAGGCAACAAACCAGCAGGATCACTTTAAGTGTAATTAAAAAACCTGATGTAAGGATTATCTCCAGAGCCGCCATTGGGATGAAATCGAAAAGAAGCCGGTATATACCGTATGTTGAAAAGCTCTCGGCAGGGAAATGCGCGTATTCCTGAACAGGAGTAAACCACACCAGTAAAAACCAAATTCCGAAAACGGCAATGCGCACCATTCCCAGTATATGATGATCCGCGTTGTTATGTAGATAATCACTTTTCATCCGTCAACTCCAGAATATGCCGGCTGGTTGTGTCGGTGCGGATTTCCCCGTCACTGATACTTTGGGGCACCCTCACCTGATTAAGCTCAAATCGTTTTACCTCAACTTCCGGATTCCTGTTTTCATAGCTGCGAACAAGCCCCGATAACATATTATTTAAATCCTTTTCGGCCTGATCCAGCTCAAGGGAATCGGCAGTATTTACCTGATGTTCCTTGCTTTGCACTTTCCGCATGAATGCTCTTTTGGAAAAATGCGTGACTTCATTGAATGGATAGCGGAGCTGCGATCCGTCATCCAAAGTGATGCGGTATTCCATGTAATTATTGCCTGGATAAGGGTTGGAATACATCCCCCAGGAGGCAAAAGGGTAGAAGAGATCATTATCCTTAACGCTTTGCCCGAGCAATGCCAGAAATATGATAAGGCAGATCACAATGGTTTTCGATCGTCCGATCCCGGAAAACAGAGCCGGCGCATCTGTTTTGTACACCACCCATAAAATCAAAAAGATGTAAACAAGAATTTCTAGTGAATAGTAGTGCATATAAGCAAATGTATTATGGTTAAATGGCCAGTTAATTTATAAGAAGAGCAACTTAAATCAAAGTTTCAGTTACCAGCACAATCTTCGGCTGCCCACTACAAGTTGGGCTGCCGAATTTAAGGGCACGGTGTTTAACCGCAGAGCTCACACAGAGAAAAACGCGGAGGGCACGGGGGTAGAGGGCACAGAACTCCTGCCAGGTCGCGACCGCAG
>CAZDIA010000068.1:0-13156 GCA_964505385.1 uncultured Chitinophagales bacterium
ATTGTGCTACAACATGTTACAAGAATTGAAATTTAGATTAACCGGACACTACTGCATTTATAATAAAACGTAGTGCCCGTTAGCCTGTCCCGAATGTTCGGGACGCCTTCTTTGTGCCCGTTGTGGTTAGATAAATAAGATGTTTCACCAAAACGATCACAACTAAGACATCCCGACATAAACCAGGACAACCTTGATTTATGCGCAGATAGCGGCAGAGGTACTATAAATACTGCTAATTTAGAATCGAACTCACGCTATAAAATCGCAAATTGGTGCGGATTCAGGTTTACAATTTTGCAGGGATTGCCGTATTCTACATTTTGTTTAATTCAGATATTCTATTTGTGAAGCATCCCCAGGCATGAAAATAATTGACGTCGCGGAATTTTACGCCGATCAGGGTGGAGGTGTAAAAACCTACATAAATCAAAAGCTGCAAGCCGGTGCGGAGATGGGCCATGATGTTGTAATTGTGGCACCCGGTCGCAGGGCCGGCGAGGAGCAACGTCATGGTGGCCGTGTGATTTGGGTTCCCGGCCCGCCGCTGCCGTTAGATCCGCGATACACCATTTTATGGCGCCAGAAAGAAGTTCACAAAATTCTGGATGAGGAAAAACCCGATATTGTGGAAGGCTCCTCTCCGTGGACCGGCGGCTGGTTTGCCGGAAGGTGGAATGGGCAGGCGGTTAAATCATTTATTTTTCATCAGGATCCCGTTGCGGTCTATCCCCACACCATGCTTGACCGTTTATTTCGACTACGCCGAATCGATCACCTGTTCGGTTTTTACTGGGGATATCTGCGAAAGTTAAGTAATAAATTCGATGTAACAGTTGTAAGCGGAAGCTGGCTTGAAGATCGCCTGAGTCAATTCAACATCAATAACCCACAGGCAGTACCTTTTGGTATTGATAAAGAATACTTCTCAAGTGAACGACGCAATGAACAGTTGCGCAGTGAATTACTATCTGAAATGGATTTGCCTGAGAATGCCGGTTTGATGATTGGTATAAGTAGGCATCACCCGGAAAAAAGATTGGGGACAATTATTGATGGATTTAAAAAGGCATCGCAGCATTCACCGATGGGACTCATTTTGTATGGTGACGGTCCGATAAGAAAGTGGGTCAGGCGTAAAGCAAATGGCATTCCGAATGTTTTACTCAAGGGGTTCACAAGTGATAGAGAGGAGTTGGCAAATACACTTGCAAGCGCTGATTACTTTATACACGGTTCGGCGGCTGAAACTTATGGACTGGTGGTAGCCGAAGCTGTCTGCAGCGGTCTACCCGTTGTGGTACCCTCCAATGGAGGCGCTTCAGATTTAGCTGATCCAGAGTACTCAGAGACCTATGAACCGGGTAACTCTGATGATCTTGAAAAAGCGATATTAAGGATTATAAACAGAGATCGAAAAAATCTTGTTGAAGCATGTAATAGCAACGGCAAGAACGGGATATATACGATGAACGATCATTTTAAAAAACTTTTCGATCTGTATCAAAAACTGCATCTGGAGAAGCTGAGCGGAAACCTGTGAACCTGAGTTCGATTCTAAATCAGCAGTATTTATAGTGCATCTGCCAATATCTGCGCATAAATCAAGGCTGTCCTGGTTTATGTCGGGATGTCTTGGTTGTGATCGTTTTGGTGAAACTTACAATTTATCTAACCACAACGGGCACAAAGAAGGCGCAACGGGCACTACGTTTTATTAAAAATGATTCCTTCTGTGTGTCCGTGGTGTCTCCTTTGTGCTCGTGGTGGTGAAACTTACTGTAGGTGCGAAAAATTTCAGGATGAGCATTTTTGGGGCGAGCGAAACGAAGATATTAGCGTTTTCTTAGAGGCACTAATTACGCTTCTGGCTATTAATAGTCCCCTGGCTGGGATCATTTTTAATACGATCAGTCAAAAAACCTTCAGGGTAGTGTGTGACGTAATCCTCGCCAAAAAGGCGGTTGTGAACCGTTGTATTCTGATAAACTTCCCAATCAAATTTGCCGATTTTGCGGTAAAACAGGGTTACTGCCGATGAAGTAGCTACAATGAAAGTGGCGTAAAGTATAGCAAGCCATAACATTTGAGACTGTACAGGTTCCTGAAAACTAAGCAGTATAATCGCAAAAGCCACAGGCGTGTTCTGGATACCGGTTTCCAGGGAAATGGCGCGCTGGAAAATAGGGGGGAGCAAAAACCCGCGAGCGACCCAATATCCGAAGAGGAAGCCAAGCAAACCGAGACAAACGGCCGCAAAATAGATTTCCCAGGGGGTTTCCAGAAACAGTCCGGTGTGGCGGATAAAGGCGGTGGCGATCAAATAAACAATCACTATTATACCCAGAAATCCACCGGTATCTTCCGCGGTTTTAGCCCATCCGGGTGAAAACCAGCGGAGGGTCATGCCAAGTGCTACAGGCACTAACACCAATAACAATGAAGTGATTATATCCATAGTCGGGATGACAAATTCTGTATCAGGTCCCATCGCCTCACTGATTTGGCGTGTAAATCCGGCCGCATATACTTCCAGCAATATCGGCATCATTATAAGCGCAAGAAGTGTGGATGCCGTTGTCATAGCAATGCTTAGAGCAAGCGAGCCGCGGGCAAAATAGGCAAACAGATTGGAAGTACTCCCGCCCGGAAGGCAGCCAATAAGTATGAGTGCAATGGCAAGCTCCGGTGATAAGCCCAATGCTACAGACAAGCCGAGTGCTACCAGCGGCATTAGTCCGAACTGAGAGAGAAAGCCGATGAGGACACCGCGCGAATGGCGTGCAACTGCGCGAAAATCATCGGTTTTAAGACTGGCCCCCATACCGAACATGATCAGAAAAATAAAACTGCCGAGGAAAACCTGGTCTATGGGGAAGAGCAGTTGGGTGTCAATTTCCATCAGGCTACCTCACTTTGGATTTTTCGGATGAAAACAACTGTTCTATCGTGTCTTCATATTTTTCTGTCACCACGTGTCGCTTTACTTTAAAAAGATTGGTAAGCTCGTCACCAACCTCGAACTGCTTTGGCAATAATTTAAATCGGCGTACCCGCTCATAACTTCGGAATTGATTGGAGCCGTTAACTTTTCTGCGGATTTCATCACCTATAATTTTATGGGCCTTCGGATCTTTTGTCAGCTGCTCAATCGAATCCGATTGTGTGTCAGTCTCCTTGAATTCGGAAAGATCCGGCACTATCAAAACCCCCAGCTCCCTTTGATCCTGCCCGACTACCATGCAATTTTGTATAAACCTGCTTTGTGTTAATCGCATTTCTATAGGTTCAGGCTCAAGGTTTTCACCATTAGATAGTACAATTGTTGATTTGTATCGACCCATGATTTTAAGACAATCATTGAATGTAATCATCCCGAGATCGCCGGTATGAAACCATCCATCCCGAATCGATTGATCGGATAACTCTGGCTCCTTATAATAGCCTTTCATCACCTGTGGGCCTTTGATCAACACTTCGCCGCGAATACCTTTGCCCTGATGAGGATATTTGCCGTTTGGGTAAATCAGTTTGCCGGTTTCCGGATCGGCTATGCGAATATGGGTAGATTTAACTGGCGGGCCGACTGTACCAACTACCGGTTGTTCTTCGGTACGAACGGCAACAACAGGGGAAGTTTCGGTTAATCCGTACCCCTCCAGCACAGGTATACCGATGTGATTCAAAAAATGATCAATTTCTGAAGGCAGAGCTCCTCCACCGGAGATTGTTGCTTTGATGGTACCGCCTGTTTGAAGTCGTATCTGTTCAAGCACAGTGGCATTAAAAAAACCATAAAAAGGGAGTACTACTAACCATCTTATCACATTTGACAGACGTAAAGCATAATTTTTCCAGAGTGGTTCAGGCTCGTCCTTTAAGTATTTATCCTGGATATAATAAACTGAACTTCTGTAATGCCGGCCAAAGAAACGGGAAATGTGAAACAATGCCTGCCGCACCGGATGAGCCTGACGCACCCCGTCAATTATCCGTTTATGTAGATTTTCCCATAACCGCGGGGCTGAGCCCATGAAGGTGGGTTCTACATATTTCAGATCTTCCGCAAAGTTCCGAACATTCGAATAATAAGTGCACACTCCATGACTGATGGTGTATACTTCGAATAAACGCTCAAATATGTGCCAAACCGGAAGTATGGAGAGTACGCGATCGGTACAGGAAAGTGTGATCGGTATTATCTTTATCTGCGAGATCATATTTGCGTGTGTAAGCATGACCCCTTTGGGCTTTCCGGTTGTGCCGGAGGTATAAATCAGGGTGAATAAATCATCTATCCGGATTTGATCAACTCGTTCTTCAGCTCGCCTGTCGTCTTCAGATCTGAGTTTTTTTCCCAGCTCCATAACTTCTTGCAGGCTGCGAACACCGTCTGCCGGTTGAGCGTCTGGATCCATCAGGATTATGTGCTCTAAATCAGGCAGATGTTTGCGGAGGTTCAGGATTCGGTTTTGCAGCGTCTCTGTCTCAACAAAAGTTACTCTGATGTTGGCGTGATCAATGATATAGAGTAACTCCTCATCGGTAACATCTCTGCCTCGGGGTACATCGGCTGCACCGCACAGCTGCACGGCACAATCAGAAAGGATCCATTCAAACCGGTTATCGCTAAACAGCCCGACATGATCACGGGCGTTTACCCCCAGTTCCATCAAACCGGTTGCCAGGTTTAGCCCCCGCTCGTACAATTGACGAAATGAAACGGGCTCCCACTTGGTGGGCTCCAGACGCGTTGCAAAAGCGGGTAGATCTCCGAAGCGTTCGGCTGCCCTCCGGTACAAATCAGCAATATTTTCCGGGATAATGCGGGCTGTCATTTAATCGGGTGAGTCGAACTGAAATGTGTTTTAAGTGACACAGGTTCATTAAAACCCGTAATTCGAATATGGTAAATTGAGATAATAATTGCCTGATGCCCTTACGGTCTAATTATAACTGTTGCAATAAATGATATATAACTAATACTCAACGAATTTGCCAAATTATTCTTTTAAGCATGAGAAGTGCTAACCTGCATTATTCACAAAGTTAATTTGAATAAGATATACTGTCTGTCTTTCATGAGATACTATAAAAAAGGCATAATTTTCATTTATATCTAATTTCGGGCGCTGCGAAGTTTAGCTCTGTGCTGCGTTGCCCACAACTGAACTTTTTGTTGAATAATACAGGCTGAAAATATAACAAACAAAAAAGGGGAGGGCTCACGCCACTCCCCGGCTTTAGCAAGTAAGAATTTGAAGGCGAGGTGTTAGTTCACCTCAATTTGCTTTCCGGTTCGTTCTTCGGATTTCGGGATATGTACCCACAATACTCCGTTTTCGCAGCGAGCTTCAACCTGATCGGTGTCAATTCCGCCTGGCAGGGTGAAGGTTCGCTCGAACCGGCCATAGTTGCCTTCCATCAGGTGAACGTTCCACTTTTCGCGCTCTTCCTCACTGGCAAACCACTTGCGCTCACCGGAGATGGTCAGAGTGTCATCATTAATGGTCAGGTTGATGTCTTCTTTGCTCAATCCCGGAATATAGAGATTCAGGTAGAAGTACTTGTCATCTTCATAAATGTCTGCTGCGGGTACAAATCCTTCTACATGTGGTCTTCTCAGATTGAGCGCGTCATTGACGAACTCATCCATCATGTCGGTGAATCGACGAGGAATACGATGGGTCATCTCAAATCCTGGTCTACGCAACATTACAGCCATAATAATCCTCCTTTTTGGGTTTTGTTTTACGGTTTCCTCACAACACACAGGCATTGATTGGATCACCTTAAAAATTCACTTCATACATTATCAAACCCCGTGCCAAAATTATTAATATAGGTTGCTGTTAATGATCAATTTGTCAAAATGACTTATACTCTTACATTTTTTCATACTGTCACTTTCATTTTGACAAACTTTTGCCGGCGAAGAATGTTTGATGTTTGAGGTTTGATGTTCAAGCAAACCTCAAAAGACAAACACTTGCAAGCCGTAACCATATAGCAACTACATGAAGTTAAATTACGCGAGTATCAGATTACTTTGCTATTTTCATAATCACTGCTATCTTTAGTGCAATATAGCTGTTGGATTTTATTGTAATTTCATGCCGGTCTTTGATGATGAAATGCAAAAATTCACGAAAACATTGGTTCTCAATAGTTAAAAATTTTTATCCAAAACTAACGGAGTGGTATGGTTGCGATACGTAATACTGTAATTATAATATTATCAGGTTTGCTGTTGATCTCCTGTGATGAAACCGCAGAAGTGGCAGTTGATCAGGAATTTGAACTCAGATGGGAAGTGAAAACCAATTATATAGATGAAGGTTTTCGATCGGAGATGACACTTGTCAACCAAAGTGAAGAAACAATGGAAGACAACTGGACGATATGGTTTAATTTCATGCGAATGGTAGACTCCGAGTCATTGCCCCCGGAAGTGGAAATGGAGCTGATCAACGGGAATTTTTACAGCCTCAGGCCCGGAGAGGAATATCAAAATCTCGAGCCTGGTGAAGAGCTCAGTTTTACCTACGATACCGGCGCCTTTGCCATTCTGAAAAGTGATGCCCCGGTCGGTGCATACCTCGAATTTGATGACGGTTCAATAGTTGATATAGGGGATGCGAAAGTTGAACCTTTTGAGCGCGAAGAACAAACCAACCGTAACCCCGATGATGAAGTGCCTGTAGAAACACCCGACAGGACATTTGATGATAACTCAGATCTCGAAAAACTTGCAACGGAGGATGTCGGCCGTATTACTCCTACACCGGTAAACTTGCAAACAGGTGAAGGGCAATTTGAAATTACTGAGGAAACACAGATTTATCACGAAGCGGGACTCGAAACCGAAGCCCGTTTGCTTGCAGAGGTTATTGAATCTGCAATCGACCTGTCTCTTTCGGTTTCAGAAGATCAGCCACAAGATGGGCAGCAAGCCATTCAGCTTGAAACGGGAGATCTGCAAGTAGACGGATCACCCCAACAAGCCGGCGATGAAGCTTATAATCTGCAAATAGCTACGGAACAAATATCCATTACCGGCACCGATGCCGGCGGTGTATTTTATGCGGTACAAAGTCTGCGTTCAATGATTTATGATCAGGCCGGCAATACTACAGTAGATGCTGTAACGGTCGAAGATGCCCCCGGTCTGGAATATCGTGGTCTGCATCTGGATGTATCCCGGAATTTTTATTCTGTGGAGTCGGTCAAAAAACTGCTGGATGCGATGGCTTACTACAAGCTTAATAAATTTCATTTTCATCTGACGGATGATGAAGGGTGGCGCCTTGAAATTGAAGCTTTTCCCGAATTAACCGAGATTGGCGGCCGGCGCGGACATACCGAAGACGAGCAGGAGCACCTGATACCTTCTTACGGTTCCGGCCCGGATCCTGATGATCCGGAATCTCTTGGTAGTGGCTGGTACAGTCAGCGGGAATACATGGATATCCTTGAATATGCTGATGACCGCCACATCAAAGTCATCCCAGAAATAGACATTCCGGGTCATGCGCGTGCTGCTAAAGTGGCTATGAAAAACCGGTATGATCGGCTGATCGCCGAAGGCCGCCAGGATGAAGCGGATGAATTGCGCATACATGATCCGGAGGATGAATCTGAATACATGTCCGTGCAACGGTGGGATGATAATGTGATTAATGTTTGCCAGGAATCTACATACCGTTTTCTGGAGGTGGTTTTTGATGAGATCATCGAAATGCATGAGCAGGCGGGGATGCCATTGTCATCCCTGCATGTCGGGGGTGATGAAGTACCCGGCGGAGCCTGGGAAGATTCGCCGGTTTGCCACGAACTCTTCGAAACTTCGGATGAAGTAGATTCCGCAGATGATCTGATGGATTATACTTTTGACCGGGTGTCAGCAATTCTCGCCGAGCGGGATCTTAAAATGGCAGCCTGGGAAGAGTTTTCGTTAGTTGAAAATCCGGAAACCGGTGAGATGGAACCGAATCCTAAGTTTGCGGGCGAATCCATCCCGTATGTGTGGTCAAATATCTGGGGTGCGGGTACCGAATCGTATTCCTACCAACTTGCAAATGCCGGCTACAATATTGTGATGAGCCACGCTTCCAACTTTTATTTCGATTTGACATATACCAAGCATCCGGAAGAGGCCGGGCTCTATTGGGCTGGTTTCGTAGATACTCCTGATCCGTTTGCTTTTATTCCGTTCGACCTTTATGCCAGTGGAGTGGAAGATGCTCAGGGCCGGGAAATTCCGGAAGGTACTTATGATGATTTTGAACAACTGACAGAAGAAGGACGTGACAACATCCTTGGTCTTCAGGGGCAACTCTGGGCTGAAACATTTCGCTATCCCAGTCGGGTGGAATATATGGCGTTACCGCGAATTATTTCGCTGGCAGAGCGTGCCTGGAACCCGGAGCAGCAATGGATGGAGATTGAGGACCGCCGGGAACGCCTTCAGGCCAAAAGTCAGGAGTGGAATGAATTTGCCAACCGTCTCGGTCAGCGGGAGCTTCCGGTGCTGGATCAAATGAATGGCGGATATGATTACCGTCTGCCGCCCCCAGGTGCAATTATTCAGGACGGTACTCTGCAGGCAAATGTTTCATATCCCGGGCTGGAAATTCGCTATACTACCGATGGAACCGAGCCGGATGAGAACTCCACCCTGTACGAAGAACCTGTAGAAGTTGATCCTGATGATATTATTAAACTTCGCGCATTTGGAACTACGGGGCGTGGTGGTAGGGTAGTAGAAGTGACAAAGTAACAGAGTGACAGAGTAACAAAGTAACAAAGTGACAAAGGGTTTGAGGGGGAACACTAAACAGTGCCCCTCAAATACCTCTGCGTCTTTACTCTGTGCCCCATGCGGTTATAACTGATCACTGACACACTGCAGCCCTGACACACTGAATTTACTTGTGCATTCTTTTGCGTTCGTTGTGATCCAGGTATTTTTTCCTCAATCTCAGGCTTTGAGGAGTAACTTCCAGAAGTTCATCATCCGCTATAAATTCGATAAAGCCTTCGAGTGACATCTTTTTTGCCGCGTTGAGTTTGACCGCATCAGAAGATTGAGTGGCCCGGTGATTGGTCAGGTTTTTCTTTTTAACCACATTGATGAGCATATCATCACTGCGATTGTTCACTCCGATTACTTGTCCCATATAAACCGGATCACCAGGTTCAACCAAAAACTCGCCCCGGTCCTGAACATTTTCCAGGGCATAGGAAGTAACGGCACCTTTTTCCAATGCAATCAGGGCTCCGCTGTTTCGCCCCGGGATATCTCCTTTAAAAGGTTCGTAGGTTTCAAATTGCTGATTTATCATGGCCGTGCCACGCGTTTCGGTCAGCACTTCATTGCGAAATCCCAATAAACCGCGCGAGGGCACCAGGAATGATATGCGGTGATTGCTTCCTTCCGGCTGCATTGAATCCATGCGACCTCTGCGGCCAAGCAAGATGTCGATAACGCGGCTGGCATAATCCTCATGAACATCAATAACAACCCGCTCCACAGGCTCATGAGGCCGGCCATCAATCTCGCGAATCACCACCTCAGGGCGGGATACCGAAAACTCATATCCTTCCCGGCGCATGGTTTCAATCAGAATAGATAATTGCAATTCGCCCCGACCGGAAACCTTGAATATATCAGGGTTTTCAGTGGATTCAACCCTGAGTGATACGTTGGTGCGGATTTCTTTTTGCAGCCGGTCCTTAAGCATGTTAGAGGTCACATACTTGCCTTCGCGTCCGGCAACCGGGGAGTTGTTGACGCGGAAGAACATCGAAATGGTTGGCTCATCAATATTGTAATAGGGGATGGGAGCGGGATCGGATTGATCCGTCAGCGTATCACCGATGTGGGTTTCTTCGTAGCCCGCAATGGCAATGACATCACCGGCGACCGCTTCATCAACGGGGTCGCGTTCAAGCCCTTTGAATGTAAATAATTGCGTGGTGCGTCCGTGCTGCTTTTCATTTCCGAACCGGTCCGTCAGCAGAATTTCCTGATTTCGCTTTACACGGCCCTGTTCCACCCGCCCGATGGCAATCCGGCCGAGATAGTCGTTCCATTCCACATTACTCACCAGCATTTTGAACGGGGCGTCGAGATCAGTATCCGGAGCGGGAACATGGTTGATGATACTTTCAAACAGGGGAGCGAGATCGTCGTTCGGCAGGTTGAGATGTTCCGTTGCAGCTCCTTCCAGCGCATTGGCATAAAGCACGGGAAAATCAAGTTGCTCGTCGGAAGCGTCCAGCTCTACGAAGAGGTCGAAAATCATGTTTAATACATCATCCGGGCGCGCATCCTTTCGGTCGATTTTGTTGATGACTACGATAGGCCGGTACCCCAGTGCTAATGACTTGCGAAGTACAAACCGGGTTTGCGGCAGCGGCCCTTCGGCGGAATCAACCAGCAGCATGACTCCGTTTACCATTTTCATGATACGTTCAACCTCGCCGCCAAAATCAGCGTGACCCGGTGTATCTACTATGTTGATTTTTGTGCCGTTCCACATCACAGCCGTATTTTTCGACATAATCGTGATGCCGCGTTCGCGCTCGAGCACGTTCGAGTCCATTACCCGTTCAGCCACCTCCTGATGCTCGTGGAAGGTACCGCTTTGGCGCAGCATTTGATCCACAAGTGTGGTTTTGCCGTGATCAACATGGGCCACGATGGCTATATTTCTGATATTCTGCATTTTATTGATTTCGGTGAGATATAAGCAACGATACTACGCAGAGTTGGGGCCTGCATTGCTCTGAAATGAAAATAAATCTTGCCAATCCGGATCCGTCCGGTTTTGCAAAGGAGATTTACTTGTTGAAAAACAATTCCTCCTCAATTTCCTGGATAAACCGCCACGTAAGCGAACCGGTATCAAAAACGATGTGGAAGTAACGGTCTTCGTCGGTGCAAATAACATAATGGTGATGATGAGCATCACCAACGCGTTGAACGGTCGTCTGACGGATTTGCGTAATGCGATGCCGGGAGCCGTCGGGCATTTCAAACCGGTACGGAGTGATATGGTGCTTCAGCTTCGGATGTTTGAAGCCCCGTATTACATTCAGCACATTGATCGCGGGATAATTTTTGCCGGATTTCATAGGCGAAACTTTTTAGGGTAAAGATACACATATTTCGCACATATAACAAACCTAAAACGCATCGCAACCCCAATCGCTATCGCTATCGGGATCGCAATCGGTATCGAATCGAAAAAAATATGCTACCCGGTCACCAAAAACCTGAGTTTACCCGGACCCAACAATGCGGACACTATCGATCGACAACCTTACGGAGATTAATGGTTTCGATACCGATTGCGATAGCGATACCGATTTTTCGCAGAACCGCCTGTTTAGACCTCATTGCCAGCGGCCGTGGAGCTTGGTTTAACCCGGATGTGTTTTTCCATGAAACAGGATATAGCGGCACACACGGCGCACATAAATTTTTCAGTATTGTTCCCAAACACCAAAATAAGATCAACTGCCCGGAAAATTTGCCTATACACGGGCACGATTTATGGGACAATCAACCGATCATCAATCTATTCGTTTTTGCACCCGCCGAATTTTCGTTCCAGCTATTCATCGAATCCCAACATCAACCGGATACCATTCCCGCAGCAGGACGCTCAGCGGTTTCGCTCAACAGGATTGAATCCGAAATGATTTGTTCTTGTGTCTGAATAATAAGAATATTGCTATATTTAATCACTTCGGATACAATCCTTTATGTTAGCACACCTAAATTCATCCTTTTCTCCATAATGCCTCTTTTGAGGCATGAAAAAATCTGGTCTAAAAAATAAACTCGTCGTTGTTGGTGGCCCGAATGGGTCTGGAAAAACAACATTAGCTCGTGAAATTCTGGATGAGCAGGATTATGAGTACATCAATGCCGATGATATAGCTTATGAAATGGCTCCTGATCATCCGGCTTCAGTGAAAATTCAGGCCGGCAAAATCTTCTTCGAAAAACTGAATCAAGCTGTTGTTGATCAAAAAATATACTGATTGAATCTACCCTTTCCGGGAAATCGCTGATCGCCTTACTTAAAAAGTTCAGAACAGATTACAACTATTCCATCTCTGTGGTTTTCATTTTTCTTACCAATCCCCAGGTTTGTGTAGAACGTATAGCCATTCGTGTGAAAAAAGGTGGTCATCATGTTCCAACGGAAGATATTTACAGACGGTTTGGAAGAAGCGTTGTTAATTTTTGGGATGTTTATAAAGAACTTGCCGATCACTGGCATCTGTACTACACCTCTGAAGAATTTTTTCAGGAGGTAGCCAGAAAGCAAGGTAAAAACAAATATGTGCTTGATGAGGCTTTATTCGTTATATTTGAACAGCTAAAAGAAAAGTATGAGCAGAAATAATTTAGATACCAAAGATTTTGCAGCTGAGCTTACCCGCTTGGGTAATCGTGGTGTGAGAAAAGCCCAGGAAGAAAACAGAAAGATGGGTCTTCCCAATGTCTATTCCAAGAACGGGAAAATTTATTATCAGCTTCCCAACGGGGAAATTACTACGAAAAAGCCTTCCACTCTGTCATGATCGACAGACCGGTGTGCTAACAAAGCAAATCAAGCGGACGCGTTTGCGTTTAGTTTCTTACATTCAAGGACTTAGCTCCGCCGCTCTTTTACCAGCCCCCCCCCTCAATATAAATTAAATCTTGCGGACAGCCCGGGATCTCCCAATTGAGGCTTCCTTTTCTATACAAGAGATTTCACAATCATCTTTTGACATGAACTCAGACAGCTGTTTAAGCAAATTCAAACGAAGGAAAGGACAGGCAGAACCATATGAGGTTTTTTATGAAATTATAATTTAGCTAAGAAATCGATAAGTATAGTTCTTTCAAGATTGATCATGCTTCAGAAAGTAATAGCAAGTTAAATCACAAAGATACTTTATTAAATTATTAGTAATATAGTTAAATGTTTTTAATACAACATTTTTTTTCGTATCATGAGAATTAAATAATTATAAAAGTGCCACAAATTTTTTTACCGCAACGACATACTTAAATATTTATACTATTTTTAATTAAAACATCAGTAGTGTCCGGTTAAATGTCAAAGAGTCCCAACTGGTTAGCTTGAGAGGC
>CAZDIA010000069.1:0-12829 GCA_964505385.1 uncultured Chitinophagales bacterium
GCTATCGCAGAGGTTGTAAAAGCGCCTGCAGTTAGCCAAATAGTTGCTAAAATGAATATTGTAAACTTGCTCATAGTATTTCCGTTTTTGGTGATCTTAAAGAGGGTTTTTCCAAAGGACATCCATGACACAGGATGCATAAGAGATTCCATTTTCTGCAAAACAACCGCAAATCCCGACTCTTGTTTTGGGAGAAATGCGAGAGATCCGTCAGGTAATAAGCCAATCGGTGTCTAAAATAACAGATTTATAACTCTTATTGAAATCGAATTTCTGCTATACGAGTAATTGAATTGCACTCCATTATCCGCTTGTTACACGGTTTTAATTCACTGCTGCAGCTGCCAGGGTTTTTGCCTGCACGCCAGAAAAATAAAAAAAAGCCGCCCGATTCTCGCCGGGCGGCCTCCAAACCGTGAATTACCGGATTTGCTCCGGCATTACTTCTTGTCTTTGTCTTCGTTTTCGTCGTCGACGACTTCGTAGTCGGCGTCGACGGTGTCATCATCTTTCTGCTCACTATCGGATGAAGCCTGCTCACCACCGGCTTCTCCGCCGGCGGCGCCTTCAGCACCGGCCTGCTGCTGAGCAGCCTGATAGATCTCCTGAGAAGCGTTGTTCCAGGCCTGATTGAGCTCTTCCATCGCACTGTCGAGCTCGTCCATATTCTCTTCTTTATGGACTTTCTCGAGTTTTTCAAGTGCGGTCTGGATAGCCTGCTTGTTGCCTTCGGAGATCTTGTCGCCGTAGTCATCAAGCTGCTTTCTGGTGGAGAAAATCAGTTGATCGGCCTGGTTCAGCTTTTCGACTTTTTCTTTGATCTGCTGATCTTCGTCGGCATGCTTTTCGGCCTCCTCTTTCATTTTTTCGATTTCCTCCTCCGACAGACCGGAGCTCTGCTCGATGCGTACGCTCTGTTCTTTGCCGGTGCCCTTATCTTTAGCGCTTACGTTAAGCACCCCATTGGCGTCGATATCGAAAGTCACTTCGATTTGCGGTACGCCGCGTGGTGCCGGCGGGATTCCGTCAAGGTGGAACCGGCCGAGCGTTCGGTTGTCACCGGCTTTGGTACGCTCACCCTGCAATACGTGGATCTCCACGCTGGTCTGGTTATCCGCGGCGGTGGAGAACGTTTCGGTTTTGCTGGTCGGAATGGTGGTATTGGCGTCGATCAGCTTCGTCATCACTCCGCCAAGCGTCTCGATACCGAGAGAAAGCGGAGTAACATCAAGCAGGATGACATCTTTAACATCGCCGCCGAGTACGCCACCCTGGATGCCGGCGCCGATGGCTACCACTTCATCCGGGTTAACACCTTTGCTTGGCTCTTTGCCGAAGAAATCTTTAACAATTTCCTGTACTTTCGGAATTCGTGTTGATCCGCCAACCAGAATCACCTGATCGATATCTTTTTTATTGAGTTTCGCTCCTTTGAGCGCTTCTTTACACGGATCGATGGTGGATTGAATCAGATCATCAACAAGCTGCTCGAACTTGGAGCGCGTAAGGTCGATGTTGAGGTGTTTTGGCCCGGAGTTATCTGCCGTAATGAATGGCAGATTAACGTTTGTTTTCTGGCTGCTTGAGAGCTCCACCTTCGCTTTCTCGGCAGCATCTTTGAGGCGCTGCAGCGCCATCGGATCATTGCGCAGATCGATACCGTCGGATTTTTTGAATTCATCCGCCAGATATTCGATAACGCGATCATCGAGGTCATCACCACCGAGATGGGTATTACCCTGGGTGGATTTAACTTCGAAAACGCCGTCGCCGAGTTCAAGAATTGAAACATCGAAGGTACCGCCACCGAAGTCGTATACGGCGATAGTCTGGTTCTGTTCTTTTTTGTCCAGACCGTAAGCGAGTGACGCGGCGGTTGGCTCGTTAATAATACGTTTTACTTCCAGACCGGCAATTTTTCCGGCCTCCTGAGTAGCTTTCCGCTGCGCGTCGTTGAAATACGCCGGAACGGTGATAACCGCTTCGGTGACTTCGGTTCCCAGATATTCCTCAGCGGTCTGCTTCATTTTCTGCAGGATCATCGCCGAGATTTCCTGCGGAGCATAGTCGCGATCCTCAACTTTTACGCGGGCGGTGCCGTCATCAGCTTTTATCACGTTGTATGAAACGCTTTCGGTTTCATTTTTTACCTCATCGTAGAACCGCCCCATAAATCTCTTGATGGAGGAAATGGTTTTATCCGGATTGGTGATTTGCTGGCGTTTGGCCGGCGCCCCGACGAGTCGCTCACCATCATCGCTGAATGCGACTACGGATGGTGTGGTTCGACCGCCTTCGGAGTTTTGAATGACTACCGGCTCATTACCCTCCATCACCGAGACGCAGGAGTTAGTAGTACCGAGGTCAATTCCAATTATTTTACCCATAATTTTCCTTAATTATTTTTTATTCTATTTCTATTGAACTTTCTGTTTTGCCATCGTCAATTTTTGGCAGCCTGATTTCCAGAACACCCTTTCGGAATGAAGCCTTCACATCTTTGGTATCGATGTATTCCGGCAGTGTAACCGACCGGCTGAACGGGCCGCTCTTGCGTTCCCGCTTGGTGATGGTGAATTCAGCCTCGGAAATGGTTTTACGCTCACCTTTGATGGTTAAAATTCCTTCCTTCACCGTAAGCGTAATCTGATCCTTGCTCATGCCCGGCAAATCAGCGTAGATGAAATAGGTTTTGTCATCCTCGAATATATCCACATCCGGGACGAACCCTTCATCTACATTGATATCCGTCATTTTACGGACCAGGTTTTGAACATCCTTACCAAAGGTGTGAAGTCTTTTTTCCATTTCTTTTGCGAATTCACTCATTGCAATTAATTGTGTTCTGTTCAGGTTCGCTAAATAATGCACAATTTCAATGCCAAGATTTTGCGTGATTTTCTATTCCTGCCGTATTGTCACCGATTATAGTAATATGGTGCATACTGGCAGAGTCTGCGGTTCATTTGTGACATAGTTAATGGATGGGTTTGGAGATCGGGAAAGTGGCAACTGCTCCGGCGGGTGGGGATCATTCAGTAACAATAGCATCAATCCATTACGGGTATGTTAATGCTATACATGCTCCCATTCTCTGTGAGCTCAGAGTGGTTATTTCTCCGGCGGGTAGGTGTTGGCTTCTGTTACCGATTCCAAATCATCCCAGAAGCCTGGATAGGAAACCGAGGCTGCTTCGGCTTCGTGAATGTGGCTTTGTGCCTTGCTGCAGAGTGCCATTACACCTGCGGCCATCGCTATTCGATGATCATTTTGTGAAGTTGTTTCAAATGCCTCAAACCGGCGTCCGGCCCGGCCGGTAATTTCTATGCCATCCTCATATTCTAAAACTTCAACTCCCGCATTTTCGAGTAACCCGGCAATTGCCTTCAACCGGTCGGTTTCTTTATAGCGTAATTCGGCGGCATTGCGAATGGAAGATTTACCTTCAGCACACGCCATGGCAACCGCCAGCACGGGTAGTTCATCAATAGCATTGGGAACTTCCGTCTGATAAACATCCGTAGGCTGCAATTCGGAAGAGTGAATTTTTAAATCCGCAACCGCCTCCTTGCCTTCCCGTCTGTGGTTGAACAGTTCGATGTCGGCACCCATTCGTTCGAGTATATTCAGTAATGCGGTTCGGCTCTCATTTATGCCTGTGCCGGTGAGCGTCAATTCGGCATCCGGATGAATGGAAGCGGCAACAATCCAAAACGCCGCCGCGGAAAAATCACCCGGAACCCTCATGGTTTGATCCGGTATCACATCATGAACGGATGAGGATATTACAGTTTGGCTTCCCTGATGTTGCACTTTAAGACCGAGCATGTTTTCGGTATGATTGCGGGTCGGCAGCTTCTCGATTACATATGTTTTCCCCTCACCGTATAATCCGGCCAGCAGCACACAGGATTTTACCTGGGCCGACGCCACAGGCAATTCATATTGTATAGGCTTTATCCGCTTCTTTTGTGTAATGACGAGTGGGGCATAAACGTCATCTTTCGCATTGATGGCAAGATCCATCTTCCGGAGCGGCTCAATGATGCGATTCATAGGGCGGCTGCGCAGCGAACTATCCCCATCAAGGGAAGACGGCACTCCCGCCCCGGCCAATAACCCCGCCATCAGGCGCATTGTGGTGCCTGAATTTCCGCAATCCAATGCATTTACAGGTGAGCGCAAACCGTCGCGGCCGACTCCTTGAATTACGACCTCATTGCCTTCAGCGGCTACCGGAACTCCGAGCTTTCTAATGCATTGAAGTGTTGATTGGGGATCCTCCGCCCGCGGGAAATTTGAGATACGTGTTTCAAATTTGCTTACCGCGGAAAATATGGCGGCGCGATGGGCGATCGATTTATCAGGGGGGATCGCAATGGTTCCGGATATCCGCAAACATGGATCAACACTTTTGATCATAGATCACCCGGCTTGCAGATACGATTGAGCCTGTTCAGCGGCTTCGGTATCCGGGAAGTTTTCCAAAACATTTTCAAGCGTGCTTTCAAACCGCCCGGTACTGCCCTGTTCACGGTACGACTCAGCCTGGCCTACCATACTCCAGGCAACCCATTCATCATGCGCCTCATACAGAACCGCAACACGGGCATAAGCCTGGATTGCTTCATTGTATCGCCCTTGCTGATGAAATACTTCTCCAAGCCGGTATTGCGCTTCGGCGCCATATTCACCGGTATCCCGATCAGCGATTTCCCTGAAAACTTCTCTGGCGCGGTCGTACTCATTATCCTGCAGATAAGTCCGCCCCATGCCGATCCTGCTGCCGGGGTGGTCGGCGTCTATTTCCAGCCCGCGTTCAAAAGCATCCCGCGCATTATCGTATTGGCCGTCAGCAAAATAGGCATTCCCCAACCCGGCGAGTGCCTGCAAACGCAGCGTTCCGTCGCGATCAACAAGATCATTGTAATATCCAATTGATGAAGAGTAGTTACCACGACGATATTCAATTTCTGCTTTGCTCAGCATCGAAGTTTCAGCACGCTCTGAATCAGGGAAATCATCAGTCACCCTGGAATACGCATTCAGCGCTTCATCGTATTCCTCGAGCCGGTGGTGAGATTCGGCAATATTATACCACGCTTCCGGAATCCGCTCCTCCACGTTGGTTACACGAATATACTGTCGGAATGCCGAGATAGCCTGCTCATATTCAGCCGACTGGAAATAAACCTCGGCCTGGCGAAAACGAAGCTGATCCGCCGTTTCCGGGCGGATATCCCGTTCCAGAAAATCATCCAGGATTTCCGCGGCGCGGTCTTCATCTCCGAGGGATTCCAGTGCAAACCGGATACCGCTAACAGCCTCAATCACGTAGTCGCTGTCCTTGTATTCATCAAGGATGACCTGGTAAGCCTGCACGGCATCTTCAAAATCGCCGGCATTATAATAGGCGTCGCCAATGCTGTGCTGCGCCCGGACAGCCCAGCTGGAGTTCGGAAATCGTTCAATGACTTCCTCAAACTCCTGGATCGCCTGACTGTAATTGCCGTTCAGGAAATAAATATAACCGATGTTATAGGCGGCCTGTTCTTTAAGTGTACTCTCGGGATATGATTGCATCAACCCCCTGAAGTTCCTGACCGCCTCAAATGTTTGATTGTTCCGGTAATAGCTATTGGCCACCTGGAACATCGCATAATCCCCGCCACGATCCTCATCGGTAACCTGCTGATAATGCTCAATAGCGCGCTGATACTGGCGTGTTGCAAACAATGCATCTCCAAGACGCAGGTGCGTATCCACATCGTAGGGGAACATCTGAACCGGCGGGGGATCGTATTCATTAATGAATGCCAATAGCGGGTCAACAGCATCTTCAAAGCGGTTTTGTTTAAAAAATGCCCAACCCAGCGAATACTTGGCCGCTCCGGCAAATTCATGATCGGGGTAGCGATTTAAAAATTCGGAAAACTGATCGGCGGCTTGTCCGTAATTGCCCATGTTGTAATGGCTGTCAGCACTCCAGAAAAGAGCCTCCCCGGCAAGCTCGTGGTCCATCACATTTTCGTGGATCTCCTGAAATGTCGCCTGTGCCTGTTCATAAGCTCCGTTTTCGTATTGCACCCACGCCCGCTGAAATCGCGACTGCACCTGAAGATCAGGATCAATATCTACCCGCTCTTCGGCTTCTGCAAATGCTTCTTCTGCCCTGGTATATTCGCCATTGGCAAAGTACGCCTCCCCGAGCAAGGTGAGTACTCTGCCGGTTTGATCAAGATCCACATCACTTTGCAGAAGACGCTGTAGCACTTCTATAGCCAGCACATAATCGTTATTCTCCATAGCGGTTATCGCCCACTCGTAATAGGCGGTTTCCACCCATTCGCCCTCGGTAAACCGATTACCGAAATCCTCAAACACATCCAGAGCGCGGCGGTATCTGCCTGCCAGCTTTTCATTTATCGCCTTGTAATAAAGAGCTTCCCTGGCGATATCTTCATGATCAGCCGCTTTTCCGAAAGACTCTGCAGCCCAGTGATAAACTTCCTGTTTGTGAAACACCCAGCCCAGTCCATAATGCGCCAACATGGCATCTTCTTCATCTTCTACCATGTTGATGTATCTTCTATAAAAGGTAGAGGCGGATTCAAGATTATTCAGATAATTGTGACTTTCCGCGATCAGGTAAATGGCCTTTTCTTCGGAATGACCATCAAGATAGGGCAACTCGTCGCGCAGCGCGTCAATGGCTTCTTCGTATCTCCCCTGCAAATAATAAGACTCTCCAAGTACTGTACCAATACGGCGGATGATATCGTCATCCGGGTATCGTTCCTGCAGCAATTCTATAGCTTCGATCGCATCATCGTAACGCTCATTTTCAAGATTGAGCCGCCCGCGGGCGTAGAGACCTCTGGGTGCCCATTCCGAGTCGGGGTAAGCATCTGCGATATGCAGATAATAATCCAATGCCTGGTCGAGGCTGTCCAGCTCCGCCGATGACTGAGCCATCCAGTAATAGTTTTTGGCGGAAAGCTCATCATCTATGCTGCGATCCAACACCCTGCGAAAGTAACCGAGCGCTTTTTCATAGTTATGCGCCTCAAAATTCCGGTTTGCCAGATCCTGCAGCAATTCTGCCGCTTTTCTTCCCCTCGGAAATTCTTCAATAAACTGCTCGGCGTACAAATCGGTGTTGATGGAATCTACCTGAGCGCGTGATAGCGTTTGATAATATCTGGCAGATTCAATAAAAGGGCTGCCTGGATTAGCTGAGATATACCAGGTAAAATAATCATCTGCCCGGTCATACAGCCCTTCATCATACAAGCGAAGGGCTTCAAAATAATCCTGATCCGTAGATTGCGGTGTTTCCTGTGCTACAGCTACAGTACCCGCAAACCCAACAAAAAAAAGCAGGGCCCAAAAGTAAATATAATGGGGCTTAATCAACACGGTATAAAATTAATCGTAATTTTTTGTAGTACTTTTTGAATATAGAAACTATGGAACTCAGATTCCCGTATCCAACAGGCTTAAATTTCAGAAGATTTCTTCAAAAATCCGCATAGCTTTTAAACAAGGACAGCTACACCAATGAACCAGGAGAAATTTTAAGTATTTTGAAGCGGCAGAAATTAAAGATTCAAAAAGTGAATCAGCTCATCCGCCCGATCTTCGTATTCATGGTTAAAATTATAATCCTCAGTCTGGCAGGAAACGGTAAAACCGTGACGTTCAAGTGCTGAAGTCACATGCTTGGCATCCATTATGTTGAGCTTCAAAGAAATTCTGTAGGGGTCATACTCCTTTTCGGGAGACTGGACGGTAAGGCCAAGTATTTTCGCATTTTCGGTTTCAATCAACCGTATCATCTCGGATAATGTAAAATCCCGCTGAGCCACTTCAACCAGTAAAGTTGTTCCTGCCTCTTCAATGTTAATCAGGTCTACAAAAGATTCAAGCAGGTCTTCTCGAAGCACTACGCCGATAAAGGTTTTCTTTTTATCAACAACCGGCAGCAGCTCCTGATTATGCTTGAGCATATACCGGGTGGCGTCAAATATATGTGCGTCCGGATCAAGTGTGGGCAGTTTTTGTGCATTATCGCGGATAGAGCTTGGAGAGGATTCCTGATTATCCAGGATTTGGGTGCGTGTTATCATCCCGAGAAATTTCCGGGTTGTATGATCCACAATTGGCATGCTCGACATGCCATACCGGTCCATAGCTTTAATAGCATCTTCCGCAGAGTCGGCTACCTTCAGAGGCAGCACTTCGGTATTTACAAGTTCAAAAACCAGCATGGTGGTTTACTCTTTCTTTGTAGTGTTACTCGGCATAGTAAAAACCGTTGTTCGTACTTTCAAGCAGTCCCTTCAGTCTCCCTAAGTAACGACGATTAATTTTAAATTGTACAAAGATAGCATCAGAATCATACTTTAGCTCATTAATTTGAGCTACCTCATGTAAAAAAGATACCACCTTCTGATCTTTTACCGGGATTTTAATTTCTTTTTGCTCATACCTTTCCTGAAGTTTCTCTTCAATAGCATCAATTATATTATCCAGGCCAATTCCCCGGAGCGCAGAAGCCGGAATACCATGTTCATAAGCTCTTTTAATTGAGGCCAGTTTCTCGGGATCAGATATACCATCAACTTTATTCAATACAAGAACCTCCGGAATGTCATCAGCCTCAATTTCCTTTAGTGTGTTGTGAACCGTCTCAATGTAATCATCCATTAATGGTGATGTTGAGTCTACCACATGTATCAACAGATCCGATTCCCTGATTTCATCAAGGGTGGATTTAAAACTTTCGATCAAACGGTGTGGCAGCTTGCGGATGAACCCTACCGTATCGGAAAGCAGAACATCTTCTTTACCAACACGGAGTTTTCGAACGGTGGAGTCGAGGGTCGCAAAAAGTTGATTCTCCACTTTCACTCCGGTATCGGTAAGGGCGTTCATCATGGATGACTTTCCCGCATTGGTATATCCAACAAAAGAGATACGCAGGTTATCCACTCGTCCTTTACGCTGCACTTTGCGTTGTTTATCAAGCTTGCTCAGTTTTTCCTTGAGCACCGAAATACGGTTGCCGATAAGCCTGCGGTCTGTTTCGATCTGTGTTTCACCGGGTCCTTTGGTACCAATACCCCCTTTTTGGCGGGAAAGGTGAGTCCAATAGCGGGTAAGGCGCGGCAACAGATATTCAAGCTGGGCAAGCTCGACCTGAGTTTTAGCCGCGGCCGTCTTGGCACGGGAGGCGAATATATCGAGAATCAGGTTACTACGATCCAGGACTTTCGCTTTGGTTTTATTCTCGATATTACGGAGTTGCGTTGGGGTCAGGTCATCATCAAAAATGATGGAGTCAACACCATTGGCCTTTGCAAATTCGGCGATTTCCTCGAGCTTTCCGCTACCGATATACGTAGCGGGGTCGGGATGGTCTCTGTTCTGGAGATAACTTTCCACCGTAAATCCGCCTGCCGTCTCTGCTAATAGCTGCAACTCCTGAATGTATTCTTCGGCAATTTCGCGCCCCGTTTCCGCACTGTAAATGCCAACGAGAACTACGCGCTCTCTTTCACTTCCTTGATTTTTTAAGCTGTTAGGAGATATAAAGTTATTCAAATAATGCGAGTGAGTTTCTGGTTTGAATTATATACTTTAGAATGATTTCAGTTATTTCTTTTTGACCTGTTTTTCAAAAGCATCAGTATATACGATTGCCGGTGAAAACCGTCTTCCGAGCTTACGTGAGAGTACTCGCTTGAATTCATCCACCTCATCTTCAGGTACGGGCAGTTCAAGCCGGATAGTTTCCGGTCTTTCATCCTGCAAAGCTCCGGGCTGGGAATAGAAAAAAGTAAAGTGCGAACCCTTTCCCGGGCGGTGTTCTACATAATCACGAATTTGATGCCATGCCACCGTCTGAGAGGGGTCATTAATATTTTTGACGATGCCATTATCGGTAATATAGCGTTTAGTCATCAGATGTGAAGCTACAAACCAGTTCAAGCCTATCCAGATATAGCAAAGCATAGCCGTTATATGCTGCTCCAATCCGTTCATCCAAACCATGGTGGTCATCGCAACTGAAAAGCCAAGGAATATGGTAGCAAATAATGGAAATCCGAAAAGTTTACCCGATCTCCAGACCTGCCGCACATTCCGCAGGCGCACCATATTGGTAAGCGTTACCATTGCCAGAAGAGTTGTAGCTATAGTGAAAAAAGCCAGCAGAATGAGTTGAAGAGTTTGTAAATGCAATAAACCAACGTCCATAGCTATCACCTTTCTAAGCGTTATTTTCTGCTCGATATAGCCTTGAAACCAAACTTTCCGAAATTAAAAACAGAATCGCAAGCCAGATAAACCAGTTCCAGATTTCGGAGCCGAAACCGGCAGCCTGTAATGTTGATTCTATTTCTGAACTATCCATATCCGTTGTATCAATAAGATGTATCAGGTTAAACTCTGTTTCAAGGAATTGTGTAAGTTCTTCACTATCTAACGTCGAGAAATCCGATTCCGATATATGCTGATTGACAGCAACTGTGTTTTCCTGATCTCCGGATGTTACCTGAGCTAAGCCGGGAGACCAATCCATCGCATCGTCTTCTATTAAGACACCATCGCCGGTTATATCTCCTTCAGTGCGCAATTCGATATCATGAAGATTGATTTCCACCATCGACTCTTCAAAATTGAACAACATTTCAAACGGGGAGCCCAACGTATGTTTCAATTCCGATTGTTCTTCGTAAGCGGTAGCATAGAGGGCAGTCCGGTAATATATCGGTGCAAACAACGGATTTACCGGGAAGTTTGACCATCCCGGATCTACTCCCATTGCTGATATGATAAACTGTCCGTCTCCAAAACTGTGCTCGGTGAGAAGCGACTCATTCAGGTTTGTACGGAATATTGTGTTGCCACCATCACCGGCGCTGTCATAAATCCAGTGGTGATATATGTTAGGAGTAGAAATCTGAATTTCCTCATCCTCCTGAGTATCGAAAATTTCATCGAGGATCGGGTGGCCTTCAACCAGCCGGTCGAATCCTGCTACCTGATCAAACTGAGCATATTCGCCTCTCATACCGGTAAACTCCCCGGCATTCATTCGACTGAGAAACTGATTATAGTTTTCAATTTCCGAAGTTTCTGACGGGAAGATAATCAACCCGTTGCCGTCCTGAACAAAACTTTGCAATTCTTCATCCAGGTAAGAGGGAATCCGGGTCAGGCCTTCGAGTATAACCCCGTCGACCTCTGCCAGCAGGGAAGCGTCCATTTCATCCAGCTCTATGGATTCAAACTCCAGCTGGGCGCTTGTCTCCAATGCCGCTTCCAGAACCGGGGACAGATAGGATGAATACTCCTGATCTTCGCGATCCTCATAAACCAGCAACATCGTTCGTGTTTCAGGGACCTGTACCGAAAAATACCGGCGGTTGTCAAACTGATACTGATCACCGTCGAGGCTTGCATATCCGCTGATCGTCCCAGGCTCGTCCGGAACAACTTCAAATACATAATTGCGCTGCTGCCCGGGGTTCAGATCCACTTCGTACTGTCCTTTGGATTGCCCGTTAGCTTCCAACTCCACAAAATGATTGGATATGGGATCATCACCGTAATTTGTTACCTCTACCTCAACAGAAAACGGCAGCCCCCTGCTGATAATCTGGTTGATCGTCTCTACCGAGCTAATGCCTACATTGGTAGCACTTTCCGAGCCCACTTTTACATAATGAAATGGGATCTGCCGGCGGTCCAGGTCATAAGCTTCCCAATCAAAATCCTCAACTTTGTCCATCGATGATCCTGAGCCGTCACCGACCCAGTAGATGGTGCCTCCGTCAAGTGGCGTATCGGATACAGCCTGCGCGGCGATGCGAAGCCGGTCGCGGGTATAATTTCCTTTATTGACGGGTTCGATATCATCCAGCCTGCTCATTGCCTCATCCCTGCTAACGGCTCTTTGGGATTCCAGTTCGCCGTGTGTGGGGATGATCATAAAACGGTCATCACTACCGGCCCGGCTGATTATCTTCTCAGCAAACTCTTTGGACTGTTCATAATAAGGGCCTTGCTCATCAACCTGATCCATTGAAGGCGAGTTATCAACTACGATCGTGTATAAGATATCACCACTCCGGGGATTGAAACCGGCTAATTGCGGTTCGATAAATGGCCTGGCCAGCGCGAGGGCAAGAAGCAGCAATGCAAGCGCTCTGAGAGCCAGCAGCAAATATTTCTTGATTTTCAGCCGTTTGATAGTACTGCGCTGCAACTCCCGGAAAAAAGCTGTGGTGGAAAATGCCAGCTTTTGAGGCTTCCTGAGATTGATCAGGTGAATTATAACCGGAATAGCCAGCGCAACCAACCCGATAAGAAAGAATGGATTTAAAAAACTCATTTACTCAAAAAAATCTTAAATTGAAACCTCGCGGGATACATTCTCACCGTTGTATATATACGCATCACCTGCTGTCAAATTCTAACAAAAGTTGAGAAATCAATTCGTCTTTATGACCCAGAGAACGCTCTCAGGACTGTTTTTATTAACCCTTATTTATCTGACGGCCTTTTCCTGTAATACTATTCCGGATCAACACTGGATTAAATCTATTCCTGATTACAGTCCGGCAATCATACTACACCAAGACAACCCCTCCATCAGCGAGGCTGCCGGCGCAGAATACATGTCATTTATTGAAGATCTGACCAATTCGAATATTCCGGTTGCCACACAGATAGAAGAGGTCCCGGAAACTACGCTTCAACTCAAGGCCGTGGCCGCTATCCCAACCCGTGCCGATACCTGGCGCCCGCTTTGGATAGCCGA
>CAZDIA010000070.1:0-12696 GCA_964505385.1 uncultured Chitinophagales bacterium
ACCGGCTCAACCGACATTTCAGATATGAGAGCGAGCGCCGGCTCATTTTCGATGGTTTCGACAAAGGCGGCAAGGCGATTAAATTCTCCCTCTCCTTCGATATTAATCTGAGCTTCGGTTTCCTCTTCTTCCAGATGGCCGCCTTCCAACGTAAAATCAAATTCGGTGTACGTAGAACCGACATTGTACCTGCGAATCAGATCATAAATACGGTCGATTTCCTCATACTGAACATACTGCTTGGGAAAGCCGTCCAGCTCATCGAGCGCTTGCTCATGCTGCTCGACAACCAGTTCGTAGTCCTCAATTTGCTGCTCATATTGCTCAAGCTCTGCGGCAAGCTCTTCGTTTTCCTCCTCATATTCCTGCGCCGGCCGGTCATACATCAGATACAGCGTCAAATAACCACCGATCCAGATTACAGCCAGCACCGAGGCTAAAACTATGGTATTTCTGATTGCGTAACTCATTAGTCTTCCGTTTCGGTGAGTAATTGATCGTCAATATCCCTTGGGGGATCAATATGGCTGTTAATGCCGGAGACCCGAATCATAAAAGCAAATATCGGGTGCCCGCGCATCTCTCCCTGCTGAACCCGCACTATCCGGGAGTTGGGATAAATGCCGGCTACATCGTTAACCCGTTCGCGATAGATGGTGTAACCTTCAATAACCACAGCATTACTACCATCCGAGGTATAATCGGTTAACCAGGTGTTGCCGATGTTATTCATTTCCTGCTGCAACTCTGTCAGAAGTTGCGACCATTTCGTGGAATACCGTGCGTCTTCTTCCAGCGAACTCAGTTCCGCCCTGGCCTGTTCAAACTCCTGGTTCAGTTCCTCCATCTCTTGAACAATGGGAAGAGCTTCATCTATCTGGCTTTGCAACTGTTGGTTTTCGGTTCTTTGATCCTCAAAGAATTCGCTTTTTTCCAGGTAGAGCTCATGCAGTGCCCAGGGAGTTACCAAAAGCAATAGCAGCAACGCGGCGCCGTGCCATTTCAGCTTTAAAACCTGCTGTTTTTCCAGAATGCGCGCGGGCAGGAAGGTGGTCACGCTATCTTCGCCTGCTGCCTGCAACGCCGCATAGCCAAGGGACATGCTTTGAGCATTCCTGGACTCATCCTCACTACTCTCTCCAATGCCGAATTCATCTGCTTCTGTATCATCATCTTCTTCAGACGCTTCCGACTGTTTAGCTACGTATTCACTGGTGAGGCTTTCTACTTCAAGATCAGGCACATTCTGCTGAAGCAGGCGGGTAATCTCATCTATCTCATTCGGAGATGCGCTTACAAATACCCGGCCCAGCGACTCTATAGTCCCCTTTTCAATTTCAAAAAGCAGCCGCTGCACGAGTTCCCGCGCCCTGGTAGCGTAATCATCACTTATCATATCCGCGTTCACAGGCAGCGTAAGCCTGCCGTCTTCGATCATCAATATGCGGCCGGCATCCTGCTGCAAGTGCAGGATGGTTGCATCGTCTGCTTCCCGTTTTCTGACCATATCCATCAGCAGCTCTTCCTGCGGAATGAACGCCTGAACTCTCAGCTTCTGCCCGAAATGAACCGAGATTTCCTCCATCATCCGCACCCCTGCCATCCGGTCGTCCATCACAGCTAACAGAAGCGCGCCGTCGGAGCGGAACCGGTACGAATAATTTTCGGGGGTAACGCTCAGTTCAGCTATTTCCTGTAGCTTGTCGGAGATACGTTTATGGAGCTCCTTTTTCTTGAAACGACTGTAATTGTTATCCTTAAACAGATAATAAGAGACCTGTCGCGGATTCGGCACATAAAAAACTTCAAACTTTGCCTTACCAAGCGACTCCAGCCAACCTATCATCCGGTTGGTTGGCATCATCGGCTGGTCATCAGCTTCAAGTTCGAGTTCGTCCGAAAGCTCGGTTTCATCAAACTCCGAGGCGCTGGCATCCTCATCAGAAAAGATCTGATCAATATCTTCCTCATTCTGTTGCTTTTTCCCTATAGATGTGGTCTGATACAGATCATGAGGCAACTCAAATGTGCTTTCACATATCAACTCATTTTTCTGCTGCCTGAGAGCCATGGCCAGCAGCTTACGCCCGTCATCAACTATAGTTATTTGGTATTTTGCCATATATAATGCCCGTGTTAACTTCTGAGAAGTTCCTTAATTCGTTTTTTGTTGTTGGAATACGCTACAGCCGTTTCAGCTTTGATCCTGCGTTCATCCACAAGGCGTTTAAGATCCTGCTCCAATGTAACCATCCCCTTTGATGAACCCTCGTTAATCATCTGATAGATTTCCCCGATGTTGTTATTGCGGATCGCGGCCCGAACCGACGGCGTAACCACAAGCACCTCTTTGGCCATTACACGCCTGCCGTTTACATCCGGCACCAGCTTCTGGCTCATCACACATGATAGCACGTCCGCGAGCCTGTTGCGAACCCGCTCCTTGTCGCCCGGCGGCACTTCACCGATGATACGGTCGATCGATTCCATCGCCGATGAGGTGTGCAGCGTAGAAAAGGTTTTGTGCCCGGAGTCGGTAAGCTCCAGGCACGTCATGATCGTCTCAGGATCCCGAAGCTCCCCGACCATAATGATATCAGGGTCCTGGCGCATGGACTGGACAGCCCCCTGCTTAAACCCCGGCACATCCCGGCCGACTTCGCGGTGGCGGATGATACACCTTTTCGGCTTATGCACCAGCTCTACCGGCGAGGCGATAATGACGATATGCGCGGGTACCGACTGGTTATGCGCATCGATAATGGAATCCAGCGTGGATGATTTACCTGAGCCGGTGATTCCGGTAATCAGGTTCATACCGAATTTCATATAGTTAAGGCTGAGCACTTTGGCCGCCTCGGGGTGCAACTCGAGGCTGCTGAAAGGACGAACTTCCTGGTCAATCCGGCGCATATTGAGCGCAAGGTGCTCAAGATCCATGTACATATCGGCGCGGAACCGCTGGATTTTGCCTTCTTCATCCTCCAGCTGATAAGAAAAGTCCAGGTTGCCGTCTTCAATAAGGTATTGCCGCTGGTTATCGTACAACAGGTTGTGAAGCAACATATCGGTTTCCCGGTAGGAATAGATACGTTCCTGGGTGGTCGGCTTCTTTTTACCATGGATACGGTACCAGACCCGGCCGTCACATCCTGCGCTGCCGAGGTCGATATCGGAGGCCTCCTGATCTACCATGTTCCACAGGTGTTGCCTCAGCTCCTCGCTGAGCATCGTTCTTACCTCTTCAGGCAGCGCTTCTACCTGTTCTCCTAACTTAGCGTGATAAGCTTTGCCGTGCAGATGTTCCGGAACTCCGGAGAAAACATCTTCGGCTACGGTGGATATATCTTTAGCGGGTGTGTACATGTAGCAACAAAACTATAAAATATTTGATCAATTTCTAATAGCGATAACTTCCGGTGTTCCGACAATGTTAGATATTGATTCACTCAAAGCGTTAAATACCTCACTGTTATATTTTACCGTAGGAGTTCCGCCAAACATATCTTCATCTTCTTCCACATCAGCTTCCGCGTCACCACCCATCATGAGCCCCCCTTCTATTCTAACTGTTCCACCAACTTCCAGTTTGCCGTAGTTAATGATAAGACCATAAAACTCCGTTCTACCCCTTAAGTTAAGCACTGCTCCTGACGGCACAACAATCACACCGCCTAAATCGCTAATATTATTGATCCTGGTAGTCTCCCCTTCCGGCATTATCATTACTTGTGGATCGTTAAGTGTTCCGTAGTTATCTTCATTAAACAGCTGCCCATTCTCTAGGTACATCTGATAATAATCATCTAATTCTTCCGCATCAAGAGCGGGATTATGTACAAAGCTGTGATCACCCGCTTCTTCATCTCCCTCCACCCCGTCAATCTCAATACCGGCATTACCTGATGTCTTTATTACATCATCGTAACTTCTGACAGCCACAATACCGGGCAGCGCATCTTCTTCTCCTGCCAGATCATTTCCGTCCACTTTTGCATCATTACCTACACCATGAAATCTCAGCACTGTATTTTCATCATATACCCCAATAGCTCCATGTATTGTTGGAAAATTCACATCTCCGCCAAAAACTACAATCGCACTTGTCTCATATTGCCGGTTAAAGGGATCAGAAGCTAAGGAAACGATTCTGACCTGCCCATCCGACAGCGACAGATCTTCAAGCGGCGTTAATACCGAGAGCTGTACATTGGCATTACCTCGGGTAAGAGATACCTGTTCAATCACCGAGGGCTCCGCTCTGTCCTGATTAAACATCCGCAGCCCTAAATCAAGGCCGCCCATTGCCTGATTACGCAAATCCGTTTCCTGGTACTGATTCACATTCATGTGATTAAGCAAATCAATACGTTGCCACGCGCCGAGCTGAACCAACCCGAACAGTACTATCAACCCTCCGACTATTATGATTAATGGCCTCCCCATGAGAATCTCCGTTACAAGATTAAAGTAAGTGGTAAAATGTTCGTTACAACACCGGTTTTGATTTCTTCCGAACTGTCGCACTTAAAGCTTTAGATATCAATCACCCAGGTTACATGGTTTCCCATATACCACGGTATTTGACTCAACCCTTTTTCAAGTATCGCGCTATTGTTACAGGCTATGCGCCCGCCCGTTCACCCGGGAATTCCCGGGATGCTTTACCAAACAGATGTTCCAAAACACCGCAGAAAATAATTGCGGCTACTATGGATATGTATTTGGCAGCAGATTACATATAAGGACTAAGTTAATAAATATTTTTTTAATTTCTAATACCTACAACATTAACATTTCCGGGAACCCGCATATTGTTCTCAAGATTTTCCCTTACCGAACCTCTGTGCTGTATTGTAACATTGCCGAAAATTTCTTCGGCATCAATCTCGGCCTCCCCGTCATTACCGCCAACCATAATTCCCCCATATATATCGACATTTCCTCCGCCACCCATATCAATCGTTCCCTTGCTTAAAATAAATCCATGAAACTCAAAGTTTCCTGATATTCTCAAGGTGACCCCTTCGGGTACCACCATTATGCCACTCATAGTTTCCTCGCCTCCTGCAAATTCAAGATCTGATTGAGCTATCATAACGCTCGGTTGATTCAATGTGCCATAATTGGATTCATGGCTAAAAGGCCGTCCGACATTCAAAAAGTGCTGATAATCTTCTTCAAACTGGTCGTCATTAAGATCTTGATCTTTTACAAATTCATCAGGTTCACCTTTAAGCTCATAAGCTCCACCTCTACCTTCTATCACATCATCTTTATCACGCCATGAAACAACTCCGGGAAGATGATCATCTCCGTCATCGTCTTCACCGCTGATGGTTGGATTTCCCCTTATATCGATCATCGAACCTTCGTCATAAACCCCGAATGCCGCATCCGGCGTCGGGACTGTCGTCTGACCTCTCTCCACGATAGCGCTTGCCTGATGAGACTGTTCATTGGAATTTGTAGCAGTTGCGATGATTCTGATCTGGCCATCTGAAAGTGACGATTCTTCATCACTTGTAGTAACAGACAAATCTACACTCACATTACCTCTGCTAAGAGTTGCCTGTTCAATCTCCGACTGGTCAGCACCTTCTATATTATTCATACGAAGCGCTAAATCAAGGCCGCCCATTGCCTTATTGCGCAATTGGGTTTCCTGATACTGATTCACATTCATCTGATTAAGCACGTCTATGCGTTGCCAAGCACCGAGCTGTGCCAGCCCGACGATTACAATGAGTCCGCCGACTATGATAATTAATGGCCGTCCCATGAGAGCCTCCGCTACGTTTTTTTAGGGGTTAAATAGGGGTATATCCGTGTTCTGGGTTCCGGGTCCAGGGTACTGGCGGGTTGAAGCAGTCCACGCTTCCGGGATAAATACCGGAAGCCTTATAGCTAACCATAAAGCACAGTTGTTGACTCAGCTCCTCGCTGAGCAGCGTGCTAACTTCATCAGACAGTGCTTCTGCCTGTTTTTTATGATTTTTTAAGGGGTGTTTTGCCGCGCAGATGTACCGGAACTCCGGAGAATCCATCTTCGGTTTTAGGGGTTAATTTGTAAGACCTGTATCGATTTTTAGGGGTTAAGGGGTTAAGGGGTTTTTGGGGTAGTATACCCTTGCAGGGTCTCCTTTTGTCGACCCTTCAAGGGTTATAGTAAATTAACATATAAATTTTGTTTTGTAATTTGAGTATTGTTTGATCATTGGTACTTCCGGTTTTTAATTACTGATAGCTACAATTCGGGCATTATCGGAAACAAACAGGTTGTTTTCAAGCATATCCCGCACGCTACTGCTGTGTTGGACTTTTATAGTACCCATAAGTTCTTCATTTTCGATTTCAGCTTCGCTATCCTGGCCGCCAATCATGATACCGCCAAATACATTCACAGTTCCTTTTATGTCAATGGTTCCCTTGCTCAGGATATATCCGTAAAATTCAAAATTGCCTTTTCCATCAAAGGTAACGTTTACTCCCTCCGGAACGACCATAATACCACCCATGGGTTCCTCACCTCCGGCGAACTTCTCATCTGAATCCAGAACCATAACTCTCGGATTGGACTTGGTACCATAATTGGTCTCATAATCAAACGGATCACCTATGTCCTTAAATTCATCATATATCTCATCAAACTCATCTTCGCTCAGATCCTCATCCTGTTTAAAGTCTTCCGGCTCTCCTTCGATTTCGGGATTGCCGGTTTCATCCACTACTTCCTCTCTTTCCCGTCTTGAGATCATTCCGGGGATATCTTCTTCCTCATCCACATCATAACCGGAAACGGTTACATTACCCCGAATATCTACTATCGAACCGTCGTCATATACGCCGATTGCTGCATCCGGTGCCGGTACCTCCACCTGATGAGTCGTCACAATAGCGTCTGCCTCATATTGCTGTTCGCCATAGCCGGTAGCAACTGATAAAATGCGGCTCTGACCGGCTGGAAGGTTCATTTCTCCTCCCCCGTCCATCGTCACATTCACCGTGATACCATTGTCCCTGTTCAACTCGAGTGCGGAAAACTCATCTTCGCCGGTTCCCTCCTGTACATACTTCCGCAAACCTTTATCAAGCCCGTTCAACGCCTGATTGCGTAAATCGGTTTGCTGATACTCATTCACATTCATGTTATTAAGCAAATCTACGCGCTGCCACGCTCCGAGCTGAGCCAGCCCGACGATTACTATCAACCCTCCTACTATGATGATTAACGGACGCCCCATGATATCCTCCTCACAAGTTTAAATTTGGTGGTACGATGGTTGTCTCAACACGGGTTCTGATGGCTCCGTCCCCGTATTGCTCGCGCGGAAAAGTTTCTATAAATAATCCGATTTGTCTTATCGATGATTTATCCGGGATATCACCCAGATCATTACCCTGCGAATCATAAAAGAAAAAACGCGAGTTTTCACTCAGATTATGGCTTACAGTTATTCTTCTTTGCTCTTCACCGCTGGGCCCGATAATCCGCCTTTCGAGCCGGTACTTCTGCACACCGTCCTCCATTTCTCCCTCGAGAATCAACCAACGGGTCCTTCGCCGGTCTGAGGGACTGTCACAATCGTCTGCATCATCCGGGCAATACTCGACTTCGACACGGGCGCTGTCAATTTCGGAACGAAAATTATCTCCGGGCTCCTCATATCCCGTCCGGTACCCGGTCATCCTCAAGTCGTCTTTGAGATACTCTATAGCGGTGTTGCTACTAATCCTGCTTGTTTCATATACCGATAACTCCCCGGAGCTCTGGCTCACATTCAGCAAAAACGCCCCGATGGAAATCATCAGAATACCCCCTACGACTACTCCTATGACATATCCGATATTCATGACTCACCCTCTCTTTCTTCGCGGTTAAGACGCTCATTTTGTATCAATCTGGTATACTGCTGCTCGAGTTTAATACGCTGTGATTCCACCAGATTCCGGATGTATTGCATGAACAGCCGCTCCGGCCGCTTGCGAAAATATTCCTGAATCCGATTTCGCTCGAACCTCAAAAGTACCACCGGCTCTTCCGTTTTGCCGGTATTGAGATGTAGCCCCGGGCGCATGACAAAGGTCTCGCCGAGAAAATCTCCCGGATGCGCCAGTTCCAGCAGCTCCTCATGTTTATACAGCGAAACCGAGCCGCTCACAACGAGCCAACCCGCGTCTACTTCGTCTTTCTGCTCCCGGAATAATGTAGCTCCCTCGTCAAATTCAACCAAATCCCCGGAATTCAGAAAATCCCGCAGCTCCTCAGCTCCGAAATTCCGCATCATCTGCGGCACCGGATCCAGAACGCCAAGTACCCGCTGATCTTTCAGCGGCGCTTGCCGGCTACTATGTTCGCTTGCTGTTTGCATTAGTGATTAAATTAAATAAGACGAACTGAAAACTTATAAAATCTGCTACTTAAAGCCAAATTTTTGTTGGTTATTGTAAAAGGTATTGGGTGGATGATCCGTACCCCCAGCTGTCACCCCGACCGACTCCCGTGCGCAGCGTAGCGAAGTCACGGGGGGAGTAGAGGGGTCTGTCATGGCACGATTTGTGCCGTGCTACTGATCGAGGCTTTGGAAAATTAATTGCTTCACAGATCCCTCCGCTCCATCGCGACAGCATTCGAAACCATCGCCGGAACCGGGGCGCGATTTCGGTCGGGATGACAAACGAAAGCGTACTCGCGAAGCATGACCCGCGAGCACCTCCTAAACCAATATATCCGATTCCGTTTTCCATTTATCTCACACTTCAAAAGTTTAAAACACCCTCACCTTTTAGGGGTTAAGATGAGGGTGCTTATGGGACATCTGTTGAACTCAATATTCATATGATGTGCGCTGGGCTACCAACTCTACATCCCCATCGGTATCCAGCGACTCAACAGTGACCCGAATCTGTTTGTGGAATGAGGGGCCGGTGCCGACTACAACATCCGGGTCAACCTCATCCAGCCATTGCAGCTCCACTTCGCGGCGCCAGCTACCCTGCTCAGTTCTAACCGTATCGACATACCCGTGAAAATGATCCATACCGGTGAACTGGGTAAGCTGAGCGTCATCCGGTGCTCCGCCAAGATCATTGAAATCATCAGGCCAGGTCGGGTTTTCAAGATCCTCGTCGTATACTGCGGAGTTGAAAGTCCTCGAGCGGGCTATGTTTACCATTTCTTCAGCAAGCTCCACAGCCTGCGATTCCTGATCTACATTCACCATCGCGCGCTGGTTGCCGTAAATTACCGGCAATGTGCTCGTTAAGATAATGCCGAACAACATTACGGCACCGACTACCAGTATTAAATTTGATGCATCAGCCATAGCGTTTGCTCCTATTCGGCTGTCCGCTCAAAGCGGGCTGTCGAATTTTTCGGTTTTTGTTCGTCGTTATTCGTTTGACGTCCCGAGGTTCGCCTGCGGCTCACTCGGGATTTCGCTTCGCTTATTTGTTGATTTACACGCCTGTCGGCGGAGTTGAGTTTAGTTCGGGATTCGGTTTTGATTGTTCTTCTTCGAATTCTTCGTCGAGGGTGGTGGCGAGGACTTCTTCTATGGTGGTATCGCCGTTTTTGACGCGTTCGAGGCCGGACTGCCTCAGCGTCAGCATGCCGTTTTTGATGGCGGTATCACGAATGCCTTCTTCGTCGATGTTGTCGCCGGAGTCGTATATCAGCTTTTTGATATTTTTCTTGAAGTAGAGGGATTCGTGGATCGCTATACGCCCTTTGTAACCGTGGTGGCAGTTCTCGCACCCCACCGCTTCGTAAATGGTGTGATTTTTCAAATCTTCGTCCGTCATGCCGATACGTTTCGCCAGCTCCATATCGAGATCATCACCTACCGGCCGGCGGCAATGCTTGCACAGCCGCCGTAGCAGTCGCTGAGCCATCACCAGGTTAATGGCGTTGGCAATCAGGAACGGCTCCACGCCCATCTTGAACAGCCGCGCCACCGCGCTCGGGGCGTCGTTGGTGTGAAGCGTGGAAAACGTGAGGTGACCCGTATTCGCCAGCTTAATCGCAATCTCGGCGGTGAGCAGGTCACGGATCTCACCTACCAGCACGATATCCGGGTCGTGACGCAGAATACCGCGCATCGCATCCTCAAAGGTCATCCCCTCGTTCAGCCGCAGCTGCCGGGCGCCCTTGATCAGGTACTCCACCGGCTCCTCTACGGTAAGCACGTTTCTCGACGGATCAATCACCGAGTAGAGCGCCGCCACCAGCGAGGTGGACTTACCGCTACCCGTCGGCCCGGTGATAATCACAATGCCGGACGGCTTCTGGATCGCGTTCACAAAATCGGTGTACGACTGGTTCTGAAGGCCGAGCTTGTTCAGGTCGGTGATCACCTTGCGGTCGTCGAGCACCCGGATCACGATAGACTCGAACTTCCGGGAAAACTCGCTGCCCACCATCGGCATGATCGAAACCCGGTAGCGCAGCATCGCGTTGTCGATTTTCCGCTGGATGAATCCGTCCTGCGAGATATCCCGCTTGAAACGGTCTACATTCTGCGACTTGTCTTTTACCACCGCGGCGATCGCTTCCGGCTTGATATTGCTTTGCGTCATCCATAGCCGCAGCTTGCCGTCGAACCGGAACAGGATGTCGGTGTTGTTGCCGGTGCCGGGGATGATGTGGATATCACTCGCGTTCTGGCGCACCGCTTCGACCAGCATCCCCTCAACCAGCGAGTTGAGCATGCTTTTGTTGATCTCCGCGTCCAGCTCCTCTTCGTTGATGGTACCGGATTCCACCTCCTCGAGCTCCGGCTCTTCCAGCTCGTAATCCTCGAGCATCTCCAGAAACTCATTGGTGCTGTCGTGCACCTTCTCAATGAGCTGATCCATAAACTCCTCTTTGGCGTAGATCAGCTCGTACTGTTTTACGGGGATGCGCGTGGCAAGATCGGCCAGAGCCGGGTCGGCCGGGTCGGCCGCCACGATTTCGATTTTCTGGTTGCGGCGCCGGTACGGCAGCGCCTTGCGGTGTACCAGCTCTTCATAGAGCCGTTCGGGCAGCGCGGCCACCAGCTTCTTGATCTCATCCACCAGCTCGTTGGTGATCTTCTTGTTCGGGTCCACCCGCCGGATGGCGTAAATCTCGCAGACGGTAAGCATGATCTGATGCTTATCCACATTCAGATCCTCGGCAAGGATGGTCTGCAGGCGCCGGCGCACCGAGACCGGCTCGCGCTCCTGCGTTTCGATCGCTTTGCGCAGCTGCTCTTGGGTGATAACCCCGTGCTCCACGAGGTTGCGCCCGAGTAAATGCCGTATGTTGGGTTGTACTGCCATAATGAATTACATTCCCATTCCGCCGGAATCGGGTTGGATGAGGGCTGCTTCGGAGGAAACAACCGTTATAAATGTTAGCACGATCAAAATCAGGACGTTGACGCCGAGGTTGATCATCTCCACCACCGCGTCCATTTTGTAGGTGGTCTGGGTTTGGTAGTAGTCGGCAAGCTGTTTGGCGTTTTCTTTCAGCGAGCCCGACTCCGCACCAAGGCGGAAGCGGCTCAGCGCCGACCTCGGAAACACTTTGGTCTGCTCCAGCGACTCGATCAGCCCGGCGCCGTCTTCCAGCATCCGCCGGATGGCGACATACTTCACCTGATGCTCGATGTACTTGTTGCGGCACGCCTCGGCCGCTACGCGCATCACGTCCACATTCTGGCCGGAGCCGCTGTAGAGCGTGTAGAAAACGCGGGAAAAAATTTCGATACTGGTTTTGTGCATCAGGTCGCCGATGACCGGGATTTTTATCAGGTTTTTATCCAGCCATTTCCGCCCTTCGGTGGTGCGCGAGGCCGCGAACGTGCCGGCAAACGGCGCTATGATAACCAACGTGATCAACCACCACCAATCCTGCAGCCAGTAGCTCCATTCGAGGGTGGCGGCTGTCATGGGCGGGAGCTGGATGTTAAATTCCAGAAACATCTCCGCGGTGGCGGGGAAAATGTAGCCTACGTAGAAGATCACCACACCGATAACCGCCAGCAGCGTGATGGTCGGCATAAGCAGGGCGCGGCGCAGGTTCTTGCGGAACTGCGCGTCGCGCTCCATGAAGTTGGCGGTGGATTCAAATACCTCCGCCATATTACCACTGGTGGAGGCGACGCCGAGCATATAGGAGGCGAACCGGCCGAACACCTTTTCATGCTTGCCGTACACCTCGTCGCCCTCCTTGCCTTCGCGCAGGTCGTTCTGGATCTGCTTGATCGTCTCCTTCATCCGCTTGTTGTGCGTATCCTCATAGAGGAGGGTGAGTATCTCGTCGAAGCCGAGTTTCTGGTTGAGCAGATCGGAGCAGAGGCGGATAAACGAGACCACCTCCTGCTGCGGCACGCCCCCTTTGAAGTCGAGGAGCTTGCGCTGCACTTTGACGTCGCTGTAGCCCATCCGCTGCAGAGCCTGCTTAAGCTCATCAGCGGTGTAGGCTTCCTGCTCGCCGGATACTTTGGCCGCGCCGTTCTGCTTCGCCTTAAACTCGAAAATCTGCTTTTTATCCAGCGACTTGAACGTGATCGGCTTGCTCTGCACAAGCCGGTCGACGCGCTTTTTCGCCTCCCGGTACGATTCCGCCTCAAACTCGGTCTGCACGGTCTTGCCGTTTTTCGATATGCCGGTAAAGCGGTAGAGTTCCATATTCAGCCTCCCTGAATAGTGCGGGTAAAGATCGGGTTA
>CAZDIA010000071.1:0-12135 GCA_964505385.1 uncultured Chitinophagales bacterium
CCGGAAATTGATTGATATCCATCCGGAGTTCCGTCCAGATCCCGTACCTCATCAGAAAACACCCAACCGCCGTCATCACCTTCATCCGGATCCCAAATTTCATGTTTTATCGGCTGAGTGGATGGCCCCTGTTCCCGACTGTTTCCGGCTGAATTCACAATAACAGTACGATTGGACTTGCTGGCAAGGTCGTCCCAGGATTCGCTTAAATCGGAATAGTAACCATATCTGAAATCTTCGGTTTTGCTTATACCGGTGGTACCATACCATCGCCAGTATGGTTCACTTTCGTCGTCGTTACAATCACTTAAAGTGCCGCTGCAATGCCAGCCGGTGATTGCTCCGTATGAGTGATTGGTTACCCGGACGCCCTCATTGATAGCGTCGGCCATTTCACTCAGGTCATAATCCCAGTCGTATGCATACAGATTTGCTCCATGAGCCATTCCTTTTGCATCATCATGAATACCGGCGCCCACCATTGTTCCGGCCACATGCGTAGCATGAGTGCTTGGGTTACCTGTATCGGCATTATCTTTTTGAGTTACTCTCCCTCCAAATTCCTGGTGACTGACCCTTACAGCGCCTCCATCCCAAATACCGAGTGTCTCACCACTGCCGGTTAAAGAAATATCGGATTCGCCACTTGGCCAGATTGCATCAACCGATGAAAGCTGAGCTCCGCCAAGGTTATGAGTTGTATAATAGACAGGATACCCATCTTCAATTTTTCTCAATTCAATGATGCGTCCGTCATCAAGTTCCTGCCGGACAGGTATACCCGTACGCTCCGCAAACTCCAGCACTTCAGCGCGTTGCAATTGCCACTGCATGGATTTTTCCGCTGCAAAATTACGTCTCCATTGAGTTTCATCATCCTGAGCCCATAACTCAACAGAAGAACTTCCGATTATTAAACCAACAAAGATAAAAACAGTCAGTAGCGATTTGATCATCTCATAAGTCTCCGTCTTATGGGTGAAAGTTTAAATAAATTATTCAAGTTGCGAGCGCAGAAGACTCCGAAGCTCACGGTTAAACTCCAAAAAAGCATCAGGATAGTGCCGGTTGTCAGCACCCATATTAGCTCTGATGTTGGTAGCCTGTGCATCAGGATCTGTTTTATACTTGATCTCAATTGAAGCAGCCGGCTCTCTGATCTCCACCTCACGCGGGTCTACATTTGGCAGCCTGCCGGACAATGAAGTGAAGTCAGGATTCCGGATCAGGGTTATCAAAGAATCAAGCTGCGCTGTGTCTAAAGTTGACTCTTTTATTTTTTTGTTATCGATATATTCCTCTTTGTTGTATTGGCGATAAATGCGTTCGTAAATAATCAATTTACCCTCAAAATCGATCGTCATTTTATGCCCGTACGTATTCCCGTCGGAATATATATCCATTTCGCCACCATGGCTGTATTCAATCATATAATTTCCATTATGATCATCAGCAGCGTATTTGCCTGAATTAATTGCGGCAATACAAATAAATCCTATTATCATAGTTGCAGCTATGATACGAGCATTGGTGCCGACACTACTGATTAATAAATACATGATGGTTTCCTTTGTTATCAACTTGATAGAAAATAAGCATTTTAGATCAAGTATGGTACATTCAGAAAATATTAAATAAAACCAGCTCTTCTCAAAAACAATGTAATGTTCTAGTCAGAGCTGGTACATGTATTTGTAACGTAATTTTTAGGTTAAATGAATCATTCCAGCGGAATATCACAATAGATGTAGCACAAAAAAAATGCTTTTATGAGCGGCCGGCAGAGGTGGTTCACTGAAATTCCCTCAAATCTTGATCTGTAGCAGGCCGGAAACGTATTACCTGGCCGCCGCTGGTCGCAAGGCGAAGCGAAAGTGTGGTTTCGCTGTCGACAAGCTTTTCCTCAGTTTCAAGGTCGTATGGGTTGTCTTCCCAATCCGCATTTTTTCCGTCGCGGTAAATTTCGGCAACGTATTCTTTGTCGGAATCAAGAAAACTGAGTGAAGCTTTCAACAATCTGCCGGAGTCATCAGTCAGACTTCCAAGGTACCAATCATCGCTTTGCCGGTCTTTTCTGGCAATGGTAACATAATTACCTATACTCGCATTGAGCACTTTGGTATCATACCAATCAGTTGGCACATCTTTGATGAACTGAAATGCCTCGGGTTGATCTTCAAAATTTTCCGGCAGGTCAGCAGCCATATGAAGCGGGCTGAAAATAGTAATATACAGTGCAAGTTCCTTCGCCAAAGTTGATTTGATTCGATTATCAGGACGGTATTCATCATAATGTAAATCAACTACACCGGGCGTAAAGTCAAATGGGCCGGCAAGACTTCGGGTGAACGGTAGTATTGCGGTGTGCTCGGGTGGATTGCCGCCGGCATCTCCCCAGGCGTCATACTCACGTCCCTTAGCTACCTCACTGGTCATCATATTAGGATAGGTTCGCCGCAATCCTGTTGATTTCACACCTTCATGAACATTTAGCATTACCTCGTGATCCGCAGCCATTTTGATAGCATCCAGGTGATGGTTTACCATAAATTGGCCATGGTGCCATTCATTTTGTTCATTGCCTTCATCATCATAGCGGGTGATTTCGGTTCCGTGCCCGACATAACCGGTTTTGAGCGTGTTCATGCCTAAATCTTCAAGGAGCTGATAAGCTTCCGGCATTTGTTCTTCATAATGAAGCACACTGGCTGAGGTTTCATGATGACCCATAATCTGAACGCCTTGCTCCAGCGCATACTCAGCTACTTCCTCGTAATCAATTTCATCAATCGATTCAGTGAAATCAAAGACAACACCATCGGCATACCATTCTTCATCCCAGCCGGGATTCCATCCTTCAATCAGAACGTGTTCAAAACCGTGCTCTGCAGCGAAATCAACATACTCTTTAGCCCGCTCAGTAGTTGCTCCCAGGTTTTCACCGGGGTGCCAGGTGTATTTATCCAAATGCATACCCCACCAGATTCCGATATACTTCGACGGTTCGATCCAGTCGGTGTCTTCCAGTTTGTTGGGCTCATTGAGATTAAGAATGAGCTTGGAAGTGATCAGGTCACCGGGGTCATCAGCAAGCAAAAGTGTACGCCAGGGGGTAACACGGGTTTCGCTAACACGGACAAGATCTCCTTCACCCCACGGCATCAGGTTGGATTTAAGCGTATAATCTTCAATTCGCTCCAGGGTCATTGTTGAAAAATCAACAAGTGCCGCCTCGTGAAAAGTTAAGTACAAGTCATCTTTGGTGCGCATAGTTAACGGCGTGTGAACCGTATCAGCCTCGGTGAGTGGAGTGTTCTCAAAATAGTATTCAAAGCGATTCCATTGGTATGCATCGATATACCACGATTCATGATCCCCGGTTAACCGGAATTCGGTCAGCTCATCCATGATGCTGAAATTTTCCAATCCATCCTGCTCAGGGAACTCGTAGCGGAAACCGATGCCATCATCAAATGCCCGGAATACCAGAATCAGATCACGCCCGGGATCTTCCGTTTCAGTAATGGTCACCCGTAATTCATTATGATAATCATGCACATATTTTGTTTGTCCCCACAATTGTTCCCAGGTTTCATCTACTGAGTTTTCCTCATATCCAGTGATTTCGAAGCCTTCATTTAAATCCGGCAGATCCTGCAATTCAAAACCTAGCGGGGAAGTGTCAACCACTGTTCGGCCAAGCCTGGAGATGCTGTAAACCGGCTTTCCATCGACCAGTTCGAAATCTATCCTGTTAATGTTTTCCGGCGATTCGACTGACAGGCGGTCTTGTGGCTGATCTGTCATTTCTTCAGCGGGTGCACAATGTGCGGTTAAAGCGAGTAATAATAGAAGAGTAATTAAACGATAATACATACCTAACCCTTTTTGTTTTAATCCAAATTAATATTCATGAAATGTACGATTTCTAAGAGTTAAGGGAAAATGGAAGCGTCGATATTTGAAAACCGGGATACTCTGCATTCCGAAGAAGATTTTTGTGATGCAATTTCCGTCAAAAGAAGTAGATTAGCTAAATGAATCAGCCATTCACAATTAAGTCCCAAAGGGTGTTGGTTTCCGGTCACTTAATACCGGCATCGCTTATAATTTATAACGAGGCCATTTCAGAAATAAAAAGTTTTGATGATCCCGCATTACCTGCACGTGTGGATTATTACTCAGATCAAATGGTCATGCACGGTTTGATAGATGCGCATGTTCACATTAATGAACCGGGACGCACCGAGTGGGAAGTTTTCAGCACAATTAATCATTCAGAAAAATGACTGATCCAAAGGAAGAAGTTGGACATGTCGGTTTCAAAGGGCTTGTAAATCTTGCCGCTGAGACGCTCGAGGGTAAAGCGCTGGCAGTAAGTGATGAATTTTTTGCTGAAAAAGAAGATCTGCTCAAACAGTGGCAAGGTGTTTTTCTACCTGATGAATTTACTAATCGCGGTAAATGGATGGATGGGTAACCCGGCGGATGCGGGAACAAGGCTGTGATTGGTGCATTATAGAACTTGGGTTGCCTGGGGTTCTACATGGGCTGAATATTGATACCAATCATTTTTTAGGCAATCATCCGCCTTATGCATCTGTAGATGCTGCAAGAACTGATGATATTAGTGAAGCTACAGAATGGACAGAGATCCTGCCTAAATCCCCGCTAAACCCCGGGGCTCAAAACTTATTTGGAGTATACTCTGATGAAAAGTGGAAACATCTTCGCCTGACTATCTATCCCGATGGCGGAGTTGCACGATTCAGAGTATTCTGTGAAGTAACATCTGATCTAAAAACCGGAGACAAAGTTGATCTTGTTGCTCTGGAAAACGGCGGTAAGGCAATCGCCTGCAGCGATATATTTTTCAGTTCGATGACAAACCTTATCATGCCGGGGCGTGCCCGGAGCATGGATGAGGTTAACTCAAGCTCCGATTCCATTTGGTGGGATTACTGTCTTGAGGATTTTTCGCAACATCCCAGGATCGGAGACCTGGATAGTTTGCGGGCAAAATTTACGGATACCGAAAAATGGGCGGGTGGTGAGCAAAAAGGAGTGCAGCAAGCATCAGAAGAAGTGTTGATGGGGCTTGCCGCAGGTAATGATCAGTATGAACAAAAATTCGGATATATTTTTATTTTCTATGCAACCTAATATCTCTTTTTCCTGCAAAGCCTTGATGAAGCTTCCAACCGTCTGAAAACCTTTGTAGAACAAGCAGCTAAAGCGACATTGGTTGGTGATGTTTTTGATGATGCCGCAACCGGTCAGGGACTTCTGAATTTTTTCCTGAAGGGATTAAATTGCGGTGCGGTAACTCTTGAAGAGGTTAAAGCAACCGGATTGTCGGTTGATGAAATCCAAACCCGATCATTTTTGAAGATTCTGGAAAACCGGAAAAGCGCATAGTAAAAACCACTTTTCAGCTCAATAACACGAAAAGGTTACATCATAAACTTAAGCATATGAAAAGTCCGATTACCACACATATTCTTGATACCGCAAATGGACATCCGGCCAGTGGTGTCGAAGTGATACTGGAGCTTGAAGATGACTCCGGCTCCTGGGTAGAATTGACCAGAGACGAAACAAACGAAGACGGACGAATCACAGACTGGTTAACACCGGGCGAGCCGGCAAGGAAAGGAGTATACAGGCTGACTTTTAAAGTCGATAACTATTTCAGTGATTCACCGGAAACTTCATTCTATCCGGTGATTCAGGTCGTCTTTCAATTAACTGATCCCTCCAGCCATCACCATATTCCCTTACTCCTGAGCCCTTACGGTTATTCCACCTACAGGGGTAGTTAATACTTAGTTCCAAATCCTCGGCTACCACCGGCGGGGCACCCCCACCTCGGCTGTCCACCAACCGGGCAGGAGTTAAACAATCTTGTTGAAATTTCAGCCGGTTGGTGGGCTGTCGAGTCGGATGGCACCTTTTAACCGGGGCCGACAGCCCGCCGATCTGCGAAAGGGCGGGGGATTGCAAAGAGTGGTTTAAGATCGGCGGACAGCCGGCGATTTTGCCAAAATATGATCAAAAATATTTGATGTTCAGGTTTATTTCGATTTACCTGATAGTGATCCGGCTTTAATCACTCCACCACCCGGATTTCTCTTTCCTGCTGATCTGACTCGATAGTAAGACCGACTTCTTCAAGCTGTGCAATTATATGATCCCAATCACTTGTTAGTTCAAGTTCCCGATTGATGCGAAAGCCGGGCGAGTCATCCGCGATGATTTCATATTCAAATTCGGATTGCAGGATCTTTGCGATATGATCCAGAGAAGCATTGTGCAGCTCAACATGCTCATCGCGTCGCTCGGTTCGGTTTATTTCCGGTGGTGTATCGTAATTGCGATGCTCTTCCAAAAGGGATTTATCCACGATCTGAAGTTTGTATCGGGTCACCGGTTCAGTAGTTAAAGTAAGTTGTTTATCAAATTCATCCGCCAGAAATTCCATTATATCTCCCGTCACATCTTCGAGCGGCAGACCGTGGTAGGTTTGCACTTCGAGGCGAAAGGTTCCGTCACGCAACGACTCCGGGTTTTCGATCTGCACTGCAAATCTGCCATCAACCCCTTCAAACAGCCTTTCGGCAGAACCGATAATCTGCAGCCGCTCATCTCCGAAAGATTGACCGGCAACGCCGCTTTCGGTTTCATAAAGGCGGATCTGAGCATTATCCGTCTCAGTTTGGCCGATCATTTCATCACCGTATTCCGGGAGATCCGGTCCGCTATCGGTATCATTACCACAGGCGGTAAAGAGAAGTAGTATGCCAGTGAAAAAGGGGAGTTTAAGCGTGTGGGGGAATTTGGTAACCATAATTTAATACACAATTTAACTCTGAGTTACTAACGCTATTGGAGATTATTAGATGACAAGTTTATCTACGTATTGAATTTTTTAGCTTTGATCTGCAACATTTTCCCTTAAAAATGCAGCAAGTTCCTCTTTTTCTACCTTGCCGGATGCCAGGTCCATCATTATCGCATATAATGTTTTTTTGTCGGCGTTGATGCGGTATCCGTTTACAAATAGAAAGGTGTACATGGCTATTAATGCCGTTCTTTTATTTCCGTCATAAAACGGATGATTACTACAGATATGAAAACCGTAGGCGGCAGCCATCATGAATATATCTTCATGGACGTACTCACCTCCAAATGTAGCTTCAGGTTGAGCAAGGGCTGATTCTAACAGGTTCTCATCACGTATTCCTTTTGATCCTCCATATTTATCAATCTGATCATTATGGAATGTAATGATGGTTTCTTTATCCAGAAACTTGATCATTTAGCCAGTTCTTTGAGCACTTCGCGGTAATCGGTGTTAGCCTGCCGGTATGCTTCCGCCCACTCTTCAAACTCTTTATCGACTACTTTTAACTCCATTCCGGTTTCTTTTTGCTCGATATTAAGTTTGTCACCGGACTTTAGTTGAAGTTCATCGATTAGTTGTTTGGGGAGAATTATCCCAAGGCTGTTTCCGACTTTTCTGATTTTTGCTTCCATAGAAATTGTGTTATAACGTTGTTGTAATTAATTACAAAATAAACGGAGATAAAAATAGATTATTCCCGACTCAAAAAACCACTTTGATCCGTTTTGGTCTGCGGTTAAATTTACCGGCGTCAATCCGAATAGATTTTATTCAAACGTGCAAGTCGCTTCGGGAGGTGCCGGAGTATAGGGTTGATCAGAGTGGGGCGTATAGGACGACTTCGCAACCGGAAAAGGCGAAGAGTAGCAGGATCAGGAGCAGTTTCATTATAAGCCTTAGATTAAATTAGAATTTCGGGAGCGTTAACAAAAAAGAACCCGAAGCGAAGTGCGTACAAGCTTCGGGTTCCTTTTATAGTTATTTAACCAGAGAAATATGCATCAATTTCTTTAATCCTTTGACTGCTTTGCACAGGTTAAGTTCTATTTCATTACAAATCTTAGTTTTACATCTCATCCCGGTGTTGCAGGTGAATATCAAACGTACCCTCGCGAATTTTTAATGTATCGGGATATCGGCGGAGCGGGTCATACCCGGACTCAAAATACAAGGTAGTTTCAAATTCTCCTTGAATGCGCCCATGCGGACCGGCATCGGGGTCAAATTCGGTTATTTGCAGGGTGTCGATATTGGAAGCTTCAGCATCCGGATAATACCGGCCAACGCCGGCATCATAATCTGCTTCGGAAAAAAATGCACCGAGCGTAAAATGGGTATTACACCCTTTGCGATCGTCTAATTTTCCTTGTTCTTCCAATTCTTCACTCCGAATCCGCTTTAACGAATATGAGTCTTTCTCTTTATCAAATAATATATACATACGAAAGGCTTCTCTGTACCCAGGTTGAGGGTCCTCATGCCAATCATATCTTATATTAACACGATGACAACGATCCGGTGATATCATAGCCTCACTGTGTTGTTTTTTTTCTTTATCATTCACGGTAAAAGATATAAAGTCATCCGGGAAGTTGGGTTCTTCCTCTTGTTCAGGTTCATCGTCGTCACTTTGCGAATTGAAGACATCGCAGCCGGAAAAGGCGAAAATTAAAGGAATTATTAGCAGTTTCATGGGGGGGGGGTAGTGTAATCTTCATAGCATAGTTTATTAATTGATGATTTAATATGTAAAATGTAATAAGTAAGAAATTTTAACTAATTGCAATCTTAATTATGTGAAATAAAATCAAATGAATTAAACATATAATAAAAAATTCTACTCCATAATTCATATATAATTTGAACTAACGAAGTAATACTTGCTCTCTGTGAAGGTTAAAAATGCGGTTTCATTTCTATCTTTGATCCGGGATTTTGCTCGTGTAAATTAGCTGTACCATATTTAAATACATGAACAAATCGTGCAACAATCCAACATTTACGAATTCGACGGCTATAAACCGGTCATTGCTGAAAGCGCATTTATACATCCGAATGCAACGGTAACCGGCAATGTGATTATCGGGGAGGATGTCTACATTGCCCCCGGTGCCGCCATCCGGGGAGACTGGGGTAAAATTGTTATTGAGGATGGCTGCAATGTGCAGGAAAACTGCACCATCCACATGTTTCCGGGGATTACGGTTTATCTGGAGGAAGCAGCCCATATCGGTCACGGCGCGGTGATTCACGGTGCCCGCATCAAAAGAAATGCCCTGGTGGGTATGAATGCAGTTATCATGGATAATTCCATCATCGGGGAAGAATCCATCTTAGGGGCGCTGGCATTTGTCCCGGAAGGCACGGAGATCCCCCGCCGCAAAGTAGCGGTCGGCAACCCCGCCAAAGTGGTCAAAGACGTAACCGATGAAATGGCCCAATGGAAAACCGAAGGCACCCGGCTCTACCAACAGCTTCCGAAGCAACTGCACGAAACCTTACGGCCTTGTGATCCGCTTCGGGAAGTGCCTGAGGATAGGATTGATCAGAGTGGGGGGTATAGGACATGGAAGGGATCTAAAAAGTGACAAAGTAACAAAGAATTTTAGGCACATAGGCACTGAGGCACAAAGGGGTGCTTAGTTTCAACTGAAACAAATATGGAGTAAAACTTATGGGTGATTCTATTAAAACTTTTCGGGATTTGAAGGTTTGGCAGAAGGGGATGGAGCTTTGCAAGTTAGTTTATAGTTTGACGAAACAATTTCCGGATGATGAAAAGTTTGGTTTGACTTCACAAATGCGCAGAGGCTCGGTCTCTATTCCTTCCAACATAGCTGAAGGCTATGGGCGCAGATCAACTCAAGATTATATCCGGTTTCTGCAAATAACTATGGGTTCAGTTTATGAAATTCAAACTCAACTTGAACTTTCTTATGAATTAAATTATCAAAGTGAAGAAAAATACAATGAAGCAAATGCTCTATTAATGGAGATTGAGCGCATGCTCTCAAGCCTGATACAAAAACTCAAAACCGGCTAATAACAACTTTGTGCCTATGTGCCCTGGTGCCTTTGTGCCTTAGAAACTCAAAAAGTCAATAAATAATGCTCATAAAAAACTACATTAAAAACTCCTGGCAATCCGGCGACGGCACTCCCACTCCGCTTTTCAGTGCAAATGATGGCAAACAAATTGCCGAATTCCGAACCAATGGCCTGGATTATAAAGGCATGGTGGAATATGCCCGCAGTGTGGGGGGATCCAATCTGCGGCCGATGCCGGTGCATGAGCGGGCGTTGCGGATTAAGTCACTCGCTCAGCATCTGATGTCGGTTAAGAAAGAGTTTTACAAGCAATCGGTGCATACCGGTGCCACGAAAGCAGATTCCTGGATCGATATTGATGGAGGGATTTCTTCGCTGTTTATCACCGCCAGTAAAGCGCGGCGGGAGATGCAGAACGAGCCGTTTTATGTGGACGGACCGATGGAGCAGCTCTCGCGCAAAGGGACGTTTGTGGGTCAGCACATTTACGTTCCGCTCAACGGAGTAGCTGTGCACATCAATGCATTCAACTTTCCGGTCTGGGGGATGCTGGAAAAACTTGGCTCGACCATCGTTGCCGGAGTTCCGGCGATCATCAAACCTTCACCGGTTGGAAGCTTTCTTTCTTACAAAGTTTTTGAAGAGATCATCAACACCGGGTTGCTTCCGGAGGGTGCCGTTCAGTTTATCGCGGCGGACAAACCGGGCGACCTGCTGGATCACCTTAACTCACAGGATATCGTGGCTTTTACCGGATCCGCGGAAACCGGACAAAAACTGAAATCGCATCCCAATATCATCAAAAATAACGTGCGGTTTAATCTGGAAACCGACTCCATCAACTGTGCGATTCTCGGTGAGGATGTGACTCCGGATATGCCGGAATTTGATCTGTTTGTCAAAGAGGTGCGGCGAGAGATGACCGCCAAAACCGGTCAGAAGTGTACGGCGATCCGCCGTGCGATTGTCCCGGAAAATCGTGTGGAAGATGTTAAAGAAGCACTCAAGGCACAGCTGGAAAAAATTACAATTGGTGATGCATCCGACAAAAACACGCGGATGGGTCCGCTGGCCAGTAAAGAGCAGGTCGAGCGCTATTACGAAAATGTTGAGAAGTTAAAAAAGGATGCGCAAGTGGTTTATGAATCAGAAAGTGAATCCAAAGAAGGCGCTTTCTGCAAACCGATAGTTCTGTTTTGCAAACATCCGCACGACTCGGACGATGCCCATCATATTGAGGCGTTTGGTCCGGCTACGACCATCATGCCCTACACCGACACTGCCGATGCGATTTCCCTTGCCAATAAAGGCGATGGCAGTCTGGTTGGTTCGCTGTTTACGTGGGATGATGCATTGGCCAAAGAGGTCGTGCTTGGCGTTGGCGCCTATCACGGACGGTTTATGATTTTGAATCGCAACTCTGCCGGTGAGTCAACCGGACACGGCTCACCGATGCCGCATCTCACTCACGGCGGACCCGGTCGCGCCGGTGGCGGTGAAGAGCTGGGCGGAATCCGCGGGATTTTGCGCTACATGCAGCGCGTTGCCCTTCAGGGGTCGCCGACGACGCTCACCAATATTACCAATGAGTATCTGAAAGGGGCCGAAGTTAAGGAGGACAAAGTTCACCCCTTCATGAAGAAGTTCGAAGAACTGGAAGTCGGGGAGACGCTATATACGCACCGTCGCACCATTACCGAAGCGGATATCAGCAATTTTGCGGGACTGAGCGGTGATCATTTTTACGCCCACACCGATGAGCTTGCCGCCAGGCGCTCCCTGTTTGAGCAGCGTGTCGCCCACGGTTATTTTCTGATCTCAGCCGCGGCCGGCATGTTTGTTCACCCGGCGGAAGGACCGGTACTGGCCAACTACGGTATGGATGATCTCCGTTTTGTCAAACCGGTCGGCATCGGCGACACCATCCGCGTAAAATTCACCTGCAAGCGTAAGACCCTCAAAGAAATGCGGGAGGAAGACGAAATCCCGAGAGGCATCGTCCACTGGGATGTCGAAATCTGGAACCAGCATGATGAAATGGTCGCCGATTATACGATCCTGACGATGGTCCGGCGGCAGCGCGGGGAGAGTGAGTTGTTTGATTTTAGGTGAAGGCACCGAGGCACCGAGGCACCGAGGTATAATGAAAAAGAGGACGCCTTAGGTAGATTGATCAAAGTTCA
>CAZDIA010000072.1:0-11924 GCA_964505385.1 uncultured Chitinophagales bacterium
GCCGCTTCGCTGATGGGATGGAATCTTTCCGACAAAGTTTTTCGAACTTCGGTTTCACCTAACTGGATGGAGAATGATCATTTCTGGTATCAGCTCGACACCCGCGAAGGAGAAGTGTATTACTGGGTGGATCCACACGAGGAATTGCGGGAAAGAGCATTTGATCATGATCAACTTGCAAGCGCATTGGAAGAAGCGACCGGGGATACGCACGATCCTTACGACCTACCCCTTGAGGGACCCGAATTTGCAGATGATCGAAGCCAGGTTCGGTTTACGGCCGACGATAAAAAATGGGAATGTGAGTTGGGTGAGTATCAGTGCGAAGAAATTGGTGAAGCACGAAAAAATGTGCCTAATTCTATAGATTCACCGGATGGCCGCTATTCAGCCTATATTGATGACTGGAATTTGTGGGTGTTCGATCACGAAAGGGAAGAGGATATTCAACTTACTACCGAAGGTGAATACCGCTACGGTTTTGCTACCAATTCACAGGGCTGGTTCCGCTCGGAAACTCCCGTACTCACATGGTCGCCTGATTCCAGGAGGATAGCAACTTTCAGACAGGATGAGCGGGAAGTGGAAGAAATGGTGTTGTGGGAAATGCAGGAGGGAAGGCCTGTTCTCGATGCCTGGCCGTATGCCCTTCCGGGAGATGAAGAAGTGCCGATGCTGGAACGTGTGGTCGTTGATGTAGAGCAAGAAAACAAAACCTGGCTGGATGTGGAACCCGATCACCAGCGAACTTCAAATTGCTGCGGACTGACCCGCGGAGAAAAATGGGCGGATATTGAATGGAATGAGGATGCAACCCGGCTTGCTTTTGTTTCCACTTCAAGAGATTATAAAACCGTCAAACTCAGGGTATCTGATCCGGAAACCGGTGAAGTGACTACAGTGCACGAGGAAACCGTAGATACATTTTTCGAGTCAAACCTTACTTCCAGGGGCATTCCAAACTGGAGAGTTCTTGATGAATCCGGTGAGTTTTTGTGGTTTACCCGAAAGGATGAGTACGGGCATCTGTATTTGCATGATCTGGAATCCGGTGAGCTTATTAACCGCGTCACAGAAGGCGAGTGGAACGTAGTTGATGTGATGGATATTGATATGGAGCGTCGGGAAATCACTTTTACAGCTGCCGGCAAGCAGGATGGGCATAATCCCTATCATCAACATTTGTACCGTACCAGCCTTGACGGTGGCGATATCGAACATCTGACACCCGATGAAGGTCAGCACGAAATAAATCTTGCCCCTTCCGGCAATTTGTTTGTGAATACGTGGTCCGAATTTACTACTCCTCAAACCACTGTTTTAAGAGATGAACAGGGAGAAAAACGCATGGCATTAGAAAAAGCGGACACAGATCTTCTTGATGAGGAAACCATTTGGCGAGAGCCTGAGCCTTTCACAGTAAAAGACCGGAATGATGAATATGAACTTTACGGTCTCATGTTTAAGCCATCTGATTTTGATCCGGATGAATCGTATCCCATCATAAATCACATTTATCCCGGGCCTCAAAGCGGCAGTATCGGCCCCTGGTCTTTTACTCCATCTCGCGGTTTTGTTCAGGCGCTTGCAGAACTTGGTTTTATAGTGATCCAACTCGACGCGCTGGGTAGTAGCCCTTTGCGTTCCAAATCATTCCATACTGCCTATCTAGGAGATATGGGGGACAATGGGTTAGAGGATCAAAAATATGGCATGCAGCAATTAGCCGAACGCCATGACTGGATCGACCTTGACAGAGTGGGCATTTACGGCCACTCCGGTGGGGGTTATGCTACAGCCGGAGCGCTATTCCGTTATCCCGATTTTTTCCACGCAGGTGTCTCCAGTGCAGGGAATCATGACAATAGAGGATACACCTACTACTGGGGCGAAAAATTCCAGGGGCTGCGGGAAATAAGTAATGATGAAGATACGTATGATGCGCAGGGTAATCCTGCTAAAGCGGAAAATCTTGAAGGTGATTTACTCATTTCCTACGGCACTATGGATGCCAACGTGCATCCCAACCTGACGCTTCAGGTAATTGACGAGTTGATCGAACACAATAAAGATTTTGATGTGATTGTGATGCCAAATCGTGGTCACGGCTATAGTGGAGAGCCGTATCACATAAGGAAAACGTTAGATCATTTTGTGCGATCACTGCTTGATGAAGAGCCTCCTGAAGAGTTTGACTTGCTCAATAATTAGTGAGTAGTTTCTATTAAATCATTTGAAATTATCATATTAAAAGAAACTTAGTTGATGTGATTTTAAAAGATTTATTGCTATTTTAATATCGAAGAATAGCATGGGTAAGCATAAAGTATTTACGTATTTAAAATATACGATGCTGTAATATTTACACTACGTATATTTGTTGGAACTCAAATCAATATTTACATTTTAGTAGTATTATAAATTGGCGAATGCTCATTGCCGGATGGTGAATATTGAAGAAGTAGCATAAGATAAAAGGGAAATTAAGCGATTGGGCTCAGATTACAGAAAACAGCTTGGATTGAAAGAGAATGAATATGACTGGCAGCCAATTACGCCTGACTACCTGCTTTCAATCTACAAATTGACCAATTTTAAAGGTCTCTTGCCTATTGTTAGTTGGATTGTATTAATAGGTTTAAGTCTGTTTTCAGTGTTATATATTTTGTCTACCGATTGGGTGAACTTTATCGGTGTTGACCATGATATAGTCAATTTTTTTATATTTAACCCGCCACTAATAATTGCCGTTCTTTTATTTTTCTGGTTTGGCTTTGAATGGGGGTTTGTTCCACTGTTCTTGTCGTCTTTTATTATTGCATTTTATTTTGAGATGACGTGGTTTTGGGCCATTCTCATCGGAATCTCTTTTGTACTTGGTCTCGCTATTCTTGCTCTTTCGTATCAAAGCATAGGGATATCATATACGCTGCGTAATCTGGGCAGTTTTGCTTTTTTTGTGGTTGTAGCCTTTGTCGCTTCGATTGCAAGTTCTATGGGTGCTTTTATCTGGAGCTTTTATTATCAACTTGCAGCAAGTGATGCGCTTATCGTCTGGCAGACCTGGTGGTCGGGCATATTTCTTCAAAATTTAATAATTGTTGCCCCATTGCTCTTTTTCTTTAGTCCCGCGATCGAGAGAAAGAAAAGAGCGTATATCACAATGCCGCCGAAAAAAAAGGTCTCAAGTATTTGGGTATATGGCTCAGTAGTTACGGTAACTTTGACTTTGATACTGTTTGTGTATTCGGCTTATCTGCTGGGCAGGTTAGGTATTGAGGAAGTGATAACTGCCGAGGAGATAACTCCATCAGCCATGCTGGAGGCGATAGAAGCGTTTGAAATAATGTCATGGACTTCTATAGGCTTAATAATTATTACCGGATACGGTGCCATTTACCTGATGGGTAACTGGAACACAAAACTAAAAGATGAAGTAGACAAGCAAACCTGGGAGCTGAAAGAGAATAAAAAGCAACTTGAAAAACTGGTCGAGGATAAAGATGTATTGCTTAAGGAGGTTCATCACCGCGTAAAAAATAATCTTGCTCAGGTTTATGCAATCCTCGAATTGCAGCAATATTCCGGCAAAGAATATGATAGCACGGACTTGCTGAAGCTATCAAAATCACGTGTAAGATCTATGGCGCTTGCACATGAAGCCTTGTATCGGAATAACAACTTCTCAAGCATTAATATAAAAGAATATCTGAAAGATATAGCACAGTCGACACATAACTCCTTTAAACCGGCAGATAAAGAGATTCAATTAGACCTTAAACTTACTGACGCCGATGTTGAGATGAGTAAAGCTATTCCATTGGGCCTTATAACAAACGAAATTCTGATAAATGCTTATCAGCACGCCTTTGAAGGCAGGCAGGATGGAATCATTGAAATCTCATCTGATAAGCATAACGGGTCACTTAATTTATATATTCGGGATAATGGTGCCGGAATAGAGAATAATGATAAGCAAACTAAGAAAGAATCATTCGGGATGAGATTGATTAAAGGTCTTGCTGAGCAAATTTCCGGTAATGTGCAAATGGATAGCAATCACAAAGGTACTGAATACGCCATATTCATACCTGATAAACAAGATGCAGAAGAAATACAGAACGTTGAGTCACAATAGTTTTGCATGCCATGGTTAACGCTGTAGATTAACATCTTTGTAATTATCTATTTCAGACTATTAATTCTTGTAAATATTCCGGTAAAAACAAAATTTATAATGCTTTAAATATGTTGTGAGTTTATAAAGTTGGCATATCGAACTAAATTACTGAAGATCATGACACATTTAAAATCATCCTTTTATAGTTTTGTTGCCGTATTTATCGTTTTTGGATTGATTCTGCAAGGCTGCGGTGGTGATCCGGAAGATCAACAACCTGCTACCGATGATTTGCAGCAAGAAGAAGTCCCGCCTGCTGATGATCCTCAGCAACAGGATCCCATGGATGAACAAATGGAAGAGATGGACCTGGTAGAGACATTGGTCATAGAAAACTTGAGTTCGATGGTATCTGCGGTTGAAGGCGCAGGTATGTCGGATGATTTGCAGACTGGCGGACCCTATACCGTATTTGCTCCAACCGATGAGGCTTTTCATCAGGCTCCTGAAGAAATTCAGCAACTACTTATTGAACCCGATTCTGATCAGCTTCGGGAATTAATAAACCTTCACATTGTAGAAGGTGAGTATACAATTGAAGAAATACAGGATATGGGTCAGTTAGAAACCATTGCAGGTGAAACACTTACCGTTGATACAGAAGGGGAAACCATTACTGTAAATGGTGTACAGGTTGCTTTCAACAATATTGAAGCTGAGAACGGGATTGTTCATACCGTAGAATCTATCCTTACTGAACCGGGATATGCGCAAATGATGAATCAGTAAGAATATTGTGGATTAGCTTTAATATCTGTTTTTAGCCGCTTTTAGATTTTACTTCAACAATTTTGGACAAAAAGAGGACTATTCTTCTTTATGTGAAAAACTTCCTGTTTGTTTAACCACAACGGGCACAAAGAAGACGCAACGGGCACTACATTCTATTAAAAATGATACATTTGTTGTGTTCGTTGTGCCTCCGTTGTGCTCGTGGTGGTGAACCTTCCTTCAGGTGTAAAAAATTCTTGGGCCTAAGGCAGGGGACAATTGCAATGAATAAAATCTCACAATTGATTATAAAATTATAAGTAATTAATAAACTACCGAAATCAGATTTTCATACTCTGCAAATTATATATCTGAGACTCAATACTCCGGCACGCTTTCATCAATCTCTTTTGCCCAGGCCAGAATACCACCTTTAAGATTGTAAAGATTATTGTAACCATATTGATCCCGAAGTTGCCTGATAGCGTTGGCACTTCGTGCTCCGGAACGGCAGTGAACCACGACTTCTTTGTCTTTAGGAATTTGATCAACCGCTTCGGTTACCGTATCCAGTGGAATTAACTCCCCGTCGAGATGCGCGATTTCATATTCGTGGGGTTCACGAACATCGATCAGCTTGAAATCGCGACCATCTTTTCGCCATTCATCAAGCTGTTGCACGCTGATTTCGGGAACTTTGTCTTCCTGTTCAGTTTCCCCGGATGGAACCCCGCAAAACGCGTCATAATCGATGAGTTGGGTTTGCGTGGGATTTTCGCCGGTAAGGGGGTTATCCGCACTTTTTGATACAGTAAGCTTGCGGGTTGAAAATTCCAGCGCATCAAACAAAAACAGTTTACCACTCAGAGTTTCACCGATTCCGGTAATCACCTTGATTACCTCATTGGCCTGCATACTTCCGATTATGCCGGGCAGTACACCCAGAACACCGGCTTCAGCGCAACTGGGCACCAGACCGGGAGGTGGCGGGGAAGGGAAGAGATCACGGTAATTTGGTCCTAATACACCTGATTCGGGATCACGGTAATTAAATACCGAAACCTGACCTTCAAACTGAAATATGGATCCGTACACATTCGGGATTCCTTCAAATACACTGGCATCATTAACCAGATAACGCGTCGGGAAGTTGTCAGTACCATCGGCGACTACATCATATTCGCGAAATATTTCGCGCGCATTTTCTGAGGTGAGCCTGACCTCATGCAATTCAACTTCAGTGTTTGGATTTAAATCCTGTATTCGCTTTTTGGCCTGTTCGGCTTTTGATTTACCGATATCGGAAGTGCCGAACAATACCTGGCGTTGCAGGTTACTGTCTTCCACTTTGTCGAACTCAACCAACCCGATGGTGCCGACCCCGGCTGCCGCCAGATACTGCAACAACGGGCTGCCAAGTCCTCCGCTGCCGATGGCCAGCACGCGTGCCTGCTTGAGTTTTTTCTGAGCTTCCATCCCGAACTCCGGGATGCTTACGTGCCGGCTGTATCGTGCCAGCTCTTCTTGCGTGAATTCTGAATTTCGGTTATTCATGCCTGTTCCGTTAGTTGCATGTGATCCGCCTGCAATAGCCGGAATAATACTGATTTCATCGGATTCGGATAACTTTGTGTTTCCGATCTCGTCGGGACCTACTTCATTGTCTTCAACGTAGAGTTTGATGAAAGAGCGTAGATTTCCTTCCTCATCATACAGGTGTGAAGTTACATCCGGATACCGGGATGCTAATTCTTTTAAAGCTCCCTCTACAGTATCAGCATTTGTCGTGAACCGGGCCTCACCCCCGGTGTATTTTCTAAGTGGAGTTGGAATAAATAAAGTTGGCATAGCTATGGTTTTTCGGTGTTAAAATTGTTTGGTTTAAAAGATGATATGTTGTGTTGTTGAATTCAGACTGCACCCTTAAGCTGTTCCGCGGAATCTTCAGTAACCGTTTTTAATTCTTCTTCTTCAAAACTTCGCTGATCATTTAACCTCCAGGATTGCACGTTTCCCGCTTTGCCTTGGTCTACAGAAACAATGATATAGGAGAACCACGGCAGCGCTTGTTTCCGGTCATGTTCTGATGGTTCTGAAGGATGATCCGGATGCGAGTGATATACTCCGAGCAGTTCAAGATCCAATGATGCAGCCTGGCGTTCAGCTTGCAGATACTCCTCCGGGGTAATTTCAAAACGACGCCGCTTGTCGCCTTCTTTGGCATTGGAGGCGCGCTCAACAAGTGTAATTATGCGGGATCCGGATTCCTCCCTGCCGAGCAAAAAGCCACAACATTCAAAAGGGTACTCCTCTTCAGCGTGATAGTTGATAAGATTCAGAATATGTTGCGGAATGATAAGGTTCATGTTTATATGGAATGTTTTTAGGTTTGATTGAAATGCTAATTAGTGCCTGTAATAAAACTCAAAAAATGTTGGTTTCGGATATATACTTGGAGTAATCATCAGGAAATACAGTGACTACGTGCCCCCGGTCTAAATTAGCAGCTATCTTTTTGGCTCCGGCTAAATTAGCAGCAGATGAAGGACTCAAAAGCAAGCCCTCATTCCTGGACGCGGTCTTCATGGTTTCATATGATTCTTCGGTTGATATAATCTCGGTTCGGTCTGCCAGTCTGTGATCGTAAATGGCAGGGGTGTCCGCAGTTTCGAGGTGTTTCCATCCTTCAAGACCGTGTAGAGCTGTTTCGGGTTGAAGTGCAATCAGTTCAATTTCCGGATTCAGTTCCTTAAGCCGTCTGCCCGTTCCGGTGAACGTGCCGGTAGTACCGAGCCCGGCTACAAAATGGGTGATTTTACCTTCGGTTTGTCTCCAGATTTCATTTGCAGTGCTGTCATAATGAGCTTTCCAGTTTGAAGGATTGTCATACTGGTCGGCATAGAAATATTTATCCGGATATTGCCGGACTAACTCTTTTGCGGCTTCCCGTGCACCCTCGGTTGACTCATATCCTGAAGTATACCGGATATCAACTCCCAGAGCCTTAAATATTTTCTTTCGCTCTTCGGAGGCATTATCAGGAACAAATAATGTTAATCCGAGACCGAGCCGGTTCAATATGGTTGCGTATGCAATACCCGTGTTACCACTCGTAGCATCTACAAGCTGCTTTTGATCATTTAGCTTTCCCCGCGCAATTGCATCTTTTATGATTCGATATGCCGGTCTGGATTTAACACTGCCACCCAGTTGGTGCCATTCCAGCTTGGCATCGATTTTGACATTATCAAACTTGTTACGGGACAGGGGAAAAAGTGGTGTTTCACCTATAAAAGGTTCAATTTTGGTAACAGAAATATTGGGATAAACTGAAACAGACATACTCTTATAAATGGTTAACGGATTAATAACTTGTGAGCGGTGATGGAAGAAACAGTGAGTCCGGTAAAAGAAAGGCAGTTTGCTACCGGATTACTTACAGCAACAGCAACAGCACGCCGCGGAAGCTACGGCGAGATCTTTATGCGCATAATATGTGCTGTGTATAGATTTCATTAGAGCATATTTTTGTTTGTTCGCTTAGCCAAACGCATACTATACAAAATTCGTTTACGCAAAGTATTCAAAAATAAAATTATTTGTATACAGCCGACTAATAGATGGACCAGAGGGCGAAGCCCTCTTCGTACCCACCAGCCCGTGTCATTCTGAACGAAGCGCAGCGAAGTGAAGAATCTCCCGGTAGAGGGCTGCTCATCTGCCATTAATTGTCTGAGGCTAATGCGTTGCCTGTTGGAAAGGCGGCCTCAACTAAGATAAGCAACTAATTAATGAGCACAACTTAATTCATCAATTTATCCACTACCTCATCCCATTTCTTTTCTTCATTGCTTAGCCAGGATTTAATCTTTTCAGTGTCATTTTGGATTAACTTATGTGGATATTTCCCGGGTGCTCCGGTATGATGATAACTTTCTTTCAATTCTTTTATGCCCGGAACAGGGATGTTATGAAATTTATAAGATGTTTCCCGGTAAGCTTCTCTGAATGGTTTGCTTTCACTGACTAATTTATTGGCATGGTGTGTAGCCATTACTTCAGAACTTATTGAAGTATGAGAGGCTTCTTCATTGAATGCCAATCCATTAAGTCCGAAACTCATCGCCTCAGATAGTGATTGTGTCTGTTTGAGGGCACTTAAAACTACTGCTTTGACCGGTTGTAAATCCCGATGGTAACCGGAGGTCAGATTAGCGGAAATCCCGCTTAGTTCTCTGCCTGCTCCGGTGATCCGGTGATATCCGCTGCGAATCAATTCCCAAAGATCCGGATTTCGTTTCTGCGGCATTATACTGCTTCCGGAAGTTTGATCATCATCCAGTTCGATTAATCCGGATCGCAGAAACTCTATCACATCCGAGCTGATGCGATTACAGGTGAGCGCAAAATATTCAAGTGCGTGAACTACTCGTAAAACTGCAGAAACCCGGATAGTCTGGGAAGCGCTAACTTCAACCAGCAGTTTTGAAAAGCCAAGATGACTTGATAAAAATTCCCGGTCAATTTTAATATTCGGAACCCCATAACCGGCAGCACTGCCCATTGGGCATACATCAATTTGCCGGTAAGCGTGCTGAATACTTTCCAGATCATTCAGCATCAATCGTATATAGCCGGCTGCCCATGCATCCACCGATGTAGGCATGGCCGGTTGGGTATGCGTCATTCCGGCAAAAAATATTCCCTGATGTGTTTGAGCTATTTTGTCGAGACGCGCGGTGGTGTCGAGTATTAAACGGGCAAGCTTTCTGAGCTCTGCTTTTAGTGCAAGGTGAATATCTGCAAGTACCTGATCATTTCGGGAGCGGCCGGTGTGAATGCGTTGCCCCGGTTCGCCGATTCGTTCCGTTAGTGCTTTTTCGGTTGCTGAATGCACATCCTCGTCTTCATCACTCAGGGTGAAATTACCATCCTTCCACTCATTGTATAACCCCTGAAGACAACGAGTAACTTCGATCTGTTCAGAATCAGTGTAAATGTTAATCCGCCGCAACATCCGGCCTTGAGCCAGGTTTACAAGTATATCATAGGGGACAAGGTGGTGATCCCATTCCCGGTCTTCAGAAGTGGTAAATTCATGGAAAAAACTTCGGTCAGCCTCATCAGAGTTACTTTTCTGCCAGATTGTTTTCATAATGCGGATTAATTAAACATTAAAGTAGTGGTTGGTACTACAGCCGGGAAAAATATTCGCGGATGATGTCATAATATACCTGAATTGCCTTTTCAGGTTGATCAAGTGAGATAGATTCATTCCGGGTATGTGAGTCATGGCTGTTGCCGGGACCAAGTTTCACAGTGGGGATGTCATGCAGAAAAACCCAGTCAGAGCAGGTGGGTGAACCAAAGAATTGCTTACCTGAAGCTTTATTCGCAGCTACGGCAATCTTTTCTTCAGGATCGGTTCCCGTTGAAATCAATCTGTCACTTTTAGTAATAATCTCGGCATCAATTGATTCAGAAATTTTGTTAATAATTTCTTTAGCCGGTATATCAGGTATAGTTCGAATGTCCACTTGTGTTTCGCAATATTCCGGGTTTGCATTATTGGCCGAGCCGCCATTGATTACCGTCGGCGTGATTTTTACTGATCCTAAGTAAGGATTTTCCTGGTCAAAACCTATATCTGATAATTGTTGCAGCGCCCGGCTCATTCTATAAATCGCATTTTCTCCGTAAATCCGGGCAGCGTGACCCGAAGTGCCCCGCGTGATCAATCTTAGGACCAATAATCCCTTCTGTGCAATGCAGGGAGCAAGTTGCGTGGGTTCACCTACTATAGCTGCATCCGGCTTTTTATCGCCCCAGAAAGTGCGTAGACGAGCCATTCCATTTTGATCTCCCGCAGCTTCCTCACAAACCGTTAGTGCAAATGTAACTTTACCGCCCGGATTAGTGCCTTCCTCTGCCAGTTTGAAAATCGTTTTAATTATTGCAGCCGATGAAGCTTTGGCGTCGGTAGTTCCGCGACCGAACATCCGGCCTTTGCGTGTAACCGGTTTAAAAGGTTCACCTTCGTGATCCGGAGAGGCAGGTACAACATCAGAATGGGAGTTAAGCAGCAGCCATGGCCGGCCTTCTCCATAGTGGATGAGAAGGTTGTTTTCTACTCGCTCTACATCTACCAGACCGGTATCCGTCAATTGCTCTTCGAGCCAGTCCACAAGCTCCGCTTCCCGGGTACTGAGACTTTGAAAAGAAACCAGCTTTGCCAGCAACTCATTAACGCTCATCTTATTTATTGAGCTTTCTGATACCGTTATTGATCGTTTTTCAGCCATGTTCCTTTATTTGCATTCCAGCCGGCAGGGTTGGTGATGACTACGGAGCTGACCCCGTTTTTTAGTGCTTTAAATCCGTTTTCCAGTTTGGGCTGCATACCGGTTGTAATCCAACCTTCATCCACACCAACATTCCAATCCTGATAAGAAAGCTCAGCAATGATGTTGTTGTCTTTATCCCAAACACCTGAAACGGATGACAGTAACACCAGTTCCGTTTCTTCTAACCGGGCAGCCAACTCACATGCCAGGGTATCTGCATTAATATTCAGAATGCCTTCTTCCTTTGACCAGGTGAGACACGAAATAACCGGGACAACTTCATTGGCCATCAATAAATTAAGATAAGTTGCATCAACTTTTTCTATCTCACCGATCAGCCCGTAATCAATCATTTCTTCACCATATTGGAGAGGAGGACGTTTTACAGAATAAGTCAGGCCGGCATCAGCTCCGGTGAGGCCGGCAGCATTAATTCCCGCACTTCTTAATGAGGATACCAGATTCGGATTAACCAACCCCGCAACTACCGCCTGCATTACTTCCAGTGTATCTTTGTCGGTAATTCTACGCCCGTACATTTTTTTGACAGGTATGCCAAGCTTTTTGCTCCACTCATTAATCTGGGCACCGCCTCCGTGAACCATCACAACGTTGTACTTTTTTTCTTTTAAATCACGGATTTTGCGGACGATCAGATCGATTTCATCAAAACGATCAGTTAGTTCTCC
>CAZDIA010000073.1:0-11726 GCA_964505385.1 uncultured Chitinophagales bacterium
CCTCTCAAGCTAACCAGTTGGGACTCTTTGACATTTAACCGGACACTACTGTTATGATATAACAAAACCATTTGTAAGGCAATGGATTAAAAGAAAAACTTACTTTTTTGTTCATATATCATTACCGCATAATCCTCTACTTGCATTTCCCAACTAAACAAAAAGGCTGATTTGCGCAGTTACTTCGATACTACTTGAAAGTTCAAAGACATTGGAACTCTAAAGTTAAGATAAATAAATAAATTTTTAACTTTTGTTTGCATAAAACATTAATATTTAAGTATTTAGAAGTCAGGCAAAAAAACGAATTCGACTCAACTATAATCAACTGCATGACGTTATAGTAGAGCGTATGGATTCCGGATTTATATACTATTTGTATACTATCCGGACATGAAATATAAGTGGATGATTATCAAACCCTTACCTTCGTGTAAGCTTCTTTTTTTATTCATTGTTAATCTGGCGGAGGCACTTCATAATGTTTAAACCCAGTCAGAGGCTTAATTTTGATCCTCAAGTACGATCTGTTCTTGCTATGGTTCTTGCCGGAGGTCGCGGCTCCCGCCTTGCCGATCTCACAAAATGGAGAGTGAAGCCCGCAGTACCCTTTGGTGGTAAATACCGGATTATAGATTTTGCACTGTCTAATTGCATTAATTCAGGATTTCGTCGTATAGGAGTGCTTACCCAGTACAAATCCCAATCATTGTTGAGGCATATATATCGGGGCTGGAATTTTTTGAATCCCGAATTTGGTGAATTTGTCGAAGTTATACCTGCACAAAAGCGCAATAAGGATGAATGGTATCAAGGCACCGCGGATGCGATTTATCAGAATATAGATTTAATTGTGAAGCACTCTCCTGAATATACTGTGATACTCGGCGGTGATCATATATATAAAATGGATTATACAGATTTGCTTAACTTCCATATAAGCAACAATGCTGATATTACTGTAGCCAATATTGAAACTCCCAAAAAAGAATCTTCTGCATTTGGGGTGATGTGTGTTGATGAAAACTATCAGATATTCAGGTTCGAAGAAAAACCACCAAACCCAACCACTCTACCCGGCAAACCGGATTTCTGCCTCACTTCTATGGGAATTTATATTTTCAATACTGATTTGCTGATTAACTTATTAACAGAAGATTCCACAGATCCGGATTCAACGCATGATTTCGGCAATGATATCATCCCAAAAGCTCTAAAGAGCAACCGTGTATTTGCCTGGCCATTCCGAAATTCAGACAATGACAAACCCGGCTACTGGCGGGATGTCGGCACCGTTGATTCTTACTGGGAAGCAAACATGGATCTGGTAAGTGTAACCCCGGAGCTGAACTTATATGAAGGTGAGTGGCCGATTCGATCTTCACTGGTTCAGCATCCACCCGCTAAATTTGTATTTAATGATGAAGGCCGGCGCGGTATGTCTGTAGATTCACTGGTATCGGAAGGTAGCATTATTTCGGGGTCTCATGTACAAAACTCACTGATTTCTTCCAATGTTTACATCATGGATTCCAAAGTTAAAAAATCAGTAGTGTTACCCGATGTGATTATCCATCCCCGTTCACACATAAGTAATGCCATTATTGATAAATACTGCGTAATACCTGAGGGTACAATTATAGGAAATGATCTTGAAGAAGACCGGCAATGGTTCCATGTAACACCAGAAGGCATAGTTTTGGTAACCCCCGAAATGCTTAACAACAAAGAACTAGAAAAGAGACAAGCTTCCGGTCAGACTCTGGCCAGGCGTTTGATGTTGGATTTTGAAAATCCGGAAAAAAATCAGTAAATCCTGAACCGCATTCTTGACCGGAGACCGGCGTTACCGTGCTTTAGATTACTTCTATCGTAACTGCCGCTTGGGCAAAACCAACATATTAAACCGCCTATCGCCGCAGAACATTTACAAACAAGAAACTTCAAACAAAACATAACATCTGCAGCAACCTCAATAGCCTTCACAGCAAGCTGACCAGGCCCGCCGGGCAACCACACTTTTTCTATGCGGAACACCCGGCAGGTTTAAAAATCAGTCTTCCGGAATGTTGAAATCGATGTTTTTCCGGTAATCGCCAAGGAGATGCTCAGCGAAGTAATACCAGGTCATTCGCTCGTAATAGTCACTGTAATTGCCATACCCGTGGCGCTGCCCCGGCATTATCATAAAATCAAATCGCTTGCCGGCTTCCATTAGGGCATCAGCCATTCGAATAGTGCCGGCGGGATGAACATTGTTATCCATATCACCGGTACTCAGTAACAGATTTCCTTCCAGATTCTCGGCAAGCTCTGTGTTAGGAGGAATTTCTGACTCGAAGTATTTCTCCTCTACTTCCTTCTCCTCTCCGTCTTCATCTTCTTTGGTAACCGTGCGGGTTTTCTGCTCAACGCCATGGTGCACTTCACTCCAGAAGATATTATAAATATTATTGTCATGATTCCCGGCGGAAGACACAGCTACATCATAAAATTCGGGATACGTAAGCAATGCTGCTGTAGACATAAACGCGCCACCGGAATGACCATAAATCCCGACATTATCCATATCAATGAAGTCATGCCGCTCACCAAGCTGCTCCAAACCATACTTGTTATCTCTCAGCGGATAATCACGCAGATTACCGTGTCCGTAAGTGTGATAATGTTTGTGCCGGATGGGACTGCCGCCCCGCTGACCCATCGCCACAACTACAAAGCCAAGCTGCGATAAGGTCTGCCGCTGATTCAGGCTGAACCCAATAGGAAACGGCTCCGTCTGCGGACCGGGATACACATAGGAAATGATCGGATATTCCTCATCCGGATCGAAATCGAATGGTTTCCACATTACTCCGTACAGGTCTGTTTTGTTATCATCAGCTTTTACGGTGAAAATCTCCGGCTCCTGCCACCCGATATCGCGCAAACGGGAAAGATCCGCATGCTCAAGCTCCATAATATGATCACCCTGATTATCCCGCAGTACCGTTACAGGTTCCCGGTCTGCCCTGGAATAGGAGTTTACAAAATAGTTTTTAGTATCGGACATGCTGAAGTTATGATGGGCATCTTCGGGAGTAAGTCGCTCATGACCGGTACCATCAAAATTTACGCGGTAATAGTTGGAATAATAGGGATGCACTCCTTCTTCCTTTCCAAAACCCTCGTAGTATACCGTGCGATTGGTGGTATCTATCTTGGCAATACTGCCCACATTATAGTAGCCATCAGTGATGCGATTTTGTTTCTCACCGTTATTATCATAGAGATAAAGCTGGCCCCAACCTGTTCGCTCCGACCACCAGATATACTCTTCACCTTCATTGATTACCGCGAGTTCAAGAAAACGGGTGTTGAAATACGGTTTGCTGGTCTCAGACCAAAGAATTTCCACTTCTCCGGTTTCGGTATTTCCTTTGCAAACATCAATATGTTCCCAGGTGCGGTCGCGTCGTAAAAAATAAATATAATCTGATTCATCCGTAGTAAAAATACCACCCTGATTAAAATACGCTCCGCCTATCGCCTGATCTTCCCACTTCTCAACATCCAATTCAACCCGATCATGGGTTTCCGCATCGAAAGTCAGCAATTCATCGCGGAATATATCCTCCTCACCTGGCATAGCATATTTGTATTCTTCAAGTTCCGGTCTCGGATCAGCAAGTGAATTTATCACCCAAAGTTCTTCAACCTCACGCCAGTCCTGACGCTTTACGTAGAGTTTTTCCGAATCTTCAAACCACTCTGCATTCGTCGGCAGTCTTTCACCGGTAGTAGTATCCCCGTGATCGGCCTGGAAACTATACCAGCGTTCCCCGTCTTCGGTCAGCCGATGCTCCACGCTGTCAGGATCATCCGCTTCCATGAGATAGAGATCGTGTTCTTTGGCAAAAGCGATGTAAGTGCTGTCGGGAGAGTAGTTTTCCCAATCCTCTTCCTCGTCAGGTTTAAGGGTATCTCCTTTAACCAGATCATCATCCCGTATATCGTAAGTAAATTCAATACTGTCTACGTGAAATTTAAAAAGCTCCTCATCAGTGTCGTAGTCAAATTCTTCGAGAGGCAGATCGTAGCGGTCAAAAGCTTCGTCAAACTCTTGGGTAAGCTGAGCGGCCATATCCTCATGATCAAACAGGTACCGTTTATCGGGAACAGTTGGATCTACATAGTGCCAGAATTTACCGTCAGAGGTTTCAAACTCATACCATAGCCGGTCTTCATCTTCAATCCAGTTTGGATTAACGTGCAAGTCACCGACCTTGTCCTGCATGCGGTCGGTAGTGAAACGCTCAGCCTGGTCAAAGTTTGCTTCCTGAGAATTTACGGGTGCAATCCACCCTGAAAACAAAATAAGCACGCCTAAAGCTGAGATACTGACTGACTTTCTTAATATTGATACCATTGCGAATCCTTTTCAAACCGGCATATTTAGCCGGATTTAGTTTAAGTTTTATGAAATCTGATTGAAAGCTTATAAGCTATGGTTTTGAGCAACAATCGAAAAAACAATTACATTTTTTTACACTTTGCCTTCAGTCAACCAGATAAATTGATCTGTAGAGGATCAGATCCAGAAGACAGTGAATGCCAAAAGCTATAATGCTCCCGGAGTTTTTTGTTTTTATATTTTTGATCTCATAAATTTTGAAGGGCATAAAAAAACCCCTTCACACTGTCAATATGAAGGGGTTTTAGGATGATGTTGGAAATGAGATCTTGCTATGTGTGTGAGTTACAATGGTAGAAAACGATCATAATTCGCCACATAAACCGTAATAAAAAAGTCGGTTAACAACCAGAGAACCTGCTTTACTCATGTAAGCTTACAGCATTTTTTTGCACTAAGCAGTCTGATATAACCTAAATATTCATCGTTAAATCGGCCTTAATATACAAAGTATGCTGGCACTATTACAAAAATTAAAAGCGCTTCCACAGAAAAAAAATTAATTTTTTTATTTTTTATCCAAAGGGCTTGGTCCTTAGTTCTGCGGCACAATTTAGTATGGGAAAAATTGAAGTCAGTGTGTCAGGATTAGGCATCAAGGCACCGAGGCATCCAGGCAACAAGCAGAAAGCTGAAAGCTATCATCCCGAGGTTCTAATCCCGCCTTCGCGGGACTGTAGATGCGGTGACAAATAAGGCAAAAATCACAGCCCCACCTGTCCTCCCGACCGGAATCGCGCCCGGATTTCAGCACTTGGCTACTAATACTGCCGCGATGAAGTGGAGGGATCTGTGTAGCAAATAATTCGCCATAACCTCGATCAGTAGTATGGCATAATCCTTGCTATTGCAGACCCCTCCACTTCGCAGCGTGATAAATTATTGCTCAAGGCAGGGTTACAGCCCGCAGCTTCGGTCGGGGTGACAGGTGGGACCAAAATCATATCCTTACTTGTCACTGGCAGAACCTCAGAATGACAGCTTTCTGCTCGGTGCCTCGATGCCTTGATGCCTAGATGCCTAGATGCCTAAAAAAACCACATCTTTTCGGATTAACATGCTTGTGATTTAATATTTATCCGATTACATCAATTGGTGATTACCTAAACATCAAGTATATTCACTTGAAATCTATAATAACCGGAACGCTATGGCCCAACACAAGCTGAGTGAGGCACAGGAAGATTACCTCAAACACATACTGAAGCTGAGTGAATTTAACCATCAGGTTTCCACCCAATCCCTTGCAAAAGAACTGGACGTTAAACCCGCTTCAGTTACAGGGATGCTGAAGAAATTGTCTGAGTTGAAACTCGTGCGGTATAAACCCTATAAAGGAGTTGAGCTTACCGAAACCGGTTCTAAAATAGCTTTGGAAATTTTAAGACATCACCGTTTACTTGAGGTTTATCTGGCTGATGTACTCAACTATTCCTGGGATGAAATTCACGAAGAAGCCGAACGGCTCGAGCACGTGATCAGCGAAAAATTTGAAGCCCGCATCGCTGAAAAGTTAGGCCATCCGACCCACGATCCGCACGGTGATCCTATCCCTGATATCGATCTTCAATACCCTTATGAGCCCGAATTACAGCCACTGTTCTCACTCCAGCCGGAGCAAAACGGCATTATAAAACGAGTAATCACACAGGATAGTGATGCATTGAACTTACTCTCCAGGCTCGGGCTGAAAATAGACACCCATGTTCGAGTAACTGACAAAGCACGTGAGGCGGTTCGTGTTAAGGTGAACGAAGAACGTTTTTTACTGCCGAATTCTATTGCAAGGCAGCTACTTGTTTTGAAAAGCGAGTAATCTCCCCATCAATTCAAAACCTCATATTATGCCACGTTATCTCACCTACACCTTTCTTCTGATAGCCGGCTCCATTCTTGGTCTTGTTGCGGCTGCATTCCTGCGAGCAGGTGAAGTTGAAATCGATATCACAAAAGAAATGATTTCCCAGACTGAGAAAATGCTTGGGCTCGAATTTACAGAAGCTCAGCGTGATTCAATGCTTGGAAATGTCAATGCAAACTTGACGAGTTACCAAACACTTCGCGAATATCACCTTGATAACAGTGTGCCCCCGGCGCTGCATTACTCACCACTCTCTACCGGATATCAACCCGATCCGGCGGACGATCCTAACTCCTGGCAAATTCCCGAGGACACAGAATTGCCTGATAATGAAGATGATCTCGCCTGGTATTCTATACCCGAACTGGCATCACTCATTAAACAGGGTAAGATCTCCTCTGAAGAATTGACCCGTTTTTTCCTGGACAGATTAAAAACGTATGATCCTGAACTTGAAGCGGTCATTACATTTACCGAAGAACGTGCTATGGAAAAGGCACGCCGGGCTGACCGCGAAATTGATAAAGGCAACTATCGCGGCCCGCTGCACGGTATCCCTTACGGCATTAAAGATTTGTTTGCTCTGGAGGACTATCCTGTCACTTGGGGTGCAAAGCCTTTCATTGATCAGAAACGTGATGAGACAGCAACCGTAATCAAAAAGCTGGATGAGGCCGGCGCGGTGGTCATCGCAAAACTGACCACCGGAGCTCTGGCGTGGGGAGATGTCTGGTTCGGTGGCAAAACGCGCACTCCGTGGGATACGGATGAAGGATCAAGCGGCTCATCTGCCGGATCAGCAGCGGCAACTGCGGCCGGCCTGGTACCATTTGCAATAGGAACCGAGACGCTTGGCTCCATTGTATCACCCTCAACAATAAATGGGGTGACCGGCCTGCGGCCTACCTACGGGCGTGTGAGCCGCCATGGCGTTATGGCTTTAAGCTGGAGCATGGATAAAGCGGGACCAATTACCCGTAATGTTGAAGATGCCGCTATCGTCTTTGATGCGATCAGAGGAGATGATCCACACGATTATACCACTCATGATTTTCCGTTTCATTTTGATTACAGGCAGGATCTCGAAGGTGTGCGCATCGGCTATCATCAGGAAGGATTCGACACCGATTACGATTATCGCGAACTCGATAAAAAAGTACTCGAAGAACTTGAAGAAATGGGAGCGGAACTGGAGCCCTTTTCAATGCCGGAGGTGCCTTCCTCAAGTATCTCTTTTATACTGCAAGCTGAAGCGGCCGCCGCTTTTGATGAGCTAACGCGAACCAAAAGGGATACCTTAATGGTGCGGCAGGATCAGAATTCATGGCCGAATGTTTTCCGCGCCTCCCGGTTTATTCCCGCGGTTGAATACATCAATGCGAATCGCGCCCGAACCGATTTGCTGCACGAATTAAATGAAATTGTGGATGATTTTGACCTGTACGTAACCCCGTCATTCACGGGCGGCAACTTGTTGACCACTAATCTTACCGGCCATCCTTCCTTAGTTGTGCCAAACGGGAAAAATGAGGATGGACTGCCGGTAAGCATCACCTTTACCGGAAAATTGTTTGATGAAGGCGAATTAATGAGCGTAGTCTCAGCGTGGCAAAAGCAAAGCGAATATTATAAACTCAAACCAGAAGGATTTTAATTAGTGCTTCAGAGAAAACGCCAATATCTTCATTCCGGCCGCTCCTTTAATCTTCTCTTGTTTTCTTGAATTCTTGACATCTTAACTTCTTACAGACACTAAAAACGGAGGATTTATCAATATGAAGCATCAAAAAAGCCCGAATTCAAGGCGCAGATTTCTGAAACAAATTACTGCCGCAGGAAGCGGTGCAGCATTGGCACCTTCGCTGCTTTCAAAACCGGTAAGCGCCAAATCTTCCGAACATACATTTGATCCGCCGTTTGCAATTGGCAGTGGTTTCAATGGCGAGCCTGCCGTGAAAAAAGCCGTGGAAATTATGCAAAACGGCGGCGATGTACTCGATGGGATTATCAAAGGAGTAAATATTCAGGAAGAAGATCCTGAGGATCAAACCGTGGGGTATGGCGGCATCCCGAATGAAAAAGGAGTGGTACAGCTTGATGCCGCCGTAATGGATGGGCGCACACATCGATCCGGCTCGGTCGGGGCGCTTGAAGACATCATTCATCCTTCCAGGGTAGCGCGATTGGTGCTGGAGCGGACAGATCATGCTTTGCTTGTAGGCGAAGGTGCTAAACGCTTTGCCCTCATGCACGGGTTTAAAGAACAAAACCTTTTGACGGACGAAGCACGGAAGCGCTGGCTGGACTGGAAAGAAAATTTATCCGATGAGGATAATTATTTTCCTCCCGCAGATTCTGACAATAATCAAACCGGATCACGCTTGCGGGATTTTGAACATCATCACGGCACAATCCACTGCTCCGGTCTGGATGCTGATCGAAACGTTTGCTCGGTTACGACTACAAGTGGTTTATTTTACAAGATTCCCGGCCGCGTGGGTGACTCACCTATAACCGGAGCCGGTTTATATTGCGATAATTCAGCCGGCGGTGCCGGTTCTACCGGACGCGGTGAAGCCAATCTTCAAAATTTATCCAGCTTTCTTATTGTCGAGCGTATGAGAATGGGGGATTCACCCGAGGAGGCGTGTCTGGAAGCCTGCCGGCGAATTGCGGATCATACCAGAGTATCACATTTACTTGAGGATGATGATACACCCAATTTCAATGTCCGGTTTTACGCGCTCAGCAAAGACGGACAAGTCGGCGGAGCGGAATTGCGAAAATCAGGTGGAAGCATGGTTGTAGGCGACCGGGAAGGCGTGCATACGGTTGATCTGGCTTACTTGCTCGAATGACAGGTCGTTTCTCGTTTCTCGTTAGTCGTTACCCGAACGACAAACCACGAACAACGAACGAACATGTCCTGTAAGGACATCTGGTCGGTAGCAATCAGCCGTCCGCCCCCAAGCCTCACGCTCTGTTGGGAGCGTCTGGTGAATTCTGGTATAAATGAATGGCAGGTCTTTCCCGGCCATCCCTCTGCTTTTTATTAAAGCTTTTTCCGGTTAATAGCTTCGGGATGTTTTGTTGGCGCGGGTTTCGCTGCCCGGGGTTTCGTTGCACTGCACCCCGGCTACCAACATTAAGTCCCTACGGGACTGTTAATTATAGCTTCTCGTTTGTCAGGAGAAATTGAGAGGTACTATTGCAAGCAATGTGGGATAATATTAATCGAATCTTTTGGCAGTTTTGTAGCTGCACAGATCCCTCCGCTCCATCGCGGCTGCACCTAAAGCCCGTAGTTAAAATCCAGGCGCGACTCCGGTAGGAATGACAGGTTATTGTTTAATATTAGTTTATATCAAACACAGTGTGACACGGTCTTATTCACTCGGTGCCTAATTCTGACACACTTTAGCCCTGTCGCCCTGACACACTGGACCGAAATAACCCTGCAGGGTCCCCTTCGTCGACCGCTCAAGGGAAATTTGGGTATAATGAGATGCTTTTTGGAGGGAGATTCCTCCCATGAGATAATACAAAGCTGACTGCCATGGTAAACTATACCAATTGTATCCCTACTCATTGCCCTTGGGTTATGGTCGGAATGACAGAACTTGGGTCGTCCATTGCCTTGGTGCCTAGATGCCTCGGTGCCTTTCCTGACACACTGCAGCCCTGACACACTGACACACTGCAACCTATCCTCACCCGTACCTCTGCAAATACTTCTTCAACCTGATCTTGCTTTTAGCCGATTTGCTGGTCATATATCGCACTTTGCCAAAAATCGGGCGTTCCGGTCCCCAGGCGCGATCAAACCGGCCAAAAATCCAGAAGATTCCGCTGTAGCTGTTGGGGTCACGACCGTCAATAGCATACCAGTTGTTGAGATCTATAAGATACTGTAAGGCGGTTTGTGGGTCGGGTGTCCATTCCAGCACCTTTTTCCCCCACAGCATCCTCAGATAATTATGTATGCGACCCTCTCTGATCAATTGATTCTGCGCGGCATTCCAGACCTCATCATAAGTTTTTGCATTTGCAAGCTCATCATAGGAGTAAATGTGCGGGCGCTCATCTTTTGAGTGCTGATCCAACGTCTCTTTAGCCCATTCCGGCAGGGTTTCATATTTATCATAATTCGGAACATGGTGGCAATAGTGAAACCCCACTTCCCGCCAGGTAATAATTTCATCCAGAAACCCTTCGGTTGATGCATCGGCATTAAAAAAACCGCTACGTTTGCCTTTTTGCTCTTCCAGATCATCCAGACGCCACCCGTCCGGTAACTGGTCAAAAATTTCCTTCACCACTTCATAAGCTGAGACCTTGCCAAAATGCAGCCAGGGACTAAGCTTACTTGTCTTTTCTTCATCCGGATGATTTCGGTCGGCATCATACCGGTGAAGCTCTTCATGGACAAATGTCAGCATTCGCTCGCGGCCGGCTTTTCGGGTGCCTGATATTTCCAGCTTGCCAATATCCTGCCTGATCGGAAGCTTGGAAGTAAACTTACCGCGATCCTGCAAACGCCACCCCGCAAGCGGCCACTTCTCCAAAACTGATTCAGGAATCACAGCCTGTTGCTTCAACTTTAGTTGTGCGAGCGGGTCTTCCGAAGGCGGCTCAGAAAAACACTCCAAAAAGTTTTTCTGCATAATTCGCCGGTAATTGTAAGCCGAAGACGGAGCTTTTTCAGTGAGGTTCAGCGGCAAAATACCGTTACTGTCAATCGTGATGTACGGAACCGGAATTTGTTTTGCCAATTCTTCATTGTTTCCCGGGATAATGAATGCCGGAAATTCATCAGATATCACAATACAGGCATGCTCCGAAAGCCGTGTTAACAAACCCTCAAGTTTCCCCGGTTCATCCTCCAGAAACGGATAATGGGTTACTCCCCGCTCGTCAAGCTCCTGCTGATGCTCCGCCATCCCTTCCATCAAAAAATGGTGAGTTCGTTCACTTGCCCAAGGATAATCGCACCGTACTTCCTCAAATATCAAAAGGGGTTTCTGCAGTTTATTCGCCCAGCCAACCGCATAATCCAAAGCATAGTTATAATATAGACGCCGGTTGATCTGCATCCGGTAAAGGACAAAGCTGCCATCGGGATTCGGCTCACCGCCAACGCGCTCATTTTTGCGCAACGAGTTAATGGAAGACAAGTTTTTGACTTATTTTGGTTTTGATTATTGAAGGAATATCCAATGTAACTGATATCAGGTGTTGGGCGTTTCCGGTTTTTGGCGCTGGATTTCGGTACGGAGAAAATTTTCGGATACAACCGTTCAATTAATCTTTAGTCTTTTTTGATTGGTTTGATGTTTGATGTTTGATGTTAAAAAGCATGTCTGTCCCTAAAATAGCTTGACCAAAATAATCAAGCTATGAACTACCGAAAAT
>CAZDIA010000074.1:0-11368 GCA_964505385.1 uncultured Chitinophagales bacterium
CACTGTCAATTTTATCTGCAAGACTTCTGACTTGTGCCCGGATAGTTGCCATTAGCATGGCAGCAGGCACTCCTTTTCCGGTAACATCAGCAATGGCAAGGCCCCAACGATCCTTTGCAAGTTGTATATAATCATAATAATCGCCTCCTACATCTGCGGCCGGCTGGCTGCTTCCGGCAATATCCACGGATTTCAGACCCGGTTCGATTTCGGGAAAAAAACCGTATTGGATTCCCCTCGCCATCTTGATTTGTTCATCCAGCCGTTCACGATCAAGCGCTTTACGGTGCAGATATTCCCTTTCAAAACAAATAGCGGCCTGGTTGGCCAGCGCCATCAGCAACGGGATTTCTTCCTCAAGAAAATCTTTACCATCTTTCTTATTTACTGCCTGTATAACCCCCATTAATTTTCCCTGGTCATTGACCATCGGCACGCAAATTAAATTGCGCGTCGTAAATCCGTCACTGCGAATTTCTCCGTGAAATCGATCATCCTTCGATACATCATTCACGATCAAAGGTTCACGGTGGCGTGCCACCCATCCGCTGATGCCGGTTCCAATTGGTATACGCTTTCCTGTTACTTCTGATTTTTTTGGACCGGTAGGTACGGAGACTACCAACTCTTTCTCGTTTCGGTCAAGAAGCATCAGGCTGCCGGCTTCGGAGTTTGTGATCGTCTTGCATGCTTCCATCACCGAGTCGAGTAAACTTGTAAGCCCCTGACGCGTATTAATTCTCCCAATCAAGTCAAGCAAAAGCTCGACACGGAGATCATGGATGCCGGTTAACTCGCTATGAAATTCATCCTTGCTCATTTTCTTCATGGATCACAATTGTGAAAACATAAATTACAAATATTTTACAATTTTATTGATGAAAACATAACTCAGATCTTCATTTTTATTTTGATTCTGTTCCATGTCTGTTCATTCAGAACTATTTTGCAAAGTCCTCCTTCCAATCTTTGCTTGACATTAAATCAATATTTCTTCTTGCGCACTACATGCACTCCGTCGCGTACGGTAAGTACTACATTTTCGACCCGGTCATCCTCTCTGATGGTATGATTCAACCGATCTATAGCTACAGCTTTACGATCTTCAGGCTGAACAACCTCTCCATACCACAAGGCATTATCCACAATCAAGATTCCGCCTGCATTTAACCTTGGCATGAGCAGATCATAATATTCGGGATAGTGTTCTTTATCGGCGTCAAGAAAAATCAGATCAAAAGAGCCTTCCAGCGTGCCGATCGTGTCGAGGGCATTTCCCATTAAAATTTCAATTTTTTTATAGTGTTCGCTTTGGCTCAAAAACCGGTCAGCGATGTCTCGATACCGCTCGTTCATTTCCAGGGAAATCAGCTTACCATTTTCAGGAAGTGCGCTTGCCATCATATAGGCCGAATAGCCGGTAAAAAGCCCGACTTCAAGAATCCGGCGAGCGCCACTCAGGCTGACTAACATATTAAGCATACGCCCTTCAACTTTTCCGGTCAGCATTTCGCTATATTCAAGCTCGGTGCGCGTCGCTTCGGCAATTTTGCGTGCGATCTCCGGTTCATTCTGAGTTACAGCGGAGGCGTATTCTTCAAATTCCGGCGGGATTATAAATTGATCTTCGTTCATTATCTTCTTTTATGATGTTTTAATTTGTCTGTATCCGTAGTACCCTCACAGATTATTCTGACGGGTTAACACAAAAATATAAAATAATATTTCAGCTTTGAATGATCCCTTCCGGCAAATATCGCCCTGGTTTATAAACATATTCCGGTACTATACCTGGCTGCTGTTTTACCGGCGATTTAAATACGTTTGGGTATATGACGGGTATGAGCCCTCACCTTACCGATCCACTTTGTATTTTGCCAATCATACTTCGTGGTGGGACGGACTCATTCCCTTTTTGCTGAATGAGTTTCATTACCGGCAGGACGGACGTGCCATTATGGAAGATAAACAATTCAAACAGTACCCTTTTTTTCGGAAAATCGGTGCCGTTCCCATCAACCGTGATGATTCCCGGCAGGCGGTTAAAGTATTGCAGCAGAGTGCAAAGTTTTTGAGCCTTCCGAAACGTTCGCTTTATTTTTTTCCGCAAGGCGAAATTTTCACCGAATGTGACGAATTGAAATTCGAGAGTGGATTGGCCAAATTAAGCGAAATGACTGAGTACACGGACATTGTACCACTTGCCATATCAATCACTACCATTCGATCCGATAAACCGGAACTATTTATTCGAACCGGTCCGCCTGTTGATGTTTCAGGAGAGCTTCAACGGAAACAGCGAACCGCTATCTTTGAAAAAACACTCAGGATGATCTGGAAAGAAAATCAAGCAGCATGCAAAACAGGAAGTGAATCCTACAAAAGATTAATCTAGTGGAGAAGGCTACTCAATTCAGGCCAGACTGATCTTGCCCAATCTAAGTCTCGGATCATCACCGCAAATCAGCTCGTTGGCCAGCACTGCGAATATGGCCGCTTCTTTAGCATCGGGATCAATGCCGATTTCTTCAGTGGATCCAACATATGCCGGCTTCAGCAGCTCACGAAGATTTTCCATCAATAGCGGGTTGTGAAGCCCGCCGCCGCTAATCAGAATTTCGGTTTGATCCGGCTTTTCCCAAAACTCTTTAACTTCATCAGCGATAGTTTCAGCGGTGAGCCGGTTAAGGGTAGCGAGCAAATCTTCGGTTGATAGTTCCAGTCCGCCGGCCTCTTCCACCATACCGGTGTGAAATGTTTCATAGCCCGTGGTCTTCGGATGTGGTATATCAAAATACCAATGCGATTTGAGCACTTTAAGCACATTATTGTCAACTTTCCCGGCTCGTGCTAATGTGGCATCTTCATCATATGATTTGGAAGGTTCTCTCTGGCGGATTATAGCATCCATAAGCGTATTTCCGGGTCCGGTATCATAAGTTAGTGGCGGAAAACGATCAGAACCGGCCGGAAGCCATGTTAAGTTAGCGATTCCGCCAATGTTGACCAGAATTCGATCTTTGTGTTCATCACCAAACACCAGCCAATCGCCGTAACCGGCAAGCGGAGCACCTTCACCTCCGCGTGCGATATCCATCTGCCTGAAGTCGCTAGTCGTGATTATTCCGGTATGATGAGCTATATGGTCACCGTCGCCTATCTGCATAGTGGCATCGGATTTATCGGGCATGCGATGTTTACTTTGCGGGGCATGATGAAACGTATGTCCATGGCTTGCAATCAAATCAACTTCTTTTCGATTTATCTGCCATTCCAGAAGTGCTTCATTTACATATCTCGCATGAATACGGGCAAGATGATCATGCCAAACGGTTAATTCTCCCGGATCAACTGTGGATGACCGGGTGAGGCGAAGCAATGCTTCAGTAGTTTCCTCATCGTAGCTTACGGATTTAAATTTCTCTACCTCAATCTGAGTATGCTTACCATAACCAGAAATCCGGCAGAGTGCAATATCAAGACCATCCACCGAAGTGCCACTCATCAGACCGATCACACGCCGAGAAGATTTTTCCGAGATACCATACAATTTAGACAAGACCTGATTCATTATAAAAAACGGGAATTTTTAAAATTTAAGCGGTTACACATTGGGCTTAGCCCTCAAAATCGTATTTTCGCACCAGTAAAACCATATTAAAAATTCAATTTATGAGCGATCTTGATCCATCCGCATTGGACGATTTCAAAAACGAAGTAGAGCAGCTGGTTTCTGACCTGCAGGAAGCCTTCGATTCTGATCAAAGCAGATATTACTATGACGATCAGCAGGAAATTCTATTCGTAGAATTGAGCGGGCTGCAGAATCTGGATGATGAAGAAATAGAAACCACCGCAGAACCCGTGTTGGATGCCTATGATCTTGATTTGGATGAAATTTATATACTACCGTTGAATTAATTCACGGCTTAACTGATCAACATAATTGCATCACTTCCGATTACGCAAGGGACTCGATATTTTAAGATCGAACTCATCGGCAGAGTCGATTATTCAAGGCTGTGCACTGCGAGTCCGCTGCGCAACTTAGGCTCAAACCAGGTTGTTTTGGGCGGCATGATATTTCCGGTGTCCGCAATGGTCATAAGTTGTTCCAGCGATACCGGATATAACGCGAATGCTACTCGCATCTCACCACTGTCCACGCGTTTTTCAAGTTCAACCAGGCCTCTGATCCCACCTACAAAATCAACACGCTTGTCTTTCCTGAGATCTTTGATCCCCAGGATTCGGTCTAACACGTGTTCAGAAAGAACAGTAACATCCAGTGCTCTTATGGGATCATTATCATCATACGTGCCTGATTTAGCATCCAGTGAATACCATTCACCATCCAGATACATACCGAAATTGTGCATGCGGTCGGGTTTGTATGGTTCACTGCCTTTGCTTTCAATATCGAATACGTCGCCGAGCTTTTCCATGAACTGATCAGATGAAAGCCCGTTCAGATCCTTTACCACTCTGTTATAATCCAAAATTGAAAGCTGATCATCGGGAAAGTGAACAGCCATGAAATAATTGTATTCTTCTTTACCGGTATGATCAGGATTATTCCTCCTTTTCTCATTACCCACCAAAGCGGCCGCGGCAGTTCGATGATGACCATCCGCTACATACGTATTTGGCACTTCGGCAAACAGTTCAGTGATCCGATCAATGACGGATTTATCCTCTATCAGCCAAAAGTGATGTCCGACACCATCGTCGGCGGTAAAATCATAAACCGGATCATTCTGTTTTACAAACTCATCAACTATTGCATCAATTTCATCAACAGCCCTGTAGGTAAAAAAAACCGGCTCCATATTTGCATTGGTTACCCGCACATGTTTCATCCTGTCTTCTTCTTTATCCTGCCGGGTTAACTCATGCTTTTTGATAACATCGTTGATGTAATCATCTACTGACGCGCATCCTACAATTCCATATTGGGTTTTGCCATCCATAGTTTGCGCATAAATATAGTAGTGTTCGTCTTTATCAGGTATCAGCCAACTGTTTTCCAGAAACTTTTCATAATTCTTTTTAGCGGTTTCATATACAATCGGCTCATATTCACTGGTACCTTCAGGACAATCAATTTCAGGTTTAATGATATGCAAAAATGAGTAGGGGTTGCCCTCCGCCTCTTTTTTTGCTTCCTCGGAATTCAAGACATCATAAGGCCTTGATGCCAAATCTTTCGCAATATCTGCCGGAGGTCGGATTCCCCGGAATGGTTTTAGTACAGCCATAAAATTTTATAATATTTTGAGTTACAAGAGAATGCGTGTGAGCTTACCTGATTAAGTAGCTGCATCGGTGCTAAATTTACTTATTCACCTGAAAAGTATTATCTCCATTTTTCAGGAAGTTAACAATTTGATTGGCAGCAGCAATACCGGCGTTGATATTTGCTTCGGCAGTCTGCGCTCCCATTTTCTTAGGTGAATAAAAATACTGCCCTTCAAATTTTTCGCTGATTTCCTCTTCTTTGTCCGGCTTAATATCCGACAGATATTTAAAGTCAGGACGTTCAGACATAATCTTGATCAGCGCATCTTCATCCACAATTTCTTTCCTTGCCGTGTTGACCAGAGTAGCTCCTTGCGGCATCCTGGACATTAATTCATAGTTTACAGCGTGAATATTTTCCTTCCTGGCCGGTATATTGACCGATAAATACTGGCAAGTACTATAGAGTTCTTCCTCTGATTTTAATGAAGTGACTCCATCTTCTTCGATTGTCGAGTCCGCCACCCGCGGATGGTACGTAAGTACATCCATACCAAAACCTTTGGCAATTCTGGAAATATTCTTGCCTACATTACCATACCCCAGGATACCCAGTTTTTTTCCATATAGCTCACTCCCTGAAGTTCCGTTAAAATAATTCCGTGCGGCAAAAACCATAAAGCCAAGTGCAAGTTCGGCTACTGCATTCGAGTTTTGGCCGGGAGTATTCATCACAACTATACCCTCTTCTGATGCGGCTTCCAGATCAATATTATCATAGCCCGCCCCAGCCCGGACGACTATCTTAAGATCTTTAGCTGCATCAATGACTTCTGAATCAACCTTATCGCTTCGTACAATCAATGCCGTTGCATCAGACACGGCATTCAACAGATCATTTTTGTCTGTGTATTTTTCAAGCAAAACCAGTTCATAGCCTGCCGAATCTGATAATGATTTTATACCGTCCACTGCCTTCTGAGCAAATGGCTTCTGGGTTGCAACTAATAGTTTACTCATGCTATATACCTCAATTTTTAGTACTTATATATGTTTTCAACAATCGCCCAAACTGGGCTTGATCATTTCCAAAAGGAATTAGCTTATTGACTGAAGCCCTTACACTTCCTCTCTGTCACATCTTTTTAACTCCTTATAGCTTTAGCAGGTATTGATTACCTGTTTTATTTAAATCGATGCTGTGAAAATCTTAAGCTCTGCTACTGAGAGCCATATTTTAAAACAGCATAACCGGTAACCAGGCCAAATCGAGTATCTTCGCTACCACCATGGTGATTGATACTTCACGTTTCGGCAACATCATCTTTTTCTTTTATTCGGCGCGCACGCCTTATCTGTAATTTTCAGGCTTTATCACTATGGCATTACCTAATAATATAGATAAAATCATATTAATTTCATGCTAAATAACTTGATTATAGTCAATAAAGCATTTTTGTAATATACTCTCAATAGAAACTTCAGAGGCAGGAGTTGCGCCGGGAATATCCATCCCAAAAAACCGAAAGATCGACAGCAATAGACTGGGCAACAGTCAATTAATCACTAATTCACGATTGCAGTTGTTCTTGATGTAACTTTTTTGAAGTCTCCGGCAATTTTTCACATATCTGTTTTAGACCTTCAGCTCTTTCTCTGTTGTCGCTGCCCATAGATGTAATTTGTTCCGGAGTTAACATTTCACCAACTGTCACGGAAAACTCTTTGCAGGCCGGTTTGAGAAGCTCTCGTGCCAGCAAAAACATTTCAAGGTTTATATCCAGCCCGATGGCCCGGCGAACTCTGTATATGCCATTAAATAGCCGGGAGTTGTGCGCGTCTATATGGACAGGAACAACAGACCTGTCGTATTCCAGAGCCATCCGTACAGGAGTTTCTTTCCAGTGACTTTCTATTAATTTCCCTTTGTACTTTCTCGCTGTTACTCCCGCCGGATAAATGAGCAGCGGAGACTGATCTCTAAATGATTCATAATAAAAATCACGCGAGCCTCTTGTTTCTCCAAGAATATCAACCGGCACTAAATAAGGGCGCAGGTGCGGAATATTCCACAGAAGGTCATTCACAACGATTCTTACATCCGGATAATAATGAGACACCCAAGCCAGCAACAAAAGGCCGTCAAATCCCCCTGTTGGATGGTTAGCCATGAAGATAAGGCGATTTTCCGGAGCGGGAAGTTTGCCTGTGGGTGGCTTTAGTTTTCCTCTTATCCCAAAATGGTTCATTACCGTTGAGGAAAAAAAGTTACAAGGTACAGGCCTCAAGTTATTTAAATAATAATTGAGCGTTTTCTCCTTGATTACCCCTTTGATCACCCCCATCACCCATGAAGGAATTTTTTGGTCAAGCTCAGGGCTTTTCTCCCGAAACAAACGACGGATATCAATCAGATCATCCTCATACTCATCGGGTTCTTTTATAGATTGCCCATTGGGATTAACAGAGGATCTGGATAATTGACATTCTGATTCTGTATCATCCGGAGATTTCGGGTCAATCGTGCGATAACTTATATAAATCTTTTCCGGCCGAACCTGAACTTTAACCAAACTAAAAGGCAAATTTCCGGCTTCATTGAACCGGTAATTTTCATGCAGCGCTATTTGTTTATCAAAAGAAATGGAATTGATAAAACCGGAGGTTTCTTTTCGAAACTCTTTTTCCAGCTTATTCTCCCGGTTTTTTGAATCTGTCGATGAGGCGGCGATTAATGGTGGCGGCGCGACAACTTCACGTAATTTCCTTCCATCCCACTCCCATTGCAATGGTGTGTATATACCCGGAAAAACAATTAGCTGCAAAGGATTTAATCCCTGAAAATCCACTTCACTCAATCTGACCCTGACATCCTTATGACTGTTTGCAGCCAAAACATGAGTGAAGAAATCTTCTTTTTGGTCTGAATCTTTTAAAGTTTCAGTTTTGCTGATGGCTTCATCATTTGTCAACAAACAAAAAACAATACCGTGCTCATTTGCCGCAAGACGATAAAAGGGCTCCCCGGAATTGTTTGGCATTATCACATCACTGTCGCCAATACGCTCAGTACTCAGCGTTTTCGGGGCCTCATTCACTGAGGCCCCGCTACAGCTTAAGACGATATCCAGGTGATTTAAATGGGCCTGCCAACTAACCTGCATTATTCACAAAGTTATTATGCATCAAATATACTGTTATGTCATTCAATTAGATACTTTAAAAATGGCAAAATTTTCATTTATATCTAAAGTTGCCCGCTGCGAAATTTAGCCGAGGGCTGCGTTGCCGCGTAAATGGTGTGCTCAATGTATTTTGCTACTTTTCCGCCACCATTTCTGCGACGCCTCGCCCAAAACCAAATTTCTTGGTGAATAATGCAGGCTAAGAAACTTCATCACATATCAGATTGCCGGCAATTGTGAATAACGATCAACAATTTAATATAACAGAGCCTCTTCATCATCATATTCGATGTTAAAAGATAACCCTTCAACGCTCTGGTTATATTTCTCCACCAACTCTTTTTGATCACGTCCACCAATAAAAATATTGGCAAGCTCAAAACTGTAACTGTCCTGCCCCTTAAGTTCGGCCAAATGCATGCCGTCGCGAACATGTATTTTAACCTCAAGACCGGGAATAAACTTTTTCAGAATTTTAATCTCATCTTGTGTGGGTGTTTTATTCACCTTACCGCTTTCGAAAGTACGCAACATAAAATTTGCTGCTCTATTGAACTTGCCATTGTACTCAAGAGGTTGCGGTTTCTTGCCAAGAGCAAGACTTAGCATAATAGAGTGATGTGAAACTCCATGAACTTTTTCAAAAATATCGGTGTGTGCCTGAGAGATACGCGGATTTATCTCCAGCAGATAAACTTCGTTTGCAGTCGGGTTATAAAAATATTCGATGTTGAAAGGCGAGTTGCGCAACCCGATTTGCTTAATAACCCTGCGTGTCACATCAGCCATGCGAAACTGGATCTCCTGCGGAAGTACTGAGGGATACTCATACCGTGCAAATGATGAGCTGTTATCCTCCCGCACCGAATCTACTATTCCATAAGATACCACGTGATCCTCATAAGCATATCCCTCCAGCGTGCACAAATGACCTGCCAGCAAACTTTCCGCGATACAGCTTTCCTTCATTTCTGTAAGTTCCGACGGCAGGTTGTTAATTCTCATAAACTCATTGAATGGTTCAGAGATATAATCGATGTGCTTCTGGATCTCCTTAACATTTTCGTAGAACTGCGTCTCTCCGTTTATCCGGTAAGCTAAAAAAGAGCGAAATGATTTGATCGGTTTGATCCAAAACGGAGTGATCATATCCAGCTTCTGATATGCCTCCTCATCGAAGGGGTCGAAGGCTTTGAACTGAGGGATATGGTCATCTATTACCTTGCTTTGCTCGAGCCGGCTCCAATATTTGTTTTCACATTTTACCACACTTTCAAGGGGCGGGCCAGGCAAATTATATCTATCTGCAATAATTGGCGTCAGAATAGTTCCGGGAAAATCAAAATATGACGCAATCGCATCAATTTTCCCGTGTTCATCAATCCTTTGAAAACATGTATCAATGAGTTTCTGGATATCAAACTCCTGAACATTTCGCATTTCCTCTATAGTCAATGCAGGATGAAAATCACATTCTTTGCCTTCCGGTGTTTTTTTAAGTTTTTTCAGATTAAAGTCGTCTAACCCGATGATAAATACCTGCTTCTTACTCATGTGCTTAAATGGTTTACTGTTAATAATTGGAGCGCCGACAAAGATAACGCCTTTTAACGCATTTTGGTAACACGTCCAAAAAAATATTTTTGAAATTGCTATCAACTTAGAAGTTTAAAATTTTACTATAGATATTATTTGCAGGTCTTTAACTTTATCGCTCTCTTGTAAGAAATTTAAGAAGTCAAGAATTCAAGAAAACAAGAGAAGTATGGTAGAGCGGATTTGGGTGCTGGGTACTGGGCGCTGGGTTCGAAACACCAAACATCAAACTTCAAACAACCTGTCCAGAAAGTTCAGGATCAAACACATTTTCCCAAACTTTGCCGTCACTCATCTCAGATGATTATCGATAATGTACACTTGTGAATTAACAGATTACGGTCGTTTTAATCACATTTCCGTAATTTCCACCGATCCCACTCCCCCGGCAATATTGATTTCAATCTTATGCCCGGAATTATCCCAGGAATCATTGCGGTAGTTCCCATTTGTACGCGTGAAACCGGGCGCACTGATACTACCCAGGCCGCTGGCACGAAATTGCACGCCGGTATCCTTTGGAACTCTGACTTTCAGACTCCCGACACCACCCTTAATGTCAGCCATTAAGTCATTCTTTCGGGAGCCGGTCAGATCAAGATTGATGGATGCGGCACCTGTGCTTAAATCAAGATCGGCAATGTTGGAATTGCTCAGATCAATATTCGTACTGGCAGCCCCCGATGATAATGAGAGACTCTTAGTCTTGGTTTCCGCAAGGTTAAGATTCAGGTTTCCGGCACCAATATTTATGTCAAAATCGTACTCAAGATCCGGGTTTACGCCAAGCTGCCATTTATTTCTATTACTACTGCCACTACCGAACCAACTATCGCTTTCTTGCTTTAAACGAATATTTTTCCGGCCGTTAAGCAGCTCTTCAAATATTTCCGGTTGCTTCCACCTTCCACTGTAATCAAAATTAGCATACAAAGCATTGCCGTTATCAGCTTTATCAATTGTGACCTGGGCAGCGGAAATTTCCAAAGAAAGACTAATTATATCAGCTCCATTTTTATAAACCCATTTTTCGTATTGATCCCCGACCTCTTTATTTGATTTCAAAAATTCATCTTGAGTTGACGAAACCGCTGTTGAGATCCAAATATATCCTGTCAAAAGTAGCACCAACAAAGCAAATACGTATCGCATAGCAGCTCCGATTACGTTATGATTTAAATAATGCTGGTCTACGTACAAATAAATTAAAAGTTAACCACAATCTGACCAGTCAAGGATTAAAATTTTCCCTATCAAACAGCATTTGCCCCTCTCTTATCACAAATTCAATTTATGATATCAGTAGTGTCCGGTTAATCTAAATTTCAATTCTTGTAACATGTTGTAGC
>CAZDIA010000075.1:0-10783 GCA_964505385.1 uncultured Chitinophagales bacterium
CAGAAGGTTCTCGATATTAATTTGGCAGATGAGTTAGATAATAAGGTTCAATAGAAAAAAATTTCATGAATAATAACTCCGGTTCTCAAAGCCCTATCCATTTCGCTGTACTAATTACATTTTTGATAATTTTAACATCATGCACTGCTTTACAATCAGGGGCGGAGCATGATGAGGAAAACGCCTCGCGTGCAGAAACGGAAGTTACGCTGCCCGATGCGGGTCAACTTGCTGAGAAAGTGATTGTGCGCAGAACAGATTACGGAGTTCCGCATATTAAGGCGGAGGATTATACATCCGCCGGCTACGCTTTGGGTTATGTCCAGATGGAGGATTACGGTCAGGATGTGATAGAGCCAATGATCAGAGCACGCGGGGAATGGGTGCTGTACAAAGAACCGAAGATCAGTGATTTTGAATCGCAGATCGATTCAGATGCCTTCAACCAGCTGGTTCATGAGCGGGCGGTGGAGACTTTTGAAAAACAGGATCCGGAAACGCAGGAGTTCGTTCGGGGTTTTGCTGCGGGGATGAACCGCTATATCGAACGCTATGGTGATGAACTTGATGATTGGGTACGGGCAGATATCACACCGTATGATGTGCACGCTCGTATCATTGGCACACCTTCACGGGCATCGATCCGCCGGTTTTTGAGGCAGCTTGAGGATATAGAAGATCAGGAGGATCCCACCGGCATCATTCGCCCGGATGAGAGGGCTTCACTGGATGCCGGTTTTGACACAAGAGATTCGGTTTCCCTGCCTGATAACAACATCTGGGCTCGACTGGCCGCAGAAGGCGAGTTTGAACATCCCGATGCCGGGTCCAATGCCTGGGCTCTGACTCCCGACCGAACTGAAAACGGCAATGCTATCTTAATGCGCAATCCACACCTTTCCTGGGATGCGGGTTATTATGAAGCCGGGATCACCATCCCCGGTGAACTTAACTTTTATGGGGATTTTCGTATCGGACGGGCGCTGGGCATTATTGGTGGATTCAATGAAAATCTCGGCTGGGCTACTACCAACAACAGCGTAAAAACAGATGAGATATATGCGTTTGAAGCGGACCCCGATCAACCGGATCATTTTCTGGTCGACGGGGAGTCTGTTCCAATTGAAAGAGAAACCGTGGAGGTGACATTCCGGCATGGTGACAGCAAGGGAACCGAAACCCGCGAGTTTTTGCAGAGTTCGTACGGCCCTGTTATCCATCGCGGCCACGGCTATGTCTATGTTCAGAAAGATACGGATGACGGTGAGTTCCGTGTAGGAGATCAATTTCTCAGGATGATGCGTGCTTCCAACTTGCATGAATGGCAGGAGGCGATGCGTCTGCGAGCCCATCCCCGCTCCAACCTGCTTTATGCCGACCGCGAAGGTAACGCCTATTACGTCTGGAATGCCACCACCCCGAACCTGCCCCACGAAAGCGGGTATGATACCACAGCCGTTTTTGCTAAGCATGAGCCCCACATGTGGCAGGATGTTATAGAGTGGGAAGTGTTGCCACAATTGTTGAATCCTGCAGGGGGATATGTAAGAAATGAAAACGATCCGTTCCATTTTACCAACCTGAACCAGACTTTCCAAGCGGATGACTTCCCCTCTCATTTTCCGGAACCCCAATTGAGATTGCGCAGCCAGCATTCATTAGAGTTGATTCATAACGATGAGCTGTTTTCCCTCGAAGACATTGTTGAACTCAAGCACAGCAAACGCATGTTGATTGCCGACCGGGTCAAAGATGATCTGGTTGAAGCAGTTCGTGATTCGGATCCGGATGAAGAAATGAGAGAAGCCATCGATTTAATTGAAGAGTGGGATAACACCGTTGCCCGTGACAGCCGCGGCGCTTTATTGTTCAACATTTGGTGGGATGGATACCGGGATAAAGCCGATTCCTCCGATGATCAGCAGTCGACGCCTGAAGCGGTTGGTTACTCTGCAAATGCCGACTCACTTTTTGCTAAGCCGTGGTCAATCGATAAGCCGGCTGAGACTCCTCAGGGGTTAGCCAATAAGGAAGCGGCGGTAGAAGCATTTGAATGGGCACTTGAAGAAACTGTTAATCGTCATGGTGACTGGAAGCTCGCCTGGGGTGAAGTACATCGTGCCAGGATCGGAGATATCGACGTACCGGTTGGCGGCTGCTCAGGTTTGCCCGGGTGTTTTCGTATGCTTTGGTTTACCGATCATGATGAAGATGAAAAGAAACGCCAGGTCAGAGGCGGTGACGGTTGGGTTAGTGCAGTGGAGTTCAGTGATCCGCCCCGCGCCTATACTATTCTTGCTTACGGGCAGAGTAATAAAGAAGAGTCGCCTCATTATAACGATCAGCTGAAAATGTTTGCCGACGGAGAGATGAAAAAAGTCCGGTTTACCGAAGAAGACATTCAGGAGCATATTATTCGTGAATATCATCCCGGGAAGGAAGAAGAGCGGGCAAATAAGTAAAACCGTATTGAATCGTAACGATTAAAAAACGGGATATTTTCGGATTGAAGTGGATATGCCATTAATGTCTAAAGTGGTAGCTGCTTGATCAAGCTCGAGTATGTAAACTCAAAGTGTGATTTGCTTTTTTGTTGACCTTTATTTGTGCTATGTTAATTAGACCAATTTTGCTTACATGGCTGAAAAATGTCTTGGAAGGTATGCCTAATCTGAACGCACCTCGATTTCAAAATTAATGTAGTGGGATGGCATTTTTTAGCTTTAAAAATGTCGGGAATTCGTATTTCGAGGTTTGAAATAATACCACTCGGCATTATTGTATATACTATAAAAGGAGTTTTATTAAGCAAAAAAGTATAAGTTTAATAATAATAAGATTATAATGTAATATGGGTGCGAGCAAAATTACTATACATCATTTATTTTATTTTGTTGTATAGCATCCAATTAGACCAATACAAAATTTATCGAGAGGTAACTTATTGATATAAACTTTAGTCATAAATTAATGTCGATTTTATTAAATATTGACATTACAGGCCTGTTTATTTATAATTTTTTAGCAATTCGATGAACCATTTACATAGTCCAGGTTCAAAGAGGTGTTGTATAGGGATATTTTAAAAACCGAATATTCAGGTTGAATACCCCAATTAATTTGATAGTCTTGTGTGAGGACTAATAATCAGTGTTGTCATAAAGAACCTTTCTAATCAATAAAAAAGGGATAATATATGTTAAAAAAGTTTACAAGACTTCTTGTAGTACTCGCTTTGTTTTGATTCTGCCTTTCGTTGCGTTTGCCCAGGAAACCGGCGTACAGGGTACAATTTACGATGCAGATGATGGAGATGAATTACCCGGAGCAACCGTTCTCATAACTGCACTTGATGTTGGAACCACTTCAGATGCAGATGGGAATTATGAGCTTACAGGACTTGACCCAGGTACTTACACAGTTAACTTTTCATTTGTCGGATATCGTGAGTTGGAAAGATCTATAGAGGTGGAAGAAGGGGAAATTGCTACGCTCGATGTGGAGTTAATCCCCGAAGCCTTTGGTCTTGATGAGTTAGTCGTTACCGGCTATGGGATTCGCGAACGCAGAGAAGTTACAGGTGCAATTTCCTCAGTTGGTGGAGATCGGGTCCGGGGAAGAACAATTCAAACACCTGACCAGGCATTACAAGGCCAATCTGCCGGAACCCAGTTAGTAGGTTCAAGTGGGCAGCCTGGTGCTGCAGCTAATATTCGAATTCGAGGTATCGGCTCTATCCACGGTGAAAATGATCCGCTTTTTATCGTTGATGGGGTACCCATTGAAGATTACTTTCGGTCGGATATTGCAACCACCAACTCCAACGTCCTTGGAAGTATAAACCCATCCGATATTGAATCTATCGAAGTGCTTCGAGATGCTGAAGCTACAGCAATTTACGGAGCACAGGGAGCGAATGGAGTTGTGCTGATTACAACACGCCGCGGAGAAGAAGGAGTAACTAACTTTACAGCAAGTGTTAGAGGTGGTGTTCATGAACCTCACCGTAGTTACGATTTTATGGAAGGACCGGATTTCGTTGAGTTCATGATGGAAGCCTATGAAAACCGGGCAAGAGATCTCGGACAGGATGTGGAAGAAGCACGGCAAGGTGCCTTCGAAACTTATCGTTCACCCGGTGCTAATTCTGTAGATGAGGTTGAAACTTTCGATTGGTTCGGTGAAATGACCCGCCCTGGTTATAACCAGCGCTACAGCCTTTCGGCACAAGGTGGCACAGAAACAACCCGGTTCTTTGTTTCAGGTGGCTATGAAGATCATCAGGGTACCTTTATAAGCTCTTATTATGATCGCTTAACATTGCGTTCAAATATTGAGCACGATGCAAGCGACCGGCTTTCTTTTGAAACAAATGTGAGCCTTTCTCGATCGGAAATGGAGGGGCAGGCTGAAACCGGCGGTAATTGGATTAACAGCCCGTTTCACGGGGGTGTAACACTACGTCATACAGTACCAATTTATGAAGATGACGGCACCTATACCCAGGATATTCCAGGCTCAATTTATAACGTTGTGCAGCTTGGTCACGAAGAAGAGCGGGTTGGCCGCGAGTTTCAATTAATATCCAATCTTTCAAGTACTTACCGCATTACGACTAATCTTGATATTCGTGCACAGCTTAATGTTGATTATCGCCTGTCAAGAGATCGCCGTTATGACAACCCAAGTATTCCGCGGTATGGAGCATTTGGCGGAGGAGTATTTGAGCGAACGAGAGAAACCGAAAATTACAGCGGTAACTTAGTTGCCGATTACGGCGAAACTTTTGATGAAGTTCACAACGTAAATGCACTTGCAGGTGTAGAATATCGTCAACGGGATTACAGCTTTCACTCTGCCTCGGGTGAAGAACTGCCTAATCCATTATTAGGTCAACTTAATCTCGCAGGTGTTTCAGATGCTGTTGCCGGTCGAACAAGTGAATATAAAACCGCAGGTGGTTTCACCCGTATGCAGTATAACTATGACCGACGTTACTTCGGCAGTATAAACCTGCGTTATGACGGACACTCCAGGTTCGGAGCTGATCAACGTTGGGGTATGTTCTATTCCGGTGCTCTTGCCTGGGATGTCGCAAATGAACAATTCATGCAAGATGTTGAGTGGGTGGATCAATTGCGCCCAAGGTTTAGTTATGGTATCACCGGTAACGCTGAAATAGATGACTTTGAATCAGTCGCCCTATTCGGCTCTGGTGGTACTTATATGGGTAACACAGGCTTGCGAGCGACCTCAGCAGTTAGGTAATGCTCAGTTGAGCTGGGAGCAAGCAAGCACTATCGATGCCGCAGTTGATTTTGCCTTCTTAGGTAATCGAATTTACGGTAATATCGGGGTTTACCGAACTGACAATGAGGAATTGCTGCTTGAGAGTTGGCTTCCTTCCGACAGTGGTTTCGGTGATATAATGGAAAATGTCGGTACTGTCCGTAATGAAGGTCTCGAAATGGAGATAGGCGGTGTATTAGTTGATGCTGGCCGATTTATGTGGTCAAGTGACTTTAACATCACATTTCAACGAAGCGAAGTGATGGAGCTCGAAGGTGATCAGGAGTGGATGAGTGATCCCAATGTTAGTGCTTCAAGAATTATAGTAGGTGATGAGCGTCATCAGTGGTGGGTCCGGAATTATGCTGGCGTAAACCCGGCAGACGGACGCGCACTCTGGTATGATGAAGATGGTGAATTAACCTATTCTGTGGGGTCTGATGATTATCACGCTGCCGGCAGTATGCTCCCTGATTACTATGGTGGTTGGAGCAATCAGTTCTCATATGGACCGGTTTCTGTTGATGTACTCTTCCAGTATGAATTCGGAAGTCAAATCCTGGATGAGCAGTACTCTAACTTCCATCTTGCACCACATCGTGGTCGCGCACTTTCTCCGGATATGCTGGACCGATGGACCGAGCCGGGTGAAATTACCGATATCCCGAAAGCTTATAATCAGGGTTCATTCCCCGGTGGTACAGGTCACAACTTGTGGTCAGATCGAAGACTGTTTGATGGCTCCTATATCCGGCTAAAGAATGTGCAACTTAGTTATGCAGTACCTGCTCGTCTTGCAAATCGCTTAGGACTGGGTACAGCTACTCTCTTTGTACAGAGTGAAAATCTGGTCACTTGGACGGAATATCCCGGTTTGGATCCTGAAGTTTTCGATCGCGGACAAACCTTTTACCCACAGCCCCGCACACTGGAAGGCGGACTCGAAATTAACTTCTAAGTAATTGGAATCACCGAAAATTTTTGAAATTATGTTAAACTCTACATGGAAACTTGTAAGTAGAATAGCTCTGATTGTTGTTGGGGTGGCTTTTATTAGCTCCTGCGACGACCTGTTGGATACCAGTCCATCTACGGAAGTAGATCCCGAAACCGCTCAGGAAGATATTGATGGAATTGAAGCCATTATGACTTCGGTGTATAATCGCTTGCAAAGCGAGTGGCGGTATGGGCGTGAGGTTACACTTGGTCCTGATGTATTGGCGGACAATACCGACCAACACCCAAATACTTCCGGGCGATATGATGGCATGGCTGTAAATTCACAAGGTTCACATGTAACCTTTTGGAATACAGCTTATCTCACCATTAACGAAGCAAATTTCGTCATTGATGGTGCTGGAGATGTAGATGCCCCAGAACATGTACAACAAAGACTCTTAGGTGAGGCACTATTTCTAAGGGGATATACATACTTCGATCTTGCACGTACCTACGGATATGAGCCGGGAAGAGAAGTAGATGGCTGGACTCAGAGTGCTATAATTCGTACTGAACCTACACGTGATCGCGATCAGGCTGATCTGCGCGCGCGATCATCAAATACGGAAGTGTATCAGCAAGCTTTGGATGATTTAACTGAAGCAGCAGAATTGCTTGCAGATGAAGACCGTGATGTTTACTTCGCAAGCTTTGAAGGTGCACATGGTTTGCTTGCACGGTTGAACCTATATCTGGAAAACTGGCAAGATGCTGTAGATCACGCCGAAATTGCTCTTGCTGAAACCGGTGCCGAATTAATTACAGATGAGGACGATTTTACCGATGGAAATCCATTTTCCGAGGTGCCAAATGAAGAGTCGATAATGGAATTGAATATCGACCCGGTTGAAGAAAGTCTTGGTTCCAATGATGGATTGTGCCCTTACACAAATCCTCAACATTGGCATGACGTCATTCCATCTCAGAATCTACTGGATATTTTTGATGAGGATGACTGGAGGCTGAATCTTTTTGCTGAACATGATGACGGATTTCCCTACACTCTGAAGTGGAACTGTAGCACCGGCGCAACCGATGATAATGTTCCTTTGATTCGTGTACCGGAAATGTATTTAATCATCGCAGAAGCCCAAGCCGAACTCGGCAACTTCGAAGATGCTCATGATGCTTTGAATACTCTGCGGGAAGCACGGGGAATAGATCCGGTAAGTGGATATAACGATGCTGAGGACTTCATTGTAGAAGAGGTATTATCTGAGCGACGACGCGAACTCAACTTTGAAGGTCATCGTTTCTATGACCTTAAGCGCCGCGCTATGGATATACCCAAACAGGACGGGTTGCCAACCCTGGATTATGATGATTTCCGGGTGCTTTCTACATTGCCATCCGACGAAGTGGATAACAATCCCAACCTTGATGACAATCCGGGATACTGACAAAAAATTTCAGCATTGCCTTTTCATCACTGTGACTTCCGGAGATGAAAAGGCAGTTGTTGTATCCATAAATAGTAAAAAACTGGAACCAAGAAATTATTGAAGTTTATGAATTATAGTAACTTGTTAAAGTTAGGCGCTCTTCTGATTTTGCCACTGATGATGTGGGGGTGCTTCGAAGAGCAGGATTTTGATCTGAGTGATGCTAATCAAGTCGAGTGGGCTCCACCAGACCCTGCAAGTTCTTCTCTGTCTGATGATATCATTTTTGATGCTGATCAAACGGAAAGTGAAGTTCATAGCTATGAAGTTCAGTTGATTGGCGCTCAAGCAGATGAAGGTCGTTCTGTAGGGGTGACTGTAAATGAGGATGCATCAGAAGCCATAGAGGGTGAGCATTTTGAATTGCAAACTACTACGGTCACTATATCTGCCAACAGTAACAACGCTGAGGTAGACGTTGAAATCATGGCGGATGCATTTGAAAATAGGGATGAGTTATTTTTTCAGCTTGTTCTGCAAGACGGCGACAAACTTAGAGCTGCTCCCAATTTGGCTGAGCTTGATCTCGAGGTCGAGAAACTCGATGTAGAGTTTATATCTGATTTCGAAGGAACCGAGGATTACAAAGATGTAGTAGGTAGCATTGAAGTTGAAGGTTTTGCTCCGGAAGAACGTTTTGAAGCCGATATCAGCCTTGAAGGCCTTGCGGAGCAAAGTAGCTATGAATGGGCTCTTTATCGTGGTACCTGTGAAGATATGAGTGATGATGTAGTTGGTGAAGAAGTTGATTATCCTGAATTAGAAACTGGTGAAGAAGAAACTTCTGCATCAACAGAAGCGGATGTAAATGTTCGAATTTTTCAGGATGATGAACTTAATGTGCGAACCTATGAAGATGCTCTGTTAGGTGAATCTCTTGTTGCGTGTCAGAATCTCTAAGGAGCTTCATTACATTACCTATTCTAATGTATCTAATTGAATAAAGAGTCTTCATAGATATCAAGCGGCTTCGGTATTACCGAAGCCGCTTTTATATATATTGGAGATCAACTGATGCGCTTAGTAGAATTCAGTGTAAAGTTGCCCTTCTTGCTTTTCAGCTGAATTTACTCCTGTATCGTAATTTCGTTATAAAATTACTGTTTACTATTGGTATACGAAAGGATAAAAGATAGAGCCGACAGCCTGTTTAAACACCTGTTTTTATATCCGGTTTTATGAATTATCCTACTATCCTGCTTCGATAAAAACAGGTATGATTTACAGTAGAAACCCACCCTTTGTTTTTTTATACTTAGGCATGAATCAATAGCCTAAAATACAATATAATTTCATGCCTTTATCGAAACGAAAAACAAAGATTGTATGCACCATCGGTCCGAGTACCAACACTCCGGAAAAAATCAGAGAACTTGTTGATGCCGGTATGGATGTGGTACGGTTAAACTTTTCCCATGGCTCCCATGCTGAGCACAAAAAGGTTATTGATCATATCAGGCAGGTATCTGATGAGCTGAAAGTCAATATCTCTATCCTGATGGACTTGCAGGGGCCAAAAATCCGGGTAGGATTGATGAAAGAGGGTTCGCAAATTATAGAAACCGGCCAGTATGTTAACCTGACCCCGGAAGATATTGAGGGTGATCAAAACATTATCCCTATTGATTACCCCCATTTATTTAAGGATGCTAAAGAAGGTGATACCATTCTGATGGATGACGGCCTTCTTGAATTTCGAATTATTAAAGTTGAAGAGAGCGGCATAACCGCACGTTGTGAGGTTGGGGGATTATTAAAATCACGGAAAGGCGTAAATCTGCCCAATGTCAATCTTTCCATTTCGGCGATCACAGAAAAAGATGTTGAAGACCTGAACTTCGGTCTTGCTGAAGGAATTGATTTTGTAGCGCTATCTTTTGTGCGATTTGCCGAAGACGTCCAGGAAATCATTTCGAAAATAAGAGCGCGGGGAAGCCATGCCGGAGTAATAGCCAAACTTGAAAAGCCGGAAGCGTTAAACCAGATTGATGAAATAATTGAAGAAGCTGATGGCATCATGGTTGCCCGGGGCGATTTGGGAATTGAGCTGGCCAGTGAAAGAGTTCCCTTGATTCAAAAGCAAATCATCAATAAGTGCAAACAGGCCGGCAAACCTGTAATTACGGCTACACAGATGCTTGAGTCTATGATTGTTAATCCCAGGCCTACAAGAGCGGAAAGTTCAGATGTCGCAAATGCCGTTCTTGACGGAACTGATGCCGTAATGCTATCCGGAGAGTCGGCCGTCGGAAAATATCCAATAGATGCGACACGGCAACTTGATAAAATATGTAGAAATATGGAGCTCAGGGCCGATTCCATTTATCGCGATCTCGAATTCAACAAACCGGAATGGAAAGAAAAACAAATTGTTGAATCATTAAGTTATTCCTGCATAAGCATTTCTGACTCTGTTGATGCCAAAGCTATTGCGGTTATTACTCACTCGGGAACAACAGCCCGAAGAATTGCAAAATATCGTCCGGAAGTTCCGGTCGTGGCTTTCACCGAAAGTGTTGAGGTACTGCGTCAGTTAAACTTAGTCTGGGGGGTAGCTCCGATCAAACTGGATAGAATATTCGATACCGAGGAAAGCGTGAAGTTGATGGAGGAATATCTCAAAGATGAAGGTCTTGTTACTACCGATGATCGCGTAGTGCTTGCCACAGGTATCCCGGTTGCTATGCGTGGACGGACAAATATGGTGAAAGTCAGTACTATTATATAGGCTTTATATAGATATAAAATCTGATCACTGGTTTAGCGGCTGTTCCGGTTGAACGCTAAATATTCATCGGGAAACCACGTTTTATAAGATTATGCTGATGATAAATTCGGCTTTTAAATTTGTTTGCATTGGTGGCCAAACACGGCGACTAAATAATTGCTCTTCGCAGATGTCATATGGGGATGGTATTTTCGTTTTAATAAATGATTAATTGATAACTACGAGGGTTGTATCATCCCTGAATGATAAACTCCTGTTACCACCTCATGAAAACACCTTTGATTATTACCAAAACCCGGGTGAATAATCCACGATAATGCGTATT
>CAZDIA010000076.1:0-10597 GCA_964505385.1 uncultured Chitinophagales bacterium
CACTTATTCTGGGATCCGCTGCCTTCCGGGCAGTCGCAAGAAATTGCCGCTGCCAATCCTGACTCTTCTGCTCAGCAAGCCGAAGCGAGCTCAACCGGGCAAAGGTCTTCGGTTCCCTGGTCAGAAGTACAAAGTGTGAGTGAGCTGCGCATGGCTTTAGCCGGCCAGAGCAATGAAGAGCTGCTCTCCACCCTTGATCGGCACATTTCCGATCTGCCGTCCGAATTGCAACCCTGGGCTGATGTGCTGCGCATCGAAGCGTGGCAGCAGCGGGGCAACCACAGCCAGGCTGTTGAGTACGGGGAGGTGCTGTTTAACCAATCCGGCCGGCCGGAAGCTTTGCGCCGCACCACCGGCCGCCGGCTGTTTTACAGCTACCTGCAGCTGTCCGGTAAACAAGCACAAGCCGAGGAGGTGATTGCATCGCTTAAGGCTCTCGAAGACCCGGAAGCCGAAGACGGTCAGCTCACCGCTCTGCTGGAGCGCTACAGCGACGGGCAGGCATCAGGGGAGGAAGAAGGTGAACTTGCTGATGCTGAATCCGCTGAACCGGAAAAGCTCACCGTGGAAAACTACCCCAATCCGTTCAACCCGGTTACCACCATCACGTTTGACCTTCCGGAAGATGCCCATGTGGAATTGGCTGTTTACGATGTGACCGGACGTCGCGTGGCTACGGTAGTTGACGGACGGCACACCTCCGGCACCCACCAGGCCGGCTGGGACGGCTCCGATGCGGCCAGTGGTACCTACCTGTACCGGCTTCAAATCACAGAGACCGAAGCATCCGGTTCCGGCCAGCAGGTCAAAACCGGAACCATGACGCTGGTGAAATAAAAATTACCGAAATCAAAAAACTGCCCGTGAGCCGGTGTGGCTTCGCGGGCATTATATATGTGGCGCACGCCACGGTGATGCAATTGTACAGTGCTACCCCAAGTTCCTTTCACCATTTTATATGATCCACATTCAGAGATTGTACTTGCAACATGAGTTACGGCTTGCAACCGTTTTTATCATTTGAAGTTTGATTTTGTCGTGACACAAAACATCAAACCTCAAACGTCAAACAAACTTTCCCGGCAATTCATAACACCTGTTGCAACTACAAAGGTTTTTGTAGAAAGTTAAATTAAATCCACTCCCTACTCATCTTCCTCCTCCGGCAGCTCCTCTTCCATTTCCGTTTCAAGCAGGCGGAAGTAGGCTTCAATCAGCCGCTGGTAATCTTCGCTGAATCGGGTTTGTTCGGCTTCTTCGATGCTCGAGCGCAGATACTGGCGTAGTTCGTCAATAGTGAAATCCGAAGTTTCGCCGGCTTCGTATTCTTCTGCGGTTTCACCGGCGCGTTCTTCTTCATCCTCATCTCTCTGCTGCATAGACTCCTCTGTTTCCAGCATTCGGGAGAGAATATTTTGCTGGCGTTCCACCATGATCTCATCGGTCTGGCCGCCCCGCAGCTCACGGATGGTCTCTTCCATCTCCTCGTTAATCCGCTCCATTTCACTTAGAGCTTCATCCCCCGAATCGAGGCCGCCGCGACGCTGAAGTTCTTCAAGTTGTTCGCGTATACGGTTTTGCTGCTCGGCAATCTGCTCAAGGCGTTCCATCTCATCCTGGGTAAGCCGTTCCCCCTGCAGGTCATTGATAAAATCGTCTATCTGCTGGTTAAGCTCCTGCTGATCCTGTGACATTTCCTGCATTTGCTCCACCATCTCCTCCATGCTCATATCACCACCGCCGCCACCGTTCATCTGGTCTTCAAGCTGATCGATAAGATCGGCAAGCAAACTGCTGAGCCTGTTCATTTCACCGAGAGCGTTTCGCTCGGCAGAGCTCGCTCTTGAACCGTCGCGATCAACGAGGTAGTCGGTTGCATGTTCAATGTAACGCTGCACTTCGCGCTGGCGGTCACTTACCTGGTTCGGAAATTGCGGTACCTCTGAGGCTACCTGCCGCAGGGAATCTGTAAACTGGTTGAATTGTTCGCCGATGTTGCGCTGGCGCCGTGCCTGATCTACGAAAGCGGGACTGTTGTCGGAAAGCTCAGCGGTTTCCAGTGTCACTTCCTCCTGGGTGGTTGAAAGCTGTATAAGCCCGCCGAGAATCGTTTTCAGAGAAGCGATATTAACTTCAATCTGCTCCTGCTGCATCGACTCCCTGGTTTCGTTGAAAGTATCGGAAAGCTGCTGCATCTGGTCGCGCATTTCCTGCTGATCCTGTCGCATCTGGTCCTGATCCGCCCCGTCCTGCTGCATCTGTTCAATATTCTGATCCAGCTGATCTTTTAATTCGTCAATTTGAGGGGTCATTTCCTGCTCAAACTGCTGCATGTGCTCCTGATGGCGATCCGGACCGTCTTCACCAATTCCGTCGAGCTTTTCGGATATATTCTCCATCTCCTCACGGATACTCTCCTGCTGCCGCACCTCCTCGTCACCAAGTTCTTCACTGTCGATGATATCTTGCTCCTGCATGCCAAGATCTTCCATGAGCTGCGCCATATTGTCAAGATCGGCATTGAGGCGGAGTTGCTTAAACAGTTCAACTGTACGCTCCAGCCGGTCGCGATAGCGATCTTCATCAAATTCGAATTCATCAAGAGCTTCCCTGAGCTGGGATTGATCCATATCCTGCAGATTTTCCTGAAGCTCCTGCAGCTGCTGCATCAGATCCGGATCATCAATCTCGCTGATCAAATCGCTAAGCTCTTCATACATTTGCCGGGTGTCTTCAGAAAGGTTGCCTCTTTGCTCAAGCTCCTGGGTAAGTTCGTCAAATTCACGCTGGAGATCTTCAACTTCCTGATCAATACCCTCTCGCTGATCCTGCATTTCATCAAGGATCTGAGATTGCTCCCAGTCATCATCAGGGTTTTCACGGACTTCCTGGCGGAACCGATCCATTTCATCCCGGAATTGGTTGTATTGCTCCTGTATCTGATCAAATGATTCGCTCATATCCCGTTCGCGCTCATCCTGCTCGGTGAGCTGTTCGGCAAGGGATTGGATGGAAATAGTCTGCGGAGCGCTTTCCGATGTCTGGGGGCCGGTCACTACGTTATTATCACTGACCTCAATCCAGTAAGTAAGCCGGTCCATACTGCTCAGCCCGATTTCATCAAGGTCCCATTCGTGATCTTCAATAGCTTCGGTACCCGCCGGCACCTCAAGATCCACTGATCCGGTGATCGGCTCATCAACATACGCTTTGTTAAGTTCGTAATGCAGTGAGACGGCCGTAAATCCGAAGTCATCAGTTATCTCATAGACAAGATCAACCGGCATCGCTGTGGATAGCGTCAAATCCTGCTCCGGACTCAGTATTTCTGCGGTCGGGCTGCGGTCTTCGCGCAACTCAATCTCAAAATTGAACCCGTTGCGGTTGGTTAGTTCGTATTCATCCTCGAGATAAAATCCAAGCGTGTCAGCTTCCATCAGCTCATGTGAAGCGGTAAGAAGGGAGTCATCATCTTCTGCCGGGCTCAGATCAATGGAATCACCTTCTACAGCGGAAAAATACTGAGCCTGCGTTAACGCCTTATTCGGCAAGGCTTCAATTCGCAATTCTGAGCCGGGGAATGCCTCAATCCGGCTAAACGGGTAGGTGTAGGATTCCGATTCCAGCCCGGTATATTCCGGTGGATGCACTTCAACGGTGAGATCACGCAGACGCGGCAACTGCTCCACTTCTACCAGAAATTGCTCACTCTCGTACCCGTCGAGTTCAACATAATAGAATAGGTCATTGAACAGCTCAACACCGGGTGCGGCAAAAACACCATCTTCAGTTTCCTCAAGGCTCCGGCGGCGAAAATCGGACTCTTCCTCAGTTCGCATCGCCATCTGCATCTCATCGGGGATGTTTCCGTCAAACCGGATTTTCATCTCAAATTCACCGCCCTGTTCGATGGTAGTGTTGCCGGGTTCCACGGTAAAATCATAGGGGATGGGGCGTTCAAACTCAGACCAGAATTGCGCGTAACGCTGTGTGGAGTCGGATGCAAACAACAGTGGAATTAACAGGAGCGCAGCACCGACGGCCAGTGAGGAGCGTCCGGCGATTTTAAGCTTGTGAAGCTGGTGGTTGGAAATGAATTTCTGTAGATGCTCCGATATTTCATCCTGATTCAGCCCCGCCTGGTTTTGCCTGAGTGCGGCCTCACGCAGCGGACTTGTATCACCCCGGCTGTTTTCAAGTAAATCCAGGGTGTGCCGCAGAGGATGGAGTTCATGAACAGCCGTAAACCGGCGATAGAACGCTTTAAAAGATTCGGTTTGATAATACCGGTTTAAAAGGAATGCAGTGGCCGCGGTCACTCCGGCGATGGCTATCCATATAATGGTTTTGCCTGTGGATGAGAGATAGAAAAAACTCTCAAGCGCAATTCCCAATGAAGAAGTTGCAAGAAAAACTGCAACAGCAATGCTGATTATTGCCGTTAACCGGCTGTTGCGCAGTCTGGTATATTCCCGGGATACAAGATTGCGAAATATTTCAGCATCGGGAAATTGATTGTCGGGCCGCGGTGTGCTCACTGGATTACCTGTTTGATTTTAAATACACATCGTGCTTAGTACTCAGGTTTAACGATTCAAGTTCCCTCATAATGTACGTAATATCGCGCTATGATCAATCTAAACGCGTTTTTACAAACCGGTTAACATCCGGTGCCCTGCTGATTACGTAAATGGCAAAAACCAAATTTGACAGCACATGCTTAAGGCAATTCGCTAAGAGTAAGCCCTTCACCCATTTTATAATTTTTCCCTTCTTTTTGAACCGTAATTACTTCTTGCTGCGCATCATGTTCCATAAATAAGTAGACCGGGGTGGATTCGCATTCCGGGAGAATTTCCATTTTTTCTTCCAGCGTGTATACCGGCCTCATGTCATATCCCATTACCCATGGAACCGGAATATGGGCAAAAGTGGGGAACAGATCACCGGCATACATGAGATGTGTGGTTCCGACGGTGAGATAGGGCAGCTGCTGCCCCAGTGAGTGCCCGATTACGATACGGTGTGTGAGGCCGGGCTCAAATTCATGGCCTTCATCAATCAATTGAAGATTGTCGCTTTCGGCAAGGGGTTCGATGTTCTCCTTGAGGAAACTGGCTTTTTCTCTCATGTTGGGATTAGTGGCTTCCTCCCACTGCTTTTTGGTAACCCAAAGTCTCGCTTCGGGAAAAACAATTGTGGACTTACCGTCTACATAATCCGTGGTTCCGCCGCAGTGATCAAAATGCAGGTGGGTAAAGATGATGTCAGTGATATCTTTACGCGAGAAGCCGTGATAGGAGAGAGAATCATCGAGGTTATATTCGGATGTATCCAAACCGTAGATGGATTCAAATTTTTCATCGAACTTGTTGCCGATGCCGGTGTCAATCAAATAATTGCGGCCGGTTTTGTGTGACCGGATCAACAGACAGCGGAGAGCCATATGGATGCGATTTTTGTCATCAGCGGGTATTTGTCTGGACCATAAGGTTTTGGGGACAACACCGAACATCGCTCCGCCGTCGAGTTTAAACCGACCTGCATCAATAGTATAAAGTGAAAAATCATCGTAATGACGTGAAGTAAGATCCATGATTTTTAAGATTTTCTGTATCTGTTAATTGTTATTCGATTTTACGAATCCGGAAAGTTTTTGAAGTGCCCGTTGGTTTTGATTTTTTCTTTCATGGTTTCATAAGCTTTTACTCTGGGCATGATTTCCTTCATATGATCGCGAATTAATTCCAACCTCTCCCGCTCGGATCGCAACTCAAGAAGCTGCTGCTTCTGCTTGATGGAAAATCCGATTTGGTGGGCGAAATCATAAGAGACAATCGGTTTTTTCGGCTCTTCGATATCAAGCTGACTTTGAGCGACTTTCATGAGCTCATCATACAGTTCGGAGGTCTCTTTTTTCAGATCTACCAGCGGATCATTCAGGTCTTCCACAAAGTCATCAAACTCTTCCGTCTCACCCCTCAAATAGCTTTTAGATTCATCAAACTTGTGGATATAGCAGCGGTTTTTTCCTCTGCAAATAATATCCATCTTGCCGTCGGAGTATTTTTGGGATACTTCCACTATCTCAGCCAGGCAGGCTACGCGCGGCAATCTTGAGGAGTATTTGGCAACTACACCGAACGGCTCCTCATTTTGCAGACAGTAGTTCATCATCTCCCGGTAACGATTTTCGAAAATGTGCAGAGGAATCGTCTCACCGGGGAACAGTACCAGTTTTAAAGGGAAAAGTGGAGTCCAGTTCATCACTCACATTCTCATATTCGTCTCAACAAATCATCCAAAAAAACACGAACTTTTTGCAGGTCATTTACGAGTGAAGCAGGAATTTCGGATGATTTTTTATCTTGAGTTTCCTCAAGAGCTTTACGAGCACCAGCCGTGCTGTATTTTTGATCTACTATCAACATCTTCAATTTACAGATCAATTCCAGGTCGGAATCGGTGTATGTGCGTTTGCCGGCACGGTTTTTGGCTGGGGAGAGCTGATCAAATTTCTGCTCCCAGTACCGCAAAACATGAGGCTCCACTCCCACAATCTGGCTAACTTCTCCGATACTATAATACAATTTTTTCATTTATAGCGGGATCGTGTTATGTTTACATTGCAGGCGAACCGTTACCCGCGTTCGCTATCAACATATTAGTTTCGGTTCAGATTCTGAAATATATTATTTTTCCGCAAGTATTATACAAACCAGACAGCAGTATTGAAACAGCTGCTGTTTTGTAATTATCATAAATAATCAGGTATTACAACTTAATTAGTGCTACGTGGCTGAAGATTTATCACAAGGAATGGATGTAAGCGTCATTGTGCCGCTGCTGGATGAAGAGGATTCGATCGCGGAGCTTTTCCGTCAGATTGATGAGGTGCTCTCGGGCAAGTATTCCTATGAAGTTATATATGTGGATGACGGATCCTCTGATAATTCATGGAAGGTCATTGCCGGGCTGCATGAGAAAAATCCGAATGTACGGGGGATTGGCTTTCGCAGAAATTACGGCAAAAGCGTGGCGCTGCAGAAGGGGTTTGAGATGGCCAAAGGGGATTATGTTATCACTATGGATGCCGATCTTCAGGATGATCCCGCCGAAATACCGGGGCTGATTGCCAAAATCGAAGAAGGGTATGATCTGGTGAGTGGATGGAAAAAGAGGCGCCGGGATCCAATCAGCAAAACCATTCCTTCCCGCTTTTTTAACTTCGTAACCTCACTGGCTACAGGGATCAAACTCAACGATTTCAACTGCGGGTTAAAGGCTTACCGTAACGAAGTGATTAAAAATATCCGCCTGTATGGTGAGCTACACCGCTATATCCCATTTATCGCTTATGAGCAGGGATACACGCGGATTGGCGAAAAAGTTGTGAATCACCGTGAGCGGGAACATGGTGAGTCAAAGTTCGGGCTTTCACGGTTTATTAAAGGGTTTTTGGATTTAATCACCCTGCTGTTTCTCAGCTCTTTTATGCGCCGGCCAATGCATTTTTTCGGATCGATAGGCACATTCTTTTTAATTCTCGGAGGCGGAATTGTACTTTATCTGACCATCATGCGGTTATTTTTTGAAGTCTATTTGACAAACCGGCCTCTCTTTCTGTTCGGGATACTGTTTTTAATGCTTGGAGTGCAGTTTTTCTCAATTGGTTTTCTTGGTGAGATGTGGACCCAAAGTCAGAACAAGGAAGCGGCAGATCAGGTTAATATCCGCAAGCGCTTATGAGCAAAATTGCCTACGATCCCACCAAAGACCGGATGGCCGGCCTGATCCGGGAAAACTTATTTCTTCGACGCCTTTTTTATTTAATTCTCGATCTGTTTTTCCTTCGCAGCTGGCATGTGCGAAGAAAACTCCGGCAATTGAAAAAAAAGCAGGGTTATCGTATACAACAGGTGTTAGATGCCGGAAGCGGCTTTGGCCAGTATGATCGCCAGCTTTTAAAGATTTTTCCGCAGTCGCAGGTAAAAGCGGTTGACATTAAAGAAGATTATCTCAGGGATTGCCGCTATTATTTTGAGCGGACCCGATACAATGAGCGCATATCGTTTGAAAAAGCCGACCTGCTGGAGTGGGAGGAAGAACCCGATTACGATTTGGTATTATGCGTGGATGTTCTGGAGCATATTGATCAGGATGTTGAGGTAATGCGCCGCCTTGCCGGTTCCATGAAGAACGGAGGCTATTTTGTGATGCATTCACCATCAATTTATGCTGAAGAAGATGCCGGTGATGATGAGTTCTTTGTGGAAGAACACGCCCGGGTTGGATACGGCATCAAGGAGTTACGCAAAAAGATGAGCCAGGCAGGTCTGGAACCGGTAGATGTGCATTATACGTACGGCCGCTACGGACACGCCGCCTGGGTGATTTTGATCAAATATCCCATGCTTTGGATGACCAACCTCGGTTTCGGAGCGATTGCGCTGTTGCCATTCTGGTACTTGCTCACTTTTATTCCGGGCATGATTCTCAATGCGATAGATGTCCGCCGAAAAAGCCCGCAGGGAACCGGAATTGTTGGGGTGGGGGTGAAGAGAGGATAAAATTCAAAAAGTTATATCGTGCGGCACATTTCCGGCAGGATACAAAGCTTAATTTTTATTACTTTTTCTCTATGATGCAAAAGAAAATCCGTTTGCGACAAAGGTTTGAGAATCTGGAAAAAGCCTTCCTGCAATTTCAGGAGGCTGTAAAGAACTTTGACCATCTTAGCGACCTGGAAAAAGAAGGTCTGGTCAAACGCTTTGAATATACATTTGAGCTAACATGGAAAACACTCAAGGATTATCTGGAAAGCGAGGGAGTTTCTGTATCATTTCCTAGAGAAGTCTTTAAAACGGCATTTCATCACGGGATACTTAGTAGTGGAGAAATCTGGCTTGATATGCTCAATCTCAGAAACACGTTAGTGCACAAATATGATGAAGCTGATTTCCGTTCTGCTGTTCAGGCCGTTGTTTTTGAATATTACCCGGAAATTGAACGACTGTACCGATGGATGAAACAAAAAATGCAACATTCGGACTAACTGAGAAAAGCTTACAGTTGATCCGGGAGGAGATGAGCAAGTATCCGGAAATTGAGTCGGTTATCATTTTTGGTTCCAGGTCGATGGGAAACTACAAAAAGGGATCAGATGTAGATCTTGCTTTAAAGGGAGATGAATTGAGTTGGAAGATAAAATCACGGCTCAGTGCAAGGCTTAATGAAGAGCTGCCATTGCCCTGGTTTTTCGGATTAGTTATTTATGATGATATTGAAAATGAAAACCTGAAGCACCACATCGATACCGAAGGGAAGGTTTTGTACCGGCGTGAATAAACTTTTAACGGCTCCGGCTTCTCAAGCGGCGGATATGTCTATCGACTTTTAGTGGGTGATCAGGTGAAGTCAGGCGTAATGATGTTGATCAAGTAGCGACAGTATTACTTTTTCAATCCCAATAAACTATCTTCATTGTGATTAAAAGAGCAAATAAGGAATTTTGTGCGTGACATGGGTCGCCCTCATTCCTGCAACCAAATGTGGAAACTACAATTATACAAATTCATGAAGCTCAAAATTCACGAAGCCAAAAACCCGAAAAATAAAAAACCGGTCACCGTGATATCGGATATCAAACATAATCCACAGGTGATTGAGAAACTGGCGACCAAACTCAAATCAAAGTGTGGAACCGGCGGCTATGTGGAGGGGAAAAAGATTATTCTTAACGGTTCTAAAACCGAACAAGTCCGCAAGATACTGGAGCAAGAGGGTTTTGATTGTTAACTGAAGAGCAGTACCGCGTACGAGTACCGAGCACCCAGCACCTTTAAACACCTAAAGCTTTTCCAACGGCAGGCGCAACTTCTGTGCCGTACAGTTCAATGCAGCGCATCATTTTTTTATGGGGAATCGAGCCTACGCTGAACTGTAAGAGCAAACGCTCATGGCCAAAAAGCTCATGCTGATGCAGAATTTTTTCGATAATCTGCTGCGGACTTCCAACAAAATTGGCGCCGTATATCGTGCGGGAGGCTTCAAATTGATCCCGGCTCATTGGCGGCCATCCGCGTTCTTTGCCGATTTTATCCATGACTTCTTTAAAAGCGGGGAAGGCAGTATCAGCCGCATCTTTTTCATCATCGGCAATGAATCCGTGGGAATTGATGCTGAGAGGGGGAGCTTCCAGACCATTTTCGGAGGCCCCTTGTTTATGGATTTCAGCAAGGGGTTTGAATCGTGCCGGTTGTCCTCCGATAATGCCGAGTGCCATCGGCAAACCCATTGCGCCTGCGCGATAAGCGGATTCCGGGGTGCCTCCTACAGCAACCCAAACAGGCAACTCCTTCTGATAAGGCCTCGGGTAAACTCCGCGATTATCAATAGAAGGGCGGTGCTTGCCTTTCCAGGTGATTGTTTCGGATTCCCGGAGTTTCAATAGCAGGTCAAGTTTTTCGGCAAACAACTCGGGGTAATCGTTAAGGTCGTATCCAAAAAGCGGAAACGATTCGATAAAAGAGCCTCGCCCGACCATGATTTCAGCTCTGCCACCGGATAGCTGATCAATGGTGGAAAACTGCTGGAA
>CAZDIA010000077.1:0-5675 GCA_964505385.1 uncultured Chitinophagales bacterium
GTTGAATTAACGGAAAAAATGCCGATAAAAGTGAGCAGGATAACCATCCGCGATCAGAAAACCCGATGGGGCAGTTGCTCATCGAAAGGGAACATCTCGCTGAATTGGCGAATGATGAAAATGCCTCCGGAAATCCGTGATTATATTCTGATTCATGAGCTTTGCCACCGTATCCACATGAATCACAGTAAAAAGTTCTGGAATTTGGTTCGCGCCTGGTACCCTGATGTCGATCAGGCTACAGCATGGATCAAAAAGAATGAAGCCATGTTGTTTGCGGATATCGGCTACGGGTCGTTAATAAGTGGGAGGTAGAAATAGTGAAAAAGTAACAGAGTGACAAAGTGACAAAGAGGTTAACATTATGAATAATAAGCCTGCAATAGAACCCATTCACCCGGGAGAAATACTAAAGGAAGAGTTTCTCGACCCGCTAAGTATTACCCAGCGAGCATTTGCCCGTAGTATTGATGTACCGGTTAACCGGATTAATGATATTATCAGAGGCAGGCAGAGCATAACCGGTGATACAGCTTTACGATTATCCCTGGCTCTTGGAACAAGTCCGGAAATGTGGTTACGACTACAGTCAAGATATGAACTTGAGAAAGCACAAGATCAATCAGGAACAGAGTTGAAGAAAAAGATAAAACCGATTATCTCTTCATGATTTCATTTTTCTGAATCAGAAAGATTGCCCATATTATAGCTGATGATTACAGGATAACTAACCTTTTTGCTAACCGGCAATGTCTTTTCCCCTTCGAGCTTCCGCATTTTTCATCATCTTGTTGTTGATTATAAGCCAAACCTCATTTGGTCAGCTTTACGATCCGGTGTACCGCCCTGATGTGGAGTGGAAAGAAATCAATACTGATAGGTTTCGGATGATCTTTCCCGAATCAGCGGAGGTGCCGGCACGCCGTTCATTGAGAATATTGGAAAGCCAATATGATGAAATACAGGAGTTGGTTGGCGGAGAATTAGAAAACTTCCCGGTTGTACTCAATGATTATAATGATCGCACCGGCGGGGTGGTTTCTACTAATCATTTCAGAATAGAAGTGGAAACACCACCGCGCAGAGGCAAATCTTTGAATTTACAGACAGGTGGTTGGCTGGAACTGGTAATGCCTCACGAATTGGTGCACGCGCTGCATTTTTCGGTAACTCCATCATGGTCCCTTTCCCGCCTGATAAGACCATTCGCCCCGGATATTGCCCCGTCATTTCATTTAACCGCCCCTCTGGGTATGACAGAAGGCATAGCCGTATATCAGGAAAGCAAAGTTCGCCCGGATAAAGGAGGTCGCGGAAATCATCCGTTTTTCACAAATCAAATCATGGCCAATTTTGACTCCGGGGAACGCTGGTCAATCGGCGAGCTGGTGTATCCATCAGCCAGAACACGTCCCGGTGGAAGGCATTATTTCGGCGGGTATGTTTTTACGGATTGGCTCCATCAGGAATACGGTGAAGATATCACCAAACGAATCATAGAAGATGTAAACCGGCGGTTTTTTCTTGGCTATGGGTTTTCATTACGAAACACTACCGGAAAATGGCCATCAACACTTGAAGAAAAATTCCACGATTATCAGGCCGATCGTTATCAACCCAAGCTGGACAGCATTTCAAATGCAGGAATAACTCCTTATGAGTTGGTAGATACCGGAATGGACGGAGATCTAATCAACCGGCCAAAATATCTGGATGAAGATCGTCTGCTGTTTTACGGAAGTTTTTACAACGAACGGGCAGGGTTATGGCAACTCTCTGGTGATTATGAGAATTCCGACCGGATTTACACCGGTACTATGACCGACGACTATCAATATACGTTCGGTGATGAAGGTTCGGTGTACTTCAGCCGGCAGGTGACTCATCCTTACCATCATAACACCTGGAAAATGGATTACTTTGAGCTGAATCCGAATAATGGTGATACAAAACGCCTTACTGATCGAGCACGCATTCATTCACCGGAACCCGTGGGAAATGATCTCTTTTTAGGCTTGCAAACACATAAGGAAACCTCACAACTGGTCGAAATCCGTGATGGTAACGTGCAGGACACCCTGATTTCAATCTATCCGGATCATATATCAGAAATTGCCGTGCACCCGGAGCAAAAAAATCGCCTGGCAGCTATTGCCAACATTAACGGAGAAATCGGCATCTGGTTGATTGATTCGGATAATCCGGAGTTAAATAAATCCGAACCGGAGCTTACGTTTCCCGGCTCCGGACTTTATGATCTGACCTGGCACCCTGAAAAGGAAAAGCTCATGTTTACCGCTGAACCCGGTGATGTGATGAACATTTATGAATGGGATCTTACTGAGGATGAAATTCATCAAGTTACCAACACTCTTTATAATGCTTTTGAAGCATCCTATCATCCGAGTGGTGATCGGATTGCGTTTGTAGTTCAAAGAGCAAGCACACAGGAGCTGGCTCTTCTTGATCGCGAGAATTTCTTCAACCGTAGTATTGATGAGGATAAAAGAGAGAATCAGATAGCCGGTGAAGATTCGGGTAAACGATTGGGTGATGATAAGCTTGATGAATCCCGTAATTGGGAAACCGAAGAGTACCGAACCGGCATTGGCTGGCTTCGACCCAGAGCAATTTTTCCGATTGCCGAATTCGACAGTACATTTCCGGAATTTCAGTTTGGAGCTACTATGACCAGCGGCGATGTACTTCGTCGCAAAAAGTATGAGATGAGCTTGAGCTACGGAGAAGAATACTTGTGGTACGATGCCAGCTACACCAGAAGAGGATGGTATCCCGGTTATACCCTGCGCGCTTTTTCGCAACCGTTGAGCAGCGGCAACGAAGGCTTTCAACAGCAGGGGATTAATCTTCAAACATCATTCCCTTATACGCTTGAAAATAATCTGTATTTGTCAAACTTCTTGGTTCGTCCAGATGTCAGATATACCAGGCTTCGTGGTGTTTATCAAAACGGGGTATTGCCGCAACCAACTGCCTGGCTCGAGCAATACCGCGCTTCAATCAGGTTTTCAACCAATATCAGGCTTCAGCAAAACATTCAGGACATTCAGCCAAATACCGGCTTACAGCTGTTTAATGAATGGTTTGCAGGTTATACTGAAGAATTTGAAGGCCGTCCCGATTTTGCGGTTTCCGGTGGAATTTTTAGTTATTTATCTCCCTTAAGAAGATTTAATCAATCACTGAGAACAGGAATCGAATTTCAGTATTCAGATGGTATTCTGCTTGATCAGGCAGGATTGCTGCGACCAGGATTTCGAACCGGTGATATTCCCGACCGCGAGCAGGTGCTTAGATTGAGTACCCGGTATACAATTCCAATCGTGCATGCTGATCGTGCATGGATAACAATTCCATCACAGTTGCAATCCATCTATCTCGCTTTGTTCACCAATACATTAAGTCCGCTGGATATAACTTTAGATCAAACCGGAATTAACAAAAGCCGAACCGCTTATGGTGCTGAATTAAGAACCCGTTTCGATTTCTTCAATTTAACGTTCGATGCAGGAGTTCGATTTAGTTATGAACCCACCAGGGATCAAATGCTTATTGGTTTTGTACTTTGAATTTTTCTTTCAGGATCAGGTTTATAAAAAGAAGGAATTTTCAGAGGATTTATATCGTATAATTATCAATGAACGGATAGTTGGTAATGTTGAAATACAAAGCAATGAGTTCAGATGGGTGTACTAAGTAAAAATCCACAATAGATCGAATTCTTATTCCATTATAGTTTACAAAGGGATAGAAATTCATCTGATAATGGTTTTTTATTCTGAATTAAAACAATAATTAATCAAAAAATATCAGAGCTATGAAAATGAAAATAACCTGCTTAACAGTGATTATAGCTGCCATTTTTGCGGCTCAGATAGCAGCGCAGGATGCACCGGATCCGCGAGAGAGCCCGGTGGCGATCTCGCAGGCTCAAATAAACGATACATATATGCAAGTGGTTTATGGTCAGCCACTCATGAGAGATCGTATCATCTTCGGAGAACTTGTTCCCTTTGATGAAATCTGGCGAACCGGAGCTAATGAAGCTACCCAGGTTTATTTCGACAGCGATGTAATGATCAACGGGGAACGTGTTGAATCCGGAATGTATGCGGTGTTTACTATTCCGGGTGAGGATGCCTGGACCATCATCCTGAGTGAGCAACTCGGCCAATGGGGCGCTTTTGACTATGACTCAGATTATGATGTGCTCCGGGCCGAAGTGGAAGCACATGATACAGATGAGCAATGGGAAGCTCTCGATATTGATTTTGAAGAAACAAGCGACGGCGCCCGTCTGGTGCTGAAATGGGAGGATACGATGGTGCGCCTGCCTATAAATCTGAATTAGTACCTGTAAGAAAATTCAAAGTGCCCTAAGAAAACGCCAAGATCAAGGCGCGCGAAGTCCCAAAAAGCGCAATGTACATGGCGTACATGAGCATTTTTGGGACGAGCGGAACGAAGATATTGGCATTTTCTTAGAGGCACTAATTAAGCGGTAAATTCAGTTTCGCGGGATTGGTCGGCTTTATCGATCAGTTCCTGCGGAACGTCAATTTCCATTTTCAAAAGCATGGAAGCGTGAGTTTTTCCCTGGGCATCCAGTTTGAGTGAAACAGTACCCCCCCCTCCTAAACTTTCATGAAGCAAAAAATTAAGCGCCCCCAGATTTGGCAATTCGTAGCGCTCCACCTTGCCTTTGCAAATATGTTTCATGTGCTCTTTAACCACATCCGTTGTTAACTTTTCCTTTAAAAAAGGGTAAATATCCGGATGACGGGCAATGACACCTACATTGCTGGCATCTCCTTTGTCGCCGCTGCGACCGTGAGCTATACGAAGTAAATGTACTTTTGGCATATGCTGTCTTAATATTTTTGATTATCTGATACTTTCCTGATAGTAAAATTATTCATCATTAAATACCAAAAGAATCAATTTATAAAACCGATTTGGTGAACCGGTTCATTTAAGGATTCGGCTTTCTGAATAATTTGGTCCAACGAGTTTTTATCAACAATTGCAACAAGACCGATTCCAAGATTGAAACTCGCCTGCATATCTTCTTCCGGCACATTACCGGTTTTCTGAATGAGGTTAAAAATCTCCAGCCGCTCCCAGGATTTCCAGTCCACTAGAACTTTTTGGTCCTCACTGAGTAATCGCTTCACGTTTCCCGTAATACCTCCACCTGTGATGTGTGCAAATGCATGAACCCCGTTAACAGTTTTCAATTCTGAAATGAGCCGAAGATATGATCGATGAATCTGTAGCAACTCCTCACCTATCGGCTTTGACAATTCCAGTGGTTGATCATTGATATCAAATTCAGAAAACAAAACTTTACGCGCGAGCGAATAACCGTTAGTGTGCAGCCCGGAGCTCTCAAATCCAAGCAAAACATCTCCTTTTCTGATTCGGCTTCCATCCAGGATTTTATTTTGATCCACAACACCAACAATTGTCCCTGCCAGATCAAATTCCCCTTCATTGTAAATATCGGGCATTTCAGCGGTTTCCCCGCCTATAAGAGCACATTCGTTTTCTTTACACGCTTTGGTAAAACCTTTTACTACTTCATACCCCACATTTTTTTCCAGTTTTCCGGTAGAAAAATAGTCCAGAAAAAAAAGAGGTTCTGCCCCGCAAAC
>CAZDIA010000077.1:5775-9916 GCA_964505385.1 uncultured Chitinophagales bacterium
GAATCAACACCGATTGAGTGTACTCGCAAGTTGTGTATAAAGGTTCAGAGTTGTTCAGAACAGAAGAAAACTTTCGCTTGTGATTTTGCATAATCTGTTACACACCGGTTATTAAAAGTTGTTCACATTTAGAATGTGTATAATCCGGGACGGCGAGTTCCTTTTCTGATTGTCAGTCTGGTAGTTTTTTTGGCGGAATTTTATGTTCATTTTTTTTAAGCAAAATTTATAAACAAAATCTAATACAAACAGGAAAAATAACATTTTATGCGAGCAGTAGTTCAGCGGGTAAGTGAGGCTTCCGTGGAAGTTGAAAATGAAATTGTGGGACAGATCAATAATGGTTTACTGGTGCTTCTGGCAGTTCATGAGGATGATAGCCGGCAGCAGATGGAGTGGGTGGCGGACAAAGTAGCGAAATTGCGCATCTTCCAGGACGAGGAAGACAAAATGAATAAATCTGTAGAAGATGTTGATGGATCGATACTTGTAGTTTCACAGTTTACTTTGTACGGATCGGTTAAAAAAGGCACACGGCCGAGTTTTATTCAGTCCGCGAATCCGGAAAAAGCGGAATCGATGTATGAAGAATTCGTTGAATACCTCAAATCGAATTATTCAATGCCGGTGGAAAGCGGCCGGTTTGCAGCGATGATGAATGTCAAATTAGTCAATGATGGTCCGGTAACAATCATTGTAGAAAAGTAAATGGGACTAATTTTCATATTTATTGATGGCCTTGGCATCGGACCGGAGGCTTCGGAAAATCCATTGGATCAAAGCTGGAATGGGTTTGAGTTATTTGCAGGTGAAAAATTAACTGCCGAAAGTTTTAGGGTTGATGTAAATGATTACAGGGTGGTTAAACCAATAGATGCGAATCTTGGTGTGGATGGTTTGCCTCAGAGCGGCACGGGTCAAACTTCACTGTTTTCCGGTGAAAATGCCGCCAGATTGTTGGGCCGGCATCACGGACCGTATCCTCATACAAAAATTAAACCATTGCTTGGTACCCCGAGTATTTTCGGAAAAGCGAAACAAATGGGGTTCAACTGCCATTTCATGAATGCCTATCCCGATCGGTTTTTTGAATACGCGGAAAAACACAACCGGTGGAGTTGCACTACTAAAATGTGTATTGATAACGGCATTGATTTGAATCGCGAGGCTGATGTTCGGGAAGACCGGGCGATCACGGCAGAAATTTTCCAGGATATCTGGCAAAAGCGCCTTAATATTGATCTGCCTGATATCGACGAAAATATCGCGGCTAAGCGGCTGATTTTAGCGGCAGATCATTATGATCTGGTACTCTACGAATATTATTTAACGGATAAGGCCGGTCATGAAAAAAATGCAGGCAATGCGGAGGAAGCATTGACCAGAATCAGCAAACTATTGCAGGCTTTGTATACCATGGTTAATCAAAGCAAACATACAGTGTTGATTTGCAGCGACCATGGAAATGTCGAAAATCTATCCGTCAAAACACACACACGGAATTTAGTTCCGCTAATGGTTTACGGAAAGGGCGCGGAGAAATTTAAAAATGCTGAGTCATTAACTGATGTTACGCCCGCAATACTTGACTGGCTCAACACTTTTTGTAATCCAGGACGTCCCTGATGCGCTGGTGTATTTCCTCAATCGTCCCAATGCCGTCAATTTCACAGAGTTTACCTTTATCTCTGTAGTACTCTTTTACCGGAAAAGTTTGTCTTTCATACACTTCAATACGTCTTTTAATTTTTTCCGGAGTGTCGTCATCTCGACCTTCTTCACGGTTTTTAATTCGCTTAATCAACTCCTCTTTAGGCACTTCCAGAGAGATAAAAGCATCAAGCTCTTTATTATCTTTCAGAAGTAGCTCATCATACAATTCAGCCTGTTTGATCGTGCGGGGAAATCCATCCAGGATATATCCATTTTCATATTTGGGTTGGCGAATAGTAGTAATAACCAGATCTACTACAATTTCATCCGGAACGAGATCGCCTGCATCTAATATTGATTTTACTTTTTTACCCAGCTCAGTTTGATTCTTAATTGCATTCCGGAACAATTCACCGGTCGAGAGCTGTGGAATATTAAAATACTGTTGAATAAGTTTGGCTTGAGTGCCTTTACCCGCACCTGGCGGACCGAAGATAATTATTTGCATGACAGATAAACAATCAGAGTATAATTTTAGAGATTAAAAATTATTTAACCAGCTCGGTTGAAAATTTTTTTGCTGGTATGTATGCAAAGATAGGTGAGATAAAATAAAAATAAAATTTTTGAAAAAAGAGGCGGTTAAAAGAATTCATATAGCGTGAGAACGAAGGGTAAAGCGAATATTACCGATTGTGTTCATAATTTAGTAATATATTCTCTCCATTTATACATGTGATTATGACAAAACATAAATCAGGCGTTAAACATATAGTTCACTTTCTGAAAGACATTAAGCAGACCGGTGCGGTAATGCCAAGCTCCAGATACCTTGCAAGGGATGTAGTGAAATTATTACGCAAGCAGCTGCGGCGAAATGAGAACCGCGACCCTGTAAGGGTTTTAGAAGTGGGTGCCGGAACCGGAACATTTACCAGCTATATCCACAACGAACTCAAAACAGGTGACCGGCTTGATGTGATTGAGTTGAACGACCGATTGTTTCACATACTTTCCCAACGCTTTAATCCCAGTTCCAATGTTCATCTGCATCACTGTGATATATTGGATTATGTTGCCGATGAACCGTATGATTATATCTATTCCAGCATACCATATGAATCAATTCCGGAACACATCACTGAAAAAATTTGGGATAAGAAACTAAGTCATTGTAGGCCGGGAAGTTTTATTACTTATTATAAATACGTGAACTTCAATCAGTTTCGATGTGATTTTGAGAAAAAACTCGTTCGGCAATGCCTGGAAAAGGAAAAAGTGGTTTTCTTAAACGTGCCACCGGCTAAGCTTTTTACGTTAAATATCACCGATCCGGAAGGTGTAAGAGACGATCTTTTGGAGCAAAAGGAGTTGGCAGGATAAATCGCTAAAGTATTATCAGCGTTTTTGAAATGAATCGAAACAGCGTTGCAGAGTCTGAATGATGTTACTTTTTTTCTTTCGTGCTGTTCCGTAGGTGTAGTTGAATTTTTTTCCAATCTCTTCCAGGCTCTGAGCCGGATATTTCATAGTATACATAATGAAATATCGCGAAATCCGATCCAGTTTTCGCAGGCATATTCGCAGAATCGACTTTCGCTCTTCATCCATCAGGTTTTGTATTTGCTCAGCTGGTGCAAGAAAATAATCATCATCTCCGGCATTACGGTGTAGATCCTCATAATTTTGATCTCTCTTATTCAGCTCAATATACTTGTTTCGGGCAGCCACGAGCATATAATTCAGCACATCTTTGTCTATCGCCTTTTCGGATTTAATGAGTTTATTGGTGACGTCATTAAATGCCTGAGTGGCAGCTTCTTCAGCTAAATAGGGCGGGGCACCACACACTGCTTTCAGATAATCGGTGACACGTGGAATAAGAGATCGTGAATACCGGCTGATCTCCCGTTCATCTTTTTCCTGCGCTGCCTGGACAAATTTTTCTAATTCCATGATATACAACCTGATATCAATATCTCAGGTTTGAAGCTTTTGAACATGTAAGGAATATCATCAGTGTTATTCTAATGCAGTCTAATAATAAATTGCTAAACTATAAAAATCAGAAGTATATTTTTCCAGCCCTTGTTCAACTGATTGATCAAGCCATATAAAACGGATTATTAAATAAAGGGTCAAATTTTTTAACTTATAGGGCAGAATATAAAGTTAACTGTATAAATAGATAACTTTTATTTGAAATATAGGTGGATTATAATATCATTAGTGTAGATGGCTTATATTTTAGTTATTTTCAATTAAGTGGTTGTGAGATTAATGTTTATATCCCATTTATGTAACTTTTCAAAAAAAATGATTCACAAATCCCACTGAAGAGAATCCCTTCTATGGCGGAAATTTTATCAAACCTAACTTTTAAATACAACTGAAACACACAAAATAAGGAGACCCATATGATGACGTATCTGACCAAACTGACGACCGTACTGATGATTACTGTAGGCCTGCTCTTCAGCAGCTGCTC
>CAZDIA010000078.1:0-9092 GCA_964505385.1 uncultured Chitinophagales bacterium
AGAACAGCCAAAGAATTCATCCTCAAATTATTTTTTCTCTGTATTTCTTTTCGGATATTTGACGTAATCTTTAATCACAGGTTCTCAGTTACAAAATTATGTCACTTCGAGTTTATACCGACGAGCTTACCCGTCGTCTTTATGCCAATGATGCTTCTATTTATGAAGAAATTCCCCAAGGGGTCTGTTTTCCGAAATCAGAAGAGGACCTCAGGCGTCTTATTACGCAGGCTAATGAGGAAGATTTCAGCCTGACCGCAAGAGCCGGCGGCACCAGTATTCCCGGGCAGGCTACCGGTAGTGGCGTGATCATGGATGTTTCGAGGCATATGACATCTATCAAAGATATTGATCCGGAAAACCGAAGCGCCACGGTGCAGCCCGGAGTGATTCGCGATCAGCTTAACCGCGAAGCTGCAAAACACGATTTGTTTTTCGGTCCGGATACCTCCACCACGAACCGGTGTATGATCGGCGGGATGATCGGTAATAATTCAGCCGGGTCATTTTCCATCAAATATAAAACCACGCGGCAGCACGTAAAATCAATGGATGTGGTGTTGAGTGATGGTTCAACCGCTACTCTTGGCCCCCTTACAGCAGAACAGCTCAAAGATAAGCGTAAACAGCGCGATTTCGAAGGTGATATCTACCGCAGGATGGTCGATTTGCTTTGCAACCACAAAGATGAGATTCTGGAATCGTATCCCCATCCGGATATCATCCGCCGAAATACGGGTTACGCGCTCGATATGCTCTGTCAGATGGATCCTATCACCAAAGGCGGACGACCGTTTAACCTGTGCGAATTGATTTGCGGCAGCGAAGGCACCCTTGCGCTCATCTCAGAAGCTACACTGAATCTTGAGCCGGTTCATCCGGAGAAAATTTTATTCATCCCGCAATTTGAATCGCTTGATGAAGCGCTCGAAGCCACCGTGGAAGCCGTTAAATACGACCCCTCAGCCGTTGAACTTGTTGATGATGTCATTCTCGGCGCTACGGAAGGAAATGTGCAGCAACGGAAGAACCGGTTCTTTCTGGAAGGCAAGCCCAAATGTCTGCTTGTCATTGAGTTTGAAGGAGAAGACCCTGATCAACTTCTTGATCGCGCCGAATCTCTGAAACAGGCGCTCCTGAAACAGAAAAAAGGATATGCGTACCCTGTGTTTACCGATCCGGAAAAAATGAACAGCGTCTGGGAGTTGCGAAAAGCGGGACTCGGACTGCTCATGGGGCTCACCAACGAAACCAAAGCGCCGGAATTTGTGGAGGATACGGCTGTCCGCGTACAGGATCTTCCTGATTATATACGTGATTTCAGAAAAATAGTCGACAAATATGAGGTGGATTGCGTCTATTATGCCCACGCTTCTGTCGGCGAATTGCACTTGCGTCCGCTGCTGAACCTGAAAACCCGCAAAGGGCTCGAGAGCATGATGGCCATGGCCGGTGAAGTGGCTGATCTTGTTAAAACCTACCGTGGTTCATTCTCCGGTGAACACGGCGACGGACGCGTCCGCTCACCCAATATCGACAGAGTGCTCGGCAAAAAAATGATGTCTTTGCTTGAAAAGGTTAAGCAGATCTGGGATCCTCACAACCGCTTAAATCCGGGAAAAATTGTAGATCCAAAACCTATTGATGCTGACCTGCGATTTCATCCCGACCGGGAATCGCCTGATGTGCCGACTGCTTTTCATTGGCGTAAAGAGGGCGGCTTCGCGGAGGCAATGGAATTGTGCAACGGTGCCGGTGCTTGCCGCAAAAAAGCCGAAAGCGGTGGCACCATGTGCCCATCCTATATGGCTACGCTTGATGAAAAAGACTCAACCCGGGGCCGCGCTAATGTTTTTCGGCAGATATTTACCGGCAGGCAGCTCGAAGCGTTCAACTCTGAAGAAATCAAACAGGCGCTTAAACTTTGCCTGAGCTGCAAGGCGTGCAAAACCGAGTGCCCCGCCAATGTGGATATGGCAAAACTAAAGGCAGAATTTCTTAACGGCTGGCATCAACGGAATGGCAAAACTCTCGCTGACCTGTTCTTTGGGCGGCCGGACGGGTATCTGCCTCTTGGTTCGATATTTCCAAAGCTCGGCAATGCTATGAGCAACACCAAAGTGTTTAAGGAGCTGCTCTATCAAATAATTGGTTTTGATAAACGGCGCCCGGTTCCGGGTTTTTCAGATCAGCCCTTTAAAAAGTGGTATCGTGCCCATCGCAAGTATGTTGGCACAACATTGACCGACAAGCCCCGTGTCGTACTGCTGGTTGATTATTTTACTAACTACAATGAACCGGAGGTTGCCAGACACGCCCTCGATGTGCTTGAAAACCTGGGATATTCTGTAATCTGCATCGGACCTCTTAACAGTGGACGTACACAGCTCTCACGTGGTCTGGTGGATCAGGCAAAGAACACTACGCATCGTAATATTGAAAAGTTGTATCCTTACGCAGAGGAGGGAATTCCCATTATCGGTCTTGAACCTTCGGAGATTCTCACTTTTCGGGATGAATCACTTGATCTGTGTGATGATGATAAGCTGGACCATGCTAATTTGATTTCCAACAACACTCTGATGTTTGAAGAGTTTATTGATCAGATATCAAAAATGGCATCATTTCCCGGTGATGTGGATATGGGCATCGTACACGTTCATGGACATTGCCACGCCAAGGCACAGGTGGGGTTGGAGCCAACGCTCAGAGCGTTGCAGTGGGCTGGCTATCAGCCGGTTTCCATGCCAACGGGGTGTTGCGGAATGGCCGGCTCTTTCGGATATGACAGTGATAACTATGAGGTCTCAATGGAGATTGGCGAGCTGCAGCTTTTTCCTCTGCTTCGCCAAACAAGCAAAAACGAACCCGTTTGCGCACATGGCTTCTCCTGCCGCCACCAAATTGCCGACGGCACCGATCGTAAATCGCTGCACCCCGCCGCTCTGATTAACCTTGCAATTGATTATAAGTGATTTTAGGCACCGAGGCACCAAGGCATCCAGGCACCAAGCAGAAGATCTCACCCCGTGTCATTCTGAACGAAGCGACAGCGGAGTGAAGAATCTCCCTGTATCGGGCTGCTCGCTTGCCATCAATAGTTTTTGGTTAATGAGTTGCTTATTGCCGGGAGATTCCTCCCATGAGGTGCAGCAAAGTGCGTTGCTGTTAATTGAAGAAGTAGTATCAGATGAAATTTAGCAGGTGGTTTGCGGTGCCAGTGACAGATGAGGTTGTTAAATTAGCACCTTTTGTCACCCCGACCGAAGCTGCGGGCTGTAACCCTCTCTTGTGCAATAAATTATTACGCTGCGTAGTGGAGGGGTCTGCAATAGCAAGGATTATGCCATAGCAGTAATTGAGGTTTTAGCAGGTTTCTTGCTACACAGATCCCTCCGCTCCATCGCGAAGTTACTCAAAGCCCGTGACTGAAATCCGGGCGCGATTTCGGTCGGGATGACAGGTTATTGTTTAATAATGGTTTACACTATATCTATAAAAAATTCTTCGGATTGGAGTATTCTGTCACCTCATTAACAGTGCCGCCGAAGGCGGGAATATAAACTCGGAATGATAGCTTCTGCTCGATGCCTTGATACCTTGATGCCTCGGTGCCTTTATGCCTCGATGCCTCGATGCCTCGATGCCTCGATGCCTCGATGATTCTATGCCTAAATAAACTTTGTTACAATTAATTAGTCCTCAATATTCGACAGCCCACTCGGAAGTGGACAGCCGAAGATCCCCTCCCCCATCTCTGCGTTCTCTGTGGTTAAAAAAAGCCTTTATCAATTCGACAGCCCACTTGGAGTGGGCAGCCGAAGATCCTCAAAAAAAAAGGGGGCCGGTCATTGACCGGCCCCCTTTAATCGACTTTTGCGAGCTTATTTGCGAAAGATTATTTCACAAATGTCATCTGCTTGGTGATTACTTCTCCATCAGCCTGCAGTCGGTAGATGTAAACCCCGGAGGAAAGGTCTGAGCCATCGAAACTGACTTCATGCTGGCCAGCATCAACGGTCTCATCTACCAGAGTTGCAACTTCCTGACCGAGAGAGTTGTACACCGTCAGTTGTACATCAGTTCTCTCAGGAAGCTGATAGGAAATGTTGGTTGTCGGGTTAAACGGGTTAGGATAGTTCTGATCCAGTGCCAGTTCTTCCGGTACTTCCGGATCCTCCGGAGAATCGGTTACTTCACCTCTTCTTACGAGGACACTGGACCTACTACCATCTGTTATATTGCTGCCATCAGTGCTAAGCGCTCTGTGATGTACCCGTACATCTTCGCCTACTTCAACACCAGCGGCCTCGAGTGTTGCATCAACATCTGCATAGTCGAGATCGACAGCGCGTGAAGTACCTGTGTTGGCAGCAAAAACAACGTTTTCAAAATCAGAGTCCGTAGCGAGCTCCCAGATGTAGACTACGCGGTCTTCATCAGGATCTTCAGACTCTGTCCAGGTCGCAGTGAAGTTTTGAGTATCGTCTCCTTCGAGATCAACTCTTACGTCACTGGCTGGTGATTCGATTTCTGTTGCGGTTGGCGCTTCATTTGGTGTTTCGAGCATTTGTCCGCGAAGTTCACCGCCTGGATAGTTGGCAGTATGAATGTTCACGTAGAGCTCTCCAGCTTCCATTTTAGACACCACGTCTTCATCGAGTTCACTCACATCGAATGTGTTATCATCAGCGTGGAATGTTCCACCCATGCCGTCATCGTCTGCGTCAACTTCAAGAGCAGTTACTATACCGCCTTCATTTCCGGCTGTAGCAGCATGAATATGGGCAGGACCAAAGTCGCCGATGTCTTCCAGTTCACTTGACAGGTTGCTGAATGAGCCTGAGATGGTGAGGTCGTCACCGTCAAGCATAGCATTCACGTGACCTGAAGCATCTGTGTAAACCGGTCCCTCGTCATGAGCTTGATGAATACCACTTAACTGAGTAGCGAACATTCCGTCTATTTCTCCATCAAGCGGATTGATAGCCTGATCGGATGCTACAGCAATGTATGAAGTTTGATCTTCACCTGAAGCGAGTTCCATACCTTCCTGAGTTACATTTGGAACACCATTGATGAAGGAGTTTGGAATTCCATCAAAATCATCAACGGGATCACCGGTAGTGTCAAAAGTACCGGCAAGGTTCCAGTCTTCTTCGCCTTCTTTGTTCTGAACGATTCTCAGTCGTTTGATGCCTTCATCGCCTGAAACCCGGCTTTGAAGCACCTGAGAAAGGAATCTTATGTTCGGATCTTCACCTGGTTGCTCGTCAAAATTGACAGAGAAATATACCGGTGCAACTACATTCAGGTTAAGTTCTTCATCACCTACGTGATCCGTAGTGAATGGTGAGAAGTCACTTGCAGCTTCAGGCTTTTGATCGTCAACAGATACTGTTGCGAACCGGGCCTGACCCAATGTACTTGGTGACTGAAGGATCAATCCTGAGTATCTCAGTTCACCTTCGTCATCTACCGTACCCATTGGCCACAGATATCCATCCGCAACTACACCACCTGTTGCAGTAGCTATTTGACCGAATGCTCTGCGCATGGTTCCGTCCACGTAGCTGTCACGGGTTCCAAGTTGTACCGCACTGCGTGTTGCACTTTCTAATCTTGGATCATTTGACGGACCTTCTTCGACAGAGTTATTTCTGCCTTCAAGGCCATCACCTACAGTCGGTGTAATATTGAGTATGTGGAGTGTATAATCACCTGTACTCAGTACACCGTTTCCAAGTACAAGGGAACCAAGGGTATTCAGTGTCAAGTCGCTTTGTGCTACAAGACCTGCGTTACCTTGCATCCTTACGTTATGGAATTGTGCGGCGTAGTGATTTCCGGTAGTATACACTTCACTTGCTTCTTCATCAGCAGCGAAGATTACCCGGCCTCTTAAGCCGTGAGTATCTGTTGCGTCTGCTTCAAATTCATCGCCTACACCAGCGAAGTGGTAGTCACCGGAAATATTGAGATCGGCAAAACCAAGCTGGAACTGTGTCTGCTCGCCTTCACCTTCATCTTCATGAACCATGAAGTTTTCAGTGACCTCAATATTCAGATCCTTGGCATCACTTGCTGCTTCAGAATTGTAAGCAAAGAAGGAAGCAAGTGCATCCTCAGTGTCATCAGTACCTACGGTGAGCTCAGCGGTAGTGAACTTAGGCAGGTCATTGATTTCCTGAACGATTGACGGCGGGCCTGTGCTTTCTACAGGATTTCCGGCATAATTCGGAATAAATGTACCTGTGCCGACAGTGGTATTGCTGAAGTTCACTTCAGTTGCAGCCGGGATATAGGTGAGTGCTACACCTGCTTCACCATGTTGATGGAAACCTTCATCTCCTTCTACCGAAACTACTGCATAGTAATCATCATCACTGAAATATTCAGTATCGATGAAAATCTCACCATCAGTATTCGTCACGTTTCCGGCAAAAGTAGCATCACCGGTTCCATCTGAATGGAAGTAAGGAATACCTTCTTCTATATCTTCTTCATCGACTTCAGCCCACTCTTGCGAGAAGTTACCGCCGATGTACAATTCAGAATCCCCGTCTCCAATATAGGAGTTTCCGGCAATCTGATCATAATCGCCACCTACTGTGAATGATTCAGTGGTATTTACAGTGAAGTCGGGCTTACCAAATCTATAATCGTCTTCATTAACGAGTCCTTCAGCCCATTCCTGAGAGAAGTTTCCACTGATCTCTACCACAGTTTCACCATGGCCGATCTCTGAGTCACCACCTACCTGATGATAATCTCCACCTACAGTGAAGCTTTCAGTGGTCATGATCCCAATTGATCCTGATCGGGAGCCTTCATCACTTTGATCTTGCGTGACATTACCAGTCACTTCAAAGTTCATTGGATATGAATAAGGATGAGCTTCAGTGACTTCAGAAACTGGATATTCAATCGTGGCAAGCGTTCCATTACCACCGGTTTCTTTATTAACATCGCCATCTATGGTGATGTCACCGTTGATATTTCCAAAGCCTACATGTGAATTGGACTCATGAGTGAAATCGCCATGTACATTCAGATGCGCATGGACATACTCCTGGTCTTCATTGTCATAGGCAGTGTTGGAAACCATTGAGCCATCAAATACAACGGCCCAAACATCTTCTTCCCGATTGGCATTGAGTACAGAGACATATCCCGTATTGAGGGTTACCTCAGATACATCACCATTGTTGTCAGTATTCAGACCATAGATAAGATCAAATGCATACTCGGAAGCACCATGATAAGAATCAGTTACATTTTCACTATCATTATCATCATCTTCCGTCAATTCTTTATTAACTACCAGGTTTGGAAGGTCGATTTCTTCCCTGGTCGCATCGTCGAACCAAGCTCTTAACTCAGCTTTGCTTTCAGATACGAAATAGAATGTTTCGTCATCGTCAGCTATGAACTCGGCATTGTAACCTTCAAAGGTTCCGTTTTCTTCTTCTTCTTCATCGTAGTATGGAAATACGGAGTTTCCTACTTCTACATATTCACCACCGCCTTCGGTGTTAAGAACAAATTCCTCTCCTCTGACAATGAGATCGTATCCGTCCAACTCCAGATCTCCATCGAAATGGTAGAGATTGTCGATGTACTTGGTGTTGTTCAGTGTAATCGGAGCGATTTCAGATATGGTATCATCATCGTTAGGATCAGTTACGCGCGGCATGGTGGTTACATTGATGGCGTACTCCCACTCCTCGTCATTGTCCGGCTCATTATCCGGCCACTCCAAGAAGTCCTGATCTTCACCACCAACAGTCAGAGGCATAGTGTTTACATAGGTAATGTCTATGCTTTTTACATCATCACCATAGGTAATGTTGGCTGGATCAAGGATATCCGTGAATTGTCCGTCGCCGCGAACAAATTTGAAATGTCCATCATCACCTTCGAAGGTGAGATCGAATTCATTGATGTTGAAGTTACCACGGATGAGCTGGAAGCTTTCTACAACTTCAGATGGTTCATTGAATGAAACATCTCTTTGAGCTTCGTCCATATTCACGACAACATGGGATGGCTGATCAGAAAGCTCCATTCCGGTAGCTGTTCCGCGATCACCAGTGTAAGTTACCTGATATGGACTGATTTTGGCATCATCAACATCTTCAAAGCCCTGGCCAACAAACCGGTGGTCATTGCTGAGTATGATTTCAGCTTCTTGATCACCGTCAAAATTGTCATGAGCTTCGTCATCATTATCGAAATTAAAGCGGGTAGCGCCTTCTTCGCGGTTGTTATAGCGGCCGGTCAGACCACTGAGAACCATCTTATCTTCAACAAAGATGTACTCATCTACACCGTCAGCCCGAATTTCCTGGGTGCCGGCTGGTGTGTCTGCATCAGGTCCGGTTACATAAAAGTACTTGGTGTAAATAGGACCGCCGTCAAACAGAATTTCCTGGCCTTCGCCATTCAGTGTAAAGGTTTCGTCAACCGTTACTTGGTCAGCACCGTCTTTAATAAGGTCGCCTCCGAGAGTGAAGTTCTCAGCGTCTACCGTATCATAGGAAGTTACGTCACCTTCAACAGTGAGATCTTCCACAGCAGTAAAAGGACCCTCGGAATACAGATAGCCGCCAACATCGATATTTACGGCTTCAAATTCATCCCAGGCATACAAGTTATTCGCGACATTCACATTGCCACCTGAAACAAACTGCTGAGGGACTTGAGCGTCACCATCGCGAGCGTCAGCTTCGCCGGTTACGTAAATATCGCTGTTGAAACTGAAACCAGAATCGAAAGCATTATCTATGCTTGCATCACCTTGTACGATGAGCGTGGCATCTTCTGACTGAACCTGGTTACCGGTTGTAAAAGTGTAATGATCCGTAACGGAAAGATCGCGACCAACAGTAACCACTACATCATCCAACATTGACCAGCTTAGGCTGTTGGAATCAAAATCTTGGCCAATGGTAACTTCATTGTCATCATTTGCAGCGCCAAATAAAGTCAATACTTTATCTTCAGCATCATTACCAATAGAGTTAGCTGTGAAATCACGCTCGATACTTATATTGCCTTCGGTTAAGATGGCTGCACTTGCTCCCCAATCT
>CAZDIA010000079.1:0-9074 GCA_964505385.1 uncultured Chitinophagales bacterium
TACACCTGTAACTAACAATCAACAATCACCGGTCAAGCTAATTCAGGGATCAACAGCACAGTACCCAGAACCCAGTGCCCAGTACCTTAAATGATATAATCACAAATTTAAAGTACCATCTGCTACTCTAATCTATTAATTTGATCAGCAGATTTTTCCGTGAGTTACAATCTTGCGATGAAACGTAATTTAAAACAATCATAAATTAATTTAATGCATTATGCTAAACATTATTCAGGCAGGTGCCGGTCCGCTTGGGCTTGGCGTAAGTAAATTTATATTGCAACGCAGGCAAAAGGGATTAAACCTGGTAGGTGTGGTTGATCTCAATCCCGAATTAGAAGGCAAGGATATCGGAGAGCTATCCGGAGAAGAAGAGTGTGGAGTTACGGTATCTGTCTCGTTGGATGAAGCGATCGATAAATCCAGGCAAAAACCTTCTGTGGCGGTGGTTACCACCGTATCTTCCGCGAAAAAAATCATCCCGACTATCGAAGAGCTTGCAGAGCGCAAACTGGATATCGTTACTACATGTGAAGAACTATCATATCCGTGGCAACAGCATCCGGATGAAGCTGAGAAAATTGACAAAATATGCCGCAATAACGGAGTTACCTGTCTTGCAACCGGCGTAAACCCCGGGTTTTTGATGGATTATTTTCCCTCGGTAATAACATCAATCTGCCAGCGGGTTGATCACATCGAAGTTCAAAGATTCCAGGATGCATCCGTCCGCCGGGTTCCGTTTCAAAAGAAAATAGGTGCCGGGCTTACTCATGAAGAATTTGAAGAAGCCAAAAAACGCGGCGTTTTGCGTCATGTTGGTCTTCCTGAATCTGTGGATATGATCGCAGCCGCAATGAGAGTTGAGCTGGATGATAACAGTGAAACCCTGGATAAAGTACTCGCAAAAGAACGTGTGAACAGTGGATACAAACTTATTAACGAGGGAATGCCAAGCGGAGTGGAACAAGTAGCTACCGGCTCTGTGGAATCCGAGGAGCGCATTCGACTTGTTTTTCGTGCAGCCATAGGTGAGGGTGAATCATACGATAAGGTGGTGGTTCGGGGTGAGCCTAATCTTGAATCTGTTTTTCATGGTGGCGTAAATGGTGATGTGGCAACATCGGCAATTACCGTGAACGCGCTTGGTTCAGTTTACCGAACCGAATCGGGATTAAAAACCATGCTGGATATTCCTGTACCCTCTTATTTTGAGTAAAATTCCGAGGCCAGCCACAGGTTTTTTGATTATATATTGTAAACATCAGAGTTTTTCAGATTGAACTGTGGCTGGTCTGCTTTTTACTCCACTCTGTTACAGCTCATGGCTTTGCCGGCAGTAAAAAATACTCCGGATGTTCACATTCTTATTATATTTTCAGCCTGGATCAGGTTAACATCAAGAAAAAAGTATCATTATGAAATATTGTACAGCAGAAGAGGCAGTTCAAAATATCAAATCGGGCAGCCGCATTTACATCCACAGTGTCGCTGCGGCTCCGGCTCATCTCATAAATGCACTGATCAAGCGCCACAATGAACTGGAAAATATTGAGATCGTTCATCTACACACCGAAGGAGACGCGCCCTATACAAACCCTGAATATGCAGATACCTTTTTTACACGATCCTTATTTGTCGGGAAAAATGTTCGAAAGGCGGTAAACGAAGGGCGCGGCGATTATCTTCCGGTATTTCTCAGTGAAGTTCCCCTAATGTTTCGTAAGAAAATTTTGCCTTTGAATGTCGCGCTTCTGCAGGTTTCCCCTCCGGATAAACACGGCTACTGCTCTCTCGGAACCTCGGTAGACGTATCCCGGGCAGCTTTTGAATCTGCCGAAATCGTGATAGCTCAGGTAAACAATAAGATGCCCCGTTCACTGGGCGACGGCATTATCCATCAAAGCCGAATAAACTACATGGTCGAAAAGGATGCTGAGCTTCCCTCGATCCCGATTCCGGAATCTTCCGAAACCGTCCAAAAAATAGGCTCTAATGTAGCCAGCCTGATAGAAGACGGAGCCACACTGCAACTTGGAATTGGCGCCATACCGAATGCGGTTCTTAAATCGCTCAGTAATCATAAAGACCTTGGAATCCACACGGAAATGTTCTCCGACGGGGTTGTGGAATTGTTTAAGAAAGGTGCAATCAGCGGAAATAAAAAAAATACCCATCCCGGAAAAATTGTGGGCGGCTTTGTTCTTGGCTCCCGAAAACTTTATGATTTTATTGATGATAATCCATCAGTTGCCATGCTGGATATCCAATACATCAACGACACCTCAGTCATTCGGCGCAACCCGAAAGTTACGGCGATAAACAGCGCAATTGAAGTTGATCTGACCGGTCAGGTATGCGCTGATTCGATAGGCACATTTCAATATTCAGGAGTCGGAGGTCAAATGGATTTCATCAGAGGGGCGTCTTTATCGGAAGGCGGGAAACCGATCATCGCGTTGCCCTCTGCTACGAGTAAAGGTGTTTCAAGGATAACTCCGTATTTAAATCAAGGTGCCGGCGTAGTGAGCACAAGACCACATATTCATTATGTGATCACCGAGTACGGAATCGCAAATCTTTACGGAAAAACATTGGGTGAACGAGCCAAAGCCTTAACTGAGATTGCTCATCCGGATCACCGCCCTGAACTGGAGAAAGCGACCCGGGAGCGTTTTGGAAAAAATTAAGAGATTCTTGCTTTTGGTGTTGCATTTACTCTGAAACTTTAATTAATTACACCTGTCATACTAACTGTTTAGTGAAATAAAAGGAAAAACACCATGCGCAAATCTATATCACCTCTTGGAGATACCGAACTTGAAATCCTGCATCATGTTTGGGAATTAGGTGAAGCGACTGTAGCAGACGTCCAGGAACGAATTATGCAGGAACGAAAAGTGGCTTATACTACGGTGATGACAATCATGCGTAACCTGAACAAAAAGGGGTACCTCGACTTTGAGAAAAAAGGAGTCACTTACCATTACAAACCGGCTAAATCAGCTGATGCTGTTAAGCAAAATCTGGTTTCAACTTTCGTAAACAAGGTTTTTAAAGGCAATGCCGGAGCTCTCGTACAAAACCTTGTTGAAGCTGAAGAGATCAGCAGCGAAGAGCGAAAACAGATTGAAGAAGTCATCCGCAAAATGAAATAATAATCCAACCCTGTTGCCATGAGATTGCTGGAACAGATTGGATACTACGGATTACACACACTTGCGACACCGCTGCTTTGGTGGACCGTAACCATAGTTGCGGTGTTGCTTTATTTCAAGCTGGTTCCTGTGAGGCGGCCGAGGATCAGGTATTATGTTATTTTCGGAGTGCTTTTCTCCCTGCCCGTGGGAACACTCTTGAGCTTTATGCCTTCCGGTATATACACCTCCATCCCTGCCCCGGAAACGATGACCTGGATAGTAGCTCCGGAAATCACAATACGGGAAACCGATGGTTCTGCCTCATCTTTGCACTCTTTCGCCGCTTTCTGGTCAGGTATCATCTTAACCGGATGTTTGTCTGTCATCCTTTTCGGGATATACCGTTTGATTTTAAATACTCTTAGCCTGCGAAAGCTGCAACAAAACGCCCTGCCTTTACATAACACACGCATCTCATCTCTGTTAAATAAGCTCCAGAGCGAATTGCGTGTGACCCGGCCAGTGCAGCTGATGACGCGATCCGACCTGACATCCCCGGTATCTTTCGGTTGGAAATACCCGGTAATCATCCTTCCTGAAAACTGCAAGCATTCAGAAATTTCTACTTTAAAACCGGTTCTGCTGCATGAATTGCATCACATTAAAAACTGTGATTACTTAGTGTCGGTTTTAACTGAGATTCTCATTGCATTCACTGCTTTTCATCCCGGCGCCCGGATGATGCGTAAAGAGTTATATCGCTATCAGGAAATGCACTGTGATGTTCAGGTGCTTGGATGTCGCCAATGCTCTTCTGCCGAATATGCTGAAATCCTGCTATCATTCTCCGGTTTAAACAATAACTCTGATCATAGTCTGGCGTGTTCGATGGCACGATCCGGATCTCAGATTCGTGAAAGGATTTTGCTGATGTGTCAATATCCTGAATCCGAAAAATCAAACCGCTCTTTACCTGCGAGGGCTGCACCGGCACTTGCTTTTACACTCTTTATGGGTGCTACAATGATAACCTCCTGCGACCTGAACCCATCAGAACTTGATGAGCACCCGGGATTTTTTAGCTCATCAGATACCCGTGCCGAACCCCGGTTATTAGATGGTATTGATAATCTTTTAACATCAATCGAAGTCAACCCTGAAAATATTGAAGGTGATAAGATTAATGTTGAAGTAGCCGTGAATGCGTCCGGAGAAGTTCGCGATACTTACGTTATCGAAAGTATGGGAGAAGAGTTTGATCAGGCTTTTATCTCGGCGATTGAGGAGGCAGACTGGCAACCGGCCCGGCGAAACTACGAACGGGTTCAAGGGCGCACCACTATTGCAGTTGCTTTTAATTCGGATTTAAATAGTTCGGACCCTGAACCTGCCGGCGGGATTCAATCCATATATGAGGAACTTGAGTATCCTGAGACCGCCAGGCAAGCCGGAATTGAAGGACAGGTAGTTATTCAGTTTACAGTGGATGAAAACGGAGCTGTTCACGATGAGCAAATACTTCAAAATATAGGCGGAGGAACCGCTGAGGCAGCCATTGAAGCGATTAACACTGTAGAATGGAATCCCGGATATCGAAATGGTGTTCCGATCAGCACCACATTTCAAGTTCCAATACGATTTTCCTTAGCAGAGTAATAGCCCTACTTTTAGTTGTGATCATGATGGATCCGCTGAAACACGGTTTTAAAACAATTATCAACACTGGTGGAACAATTAAAAAAACAAACCTCCGGTAGTATGGGCAAGGTAGCCGCGTGGGGCGTTCATGTTTTTACGGCAACCGGTATTCTGTTCGCATTTCTTGCATTACTTGCAATCTGGAACGATCAACCTCATGTGGCACTGTGGCTGCTGGCAGCATCAGTAGTTGTAGATTCTGTTGACGGAACACTTGCCAGACTTGTAGATGTAAAACGCCACACTCCTTATTTCGACGGCGCTACGCTCGATAACCTGATCGACTACATCACCTGGACTTTTCTTCCCTTGTTCTGGGCGTATGTCTTCCTGGATACACACCTGGTCGCCTGCATCTTCGCAGCGATGGCCAGCAGCCTTGGTTTCAGCCGGCTTGATGCAAAAACCGATGACCACTATTTCCTTGGCTTTCCTTCTTACTGGAATTTCCTCATTCTTTATCTGTACCTTTTTAATGCTGATCCCGCCTGGTCAACAGTTATCATAACTTTTGCCGGAATTATGGTATTCATTCCCCTGAAGTGGCTCTATCCTTCACGAACTCCGGTTTTAAAACGGACTACTCTTGCATTATCCGGTATCTATGTGGTATTTGTAGCATACATGCTGATTCAACTCCAGGATACTCCGAACTGGATTTTGATCGTATCCCTGTTTTATCCGATATATTATGTAGTCGTATCCCTCTACTACGGAAATATTAAAAATGCATAGCGAGCCGGAAAGCCGGCCAATTGTTTGTCGAACCTTTTATTGCTTGTGATTTAATAATTAATGAATATTCACTGTAGAACTAACGCTAATAAAACACTAATTACAGCAACACTTTAGCACACTCCGGATGACACAAGTATGCGTTTAGGAATCGTAGCACCTGCTGAGCTTCAGAAATTCTGGGAACAACACATCAGAACTTTTCATAGTGTGAAAGAAGTTGAAATGGTGACCCGCACCGAAGCATTAACCGATGTGGATGCCTGCCTGTTCGCACCTAAAAGTCAAGATCCGGTCGAAGAAGCGCTTCAGGTTCTAAAGCACTCCATCCATTTATTCTGGGTATTACCCCTGCCCGACTCGGTAAATACCGCCAATAGATTTATCTCAATTTCTGAGGAATCCGGCGTTTCTGTTCAGTTTTTGTGCTGGCCGATCTATCATCCTGCAATGCTTCGCATGATGCAGCATATACCTCGAGCTGCGATGATCGATATATGCAGAGAAATCCCCCATCACGATTGCATAAAAAGCGGCCTCACCTCCGACCGGCTTTTCAGGGATGAAATTGCGTATTGCAGTTTCTGGATCAATCACACTATGTATGATCTCCGTTACTCAGCCCAACCCGAAGACGGGCGTCTTGCGGTTTTTCTTGATCTTGATCTGCAATTCGTAAACGGAGCCCGCGCGTCAATCCGGATAGATACAACTTCAGATTCTCACACTTACCGGCGAATTGCATCAAACAGGAATATTACATTGCGCCATGACATCGAAACAAATACTATCGTACGAGCTGAGACCGGCAACCGGCAAGATATACATTTTGAGCGTGAGCAACTCCCACAGCACACTTCTGCGCGGCAGGCATTAATCTCTTTTTTCCGCTCTATCTCCCAACCGGCTTTCCGAAATTTTAATCCTCATGAATTAAAAAGATTTTGCAGTATAATTGAAGCACTTGAAAGAAAAAGGGAGCGTTAATAAGCGTAATCTTGAATCTAACCACACAAATCGAATTTGGATAAATGTCTGTCACAAAACATCTGATAATTCTTACTCTTGTCGCAACAGTAATTTGGTCATGCGAAAGCGGTAACGACACCGGTGTTGATCTGGAACTCATTGATGCCGGCTTGCAAGTAGAAGATACTGAAATCGGGTCCGGTGATCCGGCTAAACGCAACGATCATTTAACCATTCACTTCAAAGGATATCTTTCTGATGGTGAAGTTTTTGAATCAACCTATGAAATGGATCAACCCATGCCGGTACAGGTTGGCGCCGGTAACTTGCCCATGAGAGGTTGGGATGAAGGGATGATCGGAATGCGGGAGGGTGGAAAACGCACGCTAACCATTCCACCTGAACTTGCTTTTGGTGATGAAGGGGCCGGAAATATCATCCCGCCCGGTGAAGAAATTACCATGGAAGTGGAACTGCTTCAAATTGACGAACCACCTGAGCAATGGGATTATCCCGAAGATGAGCTCGAATCCACCGAAAGCGGTCTTCAATATTATATTCATGAAGAAGGCAGCGGCGAAACTCCGGAAGAAGGTGCAACCGTAACTGTACATTACAGCGGATTTCTTGAAGACGGATCGATGTTCGACAGCTCCCACCAGCGAGACGAACCATTTCAGTTTCAAGTAGGTACCGGTCAGGTTATACAGGGTTGGGATGAAGGAGTGCTGGATATGAGTCCCGGTGAGCGACGAACTCTGGTAATACCACCCGAACTTGGATATGGTGATACGGGTGCCGGCGACGCGATACCTCCGGATGCGACATTATACTTTGACATCGAGATGATCAGCATTGATGATTAAACTTCCCGGATGCATCTTTTTCTGATTTATCAAATATTTTACAGGGCATTCGAATAACACATCGGATGCCCTGATTTTATGTCTGATTTTGGTTAAATTCAGTTAAACTCAAACTACTCAACCCGATACTGCAATCAAAGCATGCAATCAACCCGTATAAAACAGGCAGACGCTTTCACAAGAACTCCCTTTACCGGAAACCCAGCCGGCGTAGTACTTGACGCCGATGGGCTGAACAAGTCGGAAATGCAAAAAATTGCTAATGAGATGAATCTGTCGGAAACCTGCTTTGTGATGAAGCCGGAATCCGAAAAGTGTGATCTCCGCCTTAGATGGTTTACCCCGAAACAAGAAGTGGATTTATGTGGTCATGCCACTATAGCCGCTTTCCATGCTATCGCTGAAGAGGGGCGATATGGTCTTCAGGTTGATGAACCACAATCATTTCTTGTAGAAACAAAATCAGGGCAGTTAACGGTTGATGTAGAATGGATGGATCTGAAACCTTACGTCAAGTTTAGTCTTCCGGTTCCCAAATTCTTTCCTTTTCCGGATGACATAGGAGTTTTGTGCGGTGCTATTGGATTATCAGAAATTGAGCTGAGTCAAAAAGTTAAACCGCAGATTACAGGACAGGGATATTGCTTTGTGCCACTGAAAAATTACGACAGCCTCAAGACAATTGAGCCCAACTTCTCTCTTCTACGCAAGCTGAACGATCGTCACGATCTCTGCGGGTTCGCTGTCGCAACAACCGACTCCGGTGATCGCGAACACGACTGGCACATGCGTTTTTTCGCACCTTCCCTCGGCGTTGATGAAGATCCGGTTACCGGCTCGGCGAACGGGCCTATGGGTGTTTTTCTTCATGAAAATGGTTTTTTAGATCCCAATCAATCTTACCACACTCTTAAAGGGGCTCAAGGTAGATTTTTAAACCGGCCGGGTCTGGTTTATGTTACCATGAGTGTTGAGAATGATCAGGTTAAAGAGCTTCAGATAGGCGGCCATGCTGTTACTGTGATGGAAGGTTCTATATTTTCGAGAAAAAATATTCCCGAAAATTTTTAAAAAGTGAAAAGACTCACCACCACGGGCACTACGAAGACACCACGAACACGACGAATTTATAAAAACTTAGTACCCGTTGTGCCTTCTCCGTGGCCGTTGTGGTTTAAAATAAGAATGTGTATCACCACGAATAAGTAGTTGCATCTACAATCGTCGATTTCAAGCCATATAATGCAATTTATTTAGCCGGTGATGATACATCATCTTCCTGGCGGGAAATTTTCTTCTCCCCGGTTTCGGCACCTTCATAAAGTGCCATCAACACTTTTTCATGGGTAAACGGCGCGTCAAATTTGGGCTTATAGCGGGGATTAAAGGCTTTCACAGCATTCATGATAGCAAAATATGCACCGAGACCATACATCAGCGGCGGTTCCCCGACAGCTTTGGATTTTCGAATAGCCAACTCATGCCCCTCCGTATCCAGATGTTTAATATCAATAGTTTTCGGGGTCGCATAGATATCCGGCACTTTATAGGTAGATAGCGCATTTGACCTTAGCCGCCCCTGGTCATCATAATTCAGCTCCTCCATTGTTGTTGATCCCTGAATTAGCTTGACCGGTGATTGTTGATTGTTAGTTACAGGTGT
>CAZDIA010000080.1:0-9023 GCA_964505385.1 uncultured Chitinophagales bacterium
CGGATCGAAGTGTAAGATGGTATTTCTTGTATTATCCAGCACGAAGAGTTCCCGGCCTTTGCCTAAAGCCATGTGGCTGACTTCTCCAAACAACACCTGATCATCCTGCTCATCGTAGCTATAACCCCATTTTGATGCTGTGGAAACCGATCCCCCCGGCAGGTCCGAAAGATGTGTTGTTGGTACTTCATCCGACAGTTGAAGAAGATCGATTTCTTCAATGATATCGGGTTGTTGCAAGAGGAGAATTAATCCGAATATCAGGGAGAGAGTTATCATAAGTAATCATTTTTGACAGGGCTAATTGACATAATAGTTGTCAAGGTAATGGATTTCATGATTTATCTAATGTATTCTGTAACGTTTTATATATCCGGCAGATTGGCATTCGTCTCCCAATAAATACTCGTTATTTATCAATTAAAGATTTAATACTTTATATGATTACTTGTAGGAAAAGAAATTTTCTAGAGGTATAGTTTCAATATAATATGGAGAATCATAGCTCTCATCGAATTGAAGAATTATCAGGTTATCAGATTCTATAGCTAAAAACCTGCCTTCTACCTCCGCATGCTCATTATGTTCCGATTGATAAAGATGAGCCAGCCACTCGTCGTCAATCCGGCCTCCCATAGCTACTATCTGCCGGGATATTTGAAAATGGAATGGCAAAAAAACCTTATCCGGATACTCGAACATTTCACCGGGGGATTCCGGTGGGGAAGGATTCTTTATGTTTGTACCAATTTGGCGATAATAGTTTTGGTGACCACTAAAAATTTTATTTGAAACTATTGCCGGGAATCTAATATATTATAATCTGTATTATTATATATGTATACTAAATACAAGTACTGTTTTACCAAGGAGATCACTAATAAAGAAAGTTTTTTATGGCGGATCACAAAGAAAATATTTCAAACAATCCTTCCGGCGACTCCGGTAATTCAAATGGTGATGAGAAAAAAGGTATCTCAAGACGCAGGGCACTGAAATATATCGGTGCAGGTGCCGGTATCGTCTTAGTTGGTGGAGCCGGCGGTGGTTATGGTTATAGAAGAAGCCTTCGCATTACCTCATCCGAGGCTGAGCAAATTAAAGACCGCAAATTTGTGTTTGTCGGGGGCAGTGTAGGAGGATTAACGACTGCCGCGCGCTTGCTGCGGGCCGTACCGAATGCAGATGTCACGGTTATTGAGCCGAGAGAAAAGCATCACTACCAGCCGGGATATACCCTGGTCGGAGCCGGCGTCTATGAGCCCGGGGAAGTGGAATTTGATCAGAAATCGCTCATGTTTCCGGAAATGAAATGGGTGAAAGATGCAGTAAAAACCTTTGAACCGGAAAACAACCGGGTGATTACCGAAGGAGGGGAGACCATACCTTATGATTACCTCATTGTTGGTCTTGGCATACAAATGAATTATAACTCGGTGGAAAACTTTTCTGAAGCACTGGAGACTCCCTATGTGGGTAATATTTATGATCTGGACTCAGGAATTAAGTACCACCGGTTAATGAAGGAGTTTGAAAAGGGAAAGCTCGTCAGCACCTATCCCCGGGGATATGTGAAATGCGGCGGAGCTCCGCAAAAAATTACGTGGCTTTCTGAAGATTACTGGAGAGATAAAGGGATCAGAGACGATGTGGAAGTGCATTTTCACACCAACCGGCATACTCTGTTTCCACCGGTGCCGGTGGTAGATGAGGCAGTGAAGCCGAAAATTGAAGAAAGAGGGATTCATAACCACTATAATCAGACCCTTCAGGCTATCGATGTTTCTACCAAAACAGCCATTTTTGAGGAAGAACGCGAGGACGGTTCTACCCGCGAAGTTAGACAACAGTATGATTTGCTGCACCCGGTTCCGTCATTCCAGACTCCCGGGGCGTTGCGGGAAAGTGACCTCACGGCTGAGGGGATAGGAGGACAGATGGAAATTGATCCTGAAACCCTGCAGCACAAAAGGTTTCCCAATGTGTTCGGATTAGGCGATTGTGCAGCTACCGGCGCTCCCAAGACCGCAGCAACTATCCGGAAACAGGCGCCCGTGGTGGCAGCCAATCTGATTGATATCGCACTTGATCGTGACCTATCTGCCAAATACGACGGCATATCGGGTTGCCCGCTGCTAACCCGCTACGGCCGTTGCATGATGTTCGAGTTTAATTACAACGGGGATCTCGTTAATGAGTGGATCTATAATTCCACAAATGAAACCCGTCTCTGGTGGCATTTTAAGGTACACGGGCTAAAAAACCTGTACCTGCATGTTCTGTTGAACGGATATGTAAATGTGTAGGTAGCGGTGGTTGTTAAATGTATTTTCAGGCAGATTTCAGGGTTTAGAAATTTTAATTCCTGTTGTCATGGTATAACCGGGTACTGGGCACTGGGTGCCGGGTCAAATGGGATCCGGCAAATTATCCATGATCATTCACAATGATGGCATAGATATTTTTGAAAAACAAACCGTCGCCGTTGGTTACGGGGGACCGACCACAGCAAATCGTACATCGTATATCGTCAATCGTAAATCTCTTTGTGCCATCTCAGATTGGGTAAGCAGCTACACCACAAATTACAGCATTAGCCAATGTTTGCCGGGGCAAAAAGATTTGCGACGTACGATTGACGATTTGTGATTTAAAGATTGCAGAAGGAGGATTTGTAACCCTACCAAATAGTTCGGCGTTATCGAGTCGTATTAAAAAATAGTCATTGGGATTGATGCCTAATCAGCCCCGAAGGGGCACGAGCAATAGCATGGGACGTAGTCCTATGTAACCAAGCCCCACCCCTCGACAGCTCCGAAGGAGCGGAAGCTAAACTGTCGGGGTTTTTAGAGGCAAAGGTTTTTCAGATACAAATATTGATGGAAGAACAGGGCATAATTCTCAAAAAAATGGGGTAACTCCTGATAGCCTTTACTCAATTCAATATAAAATCTTGATTTGGGGACTAAACCTCGCATCAGTTTTTAGGCAGACTATTCTCATGCAGTACGCGGAATTTTTCTTACCTTAGGGTTAACGGGTTAGGTAAAATTTTAAAGACAGATCAATAACTGGAATTAAATGTTAGGTATGATTTCGCATATATAACTAATCGCCGGTTCCCTGATCGTCTACTTAGTGTTTGTAAGAAAACTCTAAGTGCCTAAGAAGCTGCCCCCTCAATTATTATTTGATCATCTCAAAGCATTCAAAATGATACTCAAATTTTCACTGTTATTTTTTTCTGATATCACTACTGATAACCCCCGCCACTGTTTCCGCGCAGCATCATACGGACTGGAGCTATAACCTCGGCATGTATGAAGTGAATATTCGCCAATACACCGAAGAGGGGACATTTGAAGCGTTTACGGATCATCTTGACCGGCTCGAAGAGATGGGAGTTGGCATTCTTTGGTTGATGCCGATTCATCCGATCGGCGAGGAAAATCGGAAAGGAACATTGGGCAGTTACTATTCAGTCAAAAATTTCAAGGATGTTAACCCGGAATTTGGCACCTTTGAGGATTTCGACAATATGGTGCAGGAGGCTCACGACCGCGGCATGTATGTGCTGATGGATTGGGTGCCCAATCATACCGCATGGGATAACTACCTTACCGAAGAACACCCCGAATTCTATGAAACCGACGGTGACGGCAATTTCATTATCCCGCCCAACACGGATTGGACGGATGTGATCCAACTTGACCACGACGAACCGGGACTGCTCGATTATATGGCCGATGCGATGGAATTCTGGATTAAGGAATACGGCATTGACGGCTTTCGGTTCGATGCGGTATCCCACGCGGATGATGATTTTCTGGAAGAGCTGAACGAGGAGCTGCTGGAAATCCGGCAGGATTTATTACTGCTGGCCGAAGACGACGGTCCGCACTGGCATGACTTAGGCTATCACCAGAGTTTCGGCTGGGGCCTGTACGGCTTCGGCGGGGGGATTCTGCGGGATTTGGTGTATGATAATGCGGATGCCAATGACCTTTATGATTATGCCCGACGACAAATAGAAGACTATCCCGAAGAAGACTACCGCCTGTTTTTCACTCAAAATCACGATGAAAACTCATGGCACGGCACCTCGGAAGAGTTGTTTGGTGATGCCGCCGAAATCTTCAAAATTGTGACCGCCACCATCCCCGGTATGCCGCTCATCTACAGCGGTCAGGAAGCCGGATTGGATCATCGGCTGGAATTTTTTGAAAAAGACGAAATCGAATGGCGCGATCATCCTAACGAGCAAATCTATACCCGGCTGCTGCATCTGAAGCGGGATAACCGGTCGCTCTGGAACGGCGCTCAGGGCGGCGGCATCCGGCGGATCACATCTGGCAACGAGACTGATGTGCTGGCGTTTCAGCGCAAAAAGGAGGAGGATGAGGTGCTTGTGTTGCTGAATTTGTCGAGCGAGGAGCAAACCTTTACGCTGAGCGGAACCGAGCTTGAGGGCAGCTACCGTGATGTGTTTACTGATGATGATATCACCTTCGGCGACGAAGAAACCTTTACGCTGCCGGCCTGGGATTACAAACTCTATGAAAGCGGTGATATTGACACCCACATCAGCGATGAGGAAATGCCGGACCGGTTTGAACTCAAAAAGAACTACCCGAATCCGTTTAATCCGGTAACCGAAATTCAATTTACCCTTGCTGAAGACGCTGATATACATCTCGATGTGTATGATGTAACCGGCCGGAAGATAACCCGCCTGACTGAAGGTCGCTACAGTGCGGGTACACACACCACAACTTTCGACGGCTCCCGGCTTTCAAGCGGTGTTTATATCTACAGGTTGACTTATGATCACCAAGGTAACCGGCAGGTTCATTCGCGGCAGATGATGCTGGTTAAGTAGTGCCTCTAAGAAAACGCCAATATCTTCGTTCCGCTCGTCCCAAAAATGCTCATGTACGCCGTGTACACTCCGCTTTTTGGGACTTCGCGCGCCTTGATCTTGGCGATTTCTTAGGGCACTTAGAGTTTTCTTACAGACACTAAGTAGTGGCGAATGCTAATCCAGAGATCAACATCAACATAAATCGTAAGAGTGCACACCGAAAAGTTTGAATCAAACTATATATGCAAATAATCCATAAATAAATTAGTTGGTCATCCCCGCACTTTAGTCGGGAATCCAGGAGTTAATGCTAATATTTTGCCAAAATCCCTGGATTCCGTCCCGAAAGATTCGGGATAAGAAGCTGGGATTCCGGGATGACCGGTACTTTAATAATTTAGGTGTTAATATGCAGCCCAGACTTTTCGGAGTGCACTCAATTATTTGAGATTTGTTTTTTAGAAATTTGTGCATTGAATGATACAGACCTTCAAATCAAAAAATTTTGCTTTACAAAAAGTACTGACGCATTGGTAAAACAACTACTAAGCTTATATTGCTCACAAAGGCCTAAATAAATTAAGTAAAAAAGGCTTCCACAGTTTATTTGTACAGATGAAGATCAGGAGGTTGTATTAGTTGTTTAAATGGGGTTAAATCGTTGTAATGCAATAGAATAATTTGCAATTAAATACAATAAAATTTGGGGAACTAAGTACTAATGGTAGTTGTTGTACGACTAAAATATTTAACATGAACATCAAAAACCATTTACGCTATTTAAACCTATGACAACACTTATTACTCTACTTGTAATCGCAACACTTTGGACGATATATATTGAATACAAAAACATTACGCAAAGCCGGTATCCGGAATATCCGCTGGCTCATATGATGATGAACTTCTTGCTGTTCTGGATAGCCATTCCGGTATCATTGGATAACGGCTATTTAAGAGAGGATCTGGAAGAATTAATAAGTAAATTCCGGAAAGGCAGATTTACTACTTCCTGATTCGAACAACAGGTGCTTTATAAAATGTGATTAGTCTCCAAAGTAAAGCAAAGCAATAAGCAAGCCCGATGCCGGATAAGATGGCGTCGGGCTTTTTTTTGCTCTCTTCACCGGCAGGGGTGTGATAATTTTCAAATTTAGATTGTTTGCTGCCTTATGTGTTATTCCGATATAACCTGTTTCTGATTTCGGGTGATCAGCTTACAGGCAGATGTCAACAGCCAAAATTTACAGATCATAAAAACATAAATTCTCCTGCTGTCAGCTGGTGGATACGAAACAGGAGAAGTATGGCGACCTATGAATCTCTATGACCACAATCTCATTAAATTGATTTTTATCGTTAGGCATATGATAATTTTGATTAAATTCTCATAACTATTATATCCTAAAATATCAAAAATTTATTTACATAATTAACCCCACCCTGAAATCGGGTGGGGCTTTGGAAGAACTTAAGTAAAAAAAACGAAAAATCCTTTTTTAGATACTTTCCGGAGCTTTTCAGTTCGGATCATCATCCTTCATATTTAAAAGAGATGTTCATGCGCACACGGTAAGCTGACACCTTCCCCTGGTCATCAAGTTTGCAATCAAAAGATTTTACTTCTGCTATACGCAAGTCACGCAGTGACTTTGAGGCCCGGTTTACCGCGTTATTGGCCGCCTTCTCCCAGGATTCAGTACTTGTGCCTACCAATTCTATAATCTTATATACTCCGTCTTCCATAAGCTGCCTCTTATTTCTGGTTAACATTCAGGATGTGTTGTGTTTCAACATAGCAAGTTGATAATATAACATTACATGAAAAATTCAGATTCCCGGAAGCCTGCCTAAAAAAAATCCGTCACTTTTTCACATGTGGCAAAAAGTCGTTTGCATTAAAGCAGGATTTATACTTTTGGGATTATTACACTACTTATTTTGAAAAATTCACTGAGTATTTTGCGAATGAATGTATGATAAAAATGTTAGGATTGAATGCGGTAGGGGACTGTAAGACAAATATTAACTAAATCTTATTTGATTAGTAGAACAATTTAATCGTGCGTCAATATATAGTAGAAAAAGTGTTAGGATTGCTTGAGTGATTTAAACCCGCCTAACTTGTGCCACGTAAGTAAACTCAAAGTGCACTAACTCACTTTTTGTTTTTCTTCCAGTTTTTCAGCCTCAGATAGCAAGTTTTCAAAAAAGCGGTCAATGTCGGAGTAATCCAGTTCTCCATTGATAAAGACCAGACGTATCGTAAGCTCCCCGTTGATATGGCTGTAATTAACCATAGATTTCCCTGATTTTCTCATGTTTTCCCTGACCTGCAGGTTAAATTCATTCAGGTCGGTGTCATATCCCGGTCGGTACCGGAAACAAATGGTGAAGGATTGCCTCGGAGACTGAAGTTCCAGGCGGGGATGGTCGTTGACTTTTTTCTCGGCATACGAAGCCATTTCCATCAGGTTGTCAATTCGGTTTCGGTAGCCCTGTTTTCCGTAAAATGTCCAGGCAAGCCATAATTTTACGGCATCAACCCTTCGACCGCACTGGACGGATTTTTTGCCCAGATCTTCGGTTTCTTCAATATCATGGAAGATATAATCGGTATTCATATCTGTTAAATTTCCCTGAAGCGCGCCCTTTTGGTTAACCAAAAGCACAGAACAGATCAGCGGGATATTCATCATTTTATGGGGATCCCAGGAAAATGAGTCCGTATGTTCAATTCCCTTCATCAAATGACGGTGCCGCTCACTTAGGATGACCGAGCCCCCGAATGCACCGTCGGCATGAAGCCAAAGGTTGTATTTATTGGTGATTTCATGAATCTCTTCTATGGGGTCATACGCTCCGAGCAAAGTAGTGGAACAGGTCGCACCAACAAAGAAGGGAGTTTCACCACGATCAAGTGAGTTCTGAATTTCCTGCTCGAGCTGTTCAGGGATCATTCGACCGCCGGCATCACTCTTGATTTTAATCAGCTGATCGGATCCGATTCCCAGCAAGTTGACCGCCGTGTCGAAGGAGTAGTGAGCCTCTTTGTTTACAAAAGCGGTTAATTTTTCAGTACCGGTATAACCATGCCGCCTGATACCTGGAAGTAATTGATTCCGGGCGGTAAACATAGCGATCAGATTCGCATTGCTCCCGCCCGTCAAAAATATGCCGTCACCATTCTCATAACCGACATACTGGGTCATAAGATCGATCATCTTATTCTCAATGACAGTGGCTACCGGTGCCACTTCATAAGTATACATGGAGGTGTTGGTCAGTGAAGTGATAACATCCCCTAAGAAGGCCGGCAAATTAAAGCCCGAATAAAGCTGGTTTAAAAACTGCTTATGACCGGTCTTTACCGAATATTGGACATATTTTTCGAGAAGCGCCGATAACTGCTCACGGGAAATACCTTCCTCAGGTACTTCAGTACCAAATATTTCGGTAATCTCTGTTGGAGTTCTATAATCAACAACCTTTGCAGACGGATCTTCGATCTGGTTGCGATATTTGTTAATAAGTTCAACAAGTTGTTCAGAGAGCGAGTTGTCGTCCATTATGTTATGGGGAATTAACTGGTGAAAATTTTTAAATGTCAGTTTTAGTTTTAAATAATCAAAATCAGGCCGGCAGGCTCTAATGATATTACCGGTCCGAATGAGCTAAAATATTATAAAAGGATTCTTTACAAAATCACACTTGCAAATTGATAGATTGTAACGCATCAGGGTAGTTTTGATAAACTGATTATAGTATCAAAGTCACTTGCAAAACAAAAATCGGACTTTAGCAAAATTACAGGAAAATATTATGTTTAGTATTATTATAGCCTGCATCATTCAGAAAGAAATTTAGTTGTAGGGAAGTCATAGCGGAAATGGTAACGAAAAAGTATCAAAATACATTGAGCATACCATTTACGATGCAAAGCAGCACATAGTTTAATTTAGTAGCATCAGCCTTTAGATATAAATGAAAAATTTGCCTTTTTAAAGTAATATCCCTGAAAGATAAAGCCGTGTATCATATCTAAATTAAATTTATAAAATATGTAGAATCGATTTTTCAATAATTATTAATATTATTCAAATCACTTCAGTAGTGTCCGGTTAAATGTCAAAGAGTCCCAACTGGTTAGCTTGAGAGGCTC
>CAZDIA010000081.1:0-8807 GCA_964505385.1 uncultured Chitinophagales bacterium
ACGGCAACAACCGAGTCCCAATGAGGTTGATTATAAATACATAACAGCGTATTCTTAAATTACAAACGCCATTGGGGGTGTCCCGGATCATTCGGGACTGAGAACAAACCCCTATAACCTGATCCGGCTTGTACCGGCGGAGGGAAATGGCTCTTAAGATTTTCATGTTTTAAGGCCGTTTCCCATCACATAAAAATTTGGGAACGGCTTTTTTTATGGCTGATAACAAATCTGCTTATTCCGGCGAATTTACTCTAATCCGTGCCATGCACGAACATTGGAAAAAATCCAATGTTTCCGGCGATTTTAGCGACGATGCGGCGGTCCTGCCTTTAGACTCCGATCAGGTTCTCACCGTAACTACCGATATGCTCATCGAAGGCCGCCATTTTAAATCGGAATGGAGTAGCCCGGAAGATATCGGATATAAAAGTGTTGCGGTAAACTTAAGCGATATTGCAGCCATGGGATCCAGGCCGCTTTATCTGTTTTCAAGCCTTGGCCTCGAGACAAAAAACACCGAAAAAGAATGGTTCCACGCTTTTATTTCGGGAATGGAGCAGGCATGCCTTGATTTTTCCTGCACAATTGAAGGCGGCGACACCACCCGTTCCGATCATGGGATGATTATTTGCATTACTGCAATGGGGAAATCACCAAAAACAAACATCAAACGAAGGAGCGCAGCTTCAGAAGGTGACATTATTGCGGTCACCGGTACTTTAGGTGATGCCGCCGGTGCCCTTGAACTTCTGTATCTTGATCAGCAGGAAGAGGATCGATCGCCGGAAGCTGAATTTCTGTATAACAGACTGCATCGCCCGAGCCCACGGGTAGATGAAGGCATCTGGCTCGGAAAAAAGCCCGAAGTACACGCAATGATGGATCTTTCCGACGGACTTTCCGGCGATATCCGTCATATAACCTCCGCCAGTAAATGCGGAGCTGTAATTGATATAGAACGCCTTCCGGTCAGTTCAGCTTTGAATGATATCAGCGAAAATATGGGTTGGAGCGCGCAGAACTTAGCCGCGACCGGGGGCGACGATTATGAATTACTGTTCACTGTATCTGCAGAAAAATGGGATGAATTTTGCCGGAAAGCCGAAGCAGAATTGAATATCCCTGTTACCGGCATCGGTACCATAACCCCCGATGCGGATAATGTACAGTTTAAAGACAAAGGAAAAATTTTAACCGACCCACTTGGCGGGTATGACCATTTCAAAACCTGATTAGTATGATTAAATCCTATAACAAAGTATTAACTATTGCCGGTTCTGACAGCGGAGGCGGTGCCGGAATTCAGGCTGACCTGAAAACCATCTCCGCACTCGGATGCTACGGCAGTTCCGTAATCGTAGCTCTGACTGCTCAAAACACAACTTCCGTTACCGATATCCATCAACCTGATCCTGAGTTTACCCGTGCTCAGCTAAAAGCTGTCCTTGGTGATATCGGAGCTGATGCTGTCAAAATAGGCATGCTGTTTTCAACTGAAGTGATAGAAGTTGTAGCTGAAGAGCTTCAGCTTCATAACGCGAAAAATATTGTGCTTGATCCGGTAATGGTTGCCAAAAGTGGCGATAAATTATTGCAGGACAACGCCCGTGACGCGCTTATCAAGAAGTTGATTCCAATGGCAACTGTAATAACTCCGAATGTCAGCGAAGCAGAAGTGCTTTTGGGCAGCACCATTTCCTCCTTTGATGATATGGAAAATGCCGGTAAAGAACTCCTGAATTCCGGTGCGGAAGCTGTGGTTGTTAAAGGCGGACACTTACAGGATGAGCAGCAAAGCAAAGATTGTCTGATCAGACGGCATAATAATGAAACCGAAGTTAACTGGTTTGAAGGCGAGCGCACCGATACACTAAATACTCACGGTACCGGCTGCACCTATTCCTCGGCCATTGCCGCCGGTTTGGCTAAAGGATTAAACCTGGCTGATGCGGTAAGGGAAGGGAAAAAATATATAGCTGAGGCAATCCGTGCCGGTGCAGGCTATAAAATCGGTGAAGGACACGGACCGGTTCATCACTATTACAAATTTTGGGAATAGGCCCGGAATTGCTTTATGTAAGTTTCTTGATTATCTCAGAATGATCCGGGTATTGAGCTAACAACTCAGACTGTTTCGCTAATTCAAAGTCCTCAAAGTCGAAACCCGGGGCCACGGTGCATCCGACAAGAGTGAACGAATCCGGATCATCAACGGTAGCGCCGAACCAGGTATCTGCTGGCACCATCTGCTGAAATCGATACCCTTTTTCAAAGTCCGGTCCAACTAACAGCTGTTCATATTTGCCCTTGGGATCAATCAAATGAAGAGTAAGTGGACTTCCGGTATAAAAATGCCATACTTCATCGGAGTTCAGCCGGTGAAACTTTGAAACCTGATCTCCCCTCAATAAAAAATAGATGGATGTCGAATAATTACGGCTTGTCGTATATTTATCCGGAAGGCAATCCGGAGAAATAACTTCAGGCGCACGGTACACTTCTTTGAAATATCCACCTTCCGGATGAGCTTCCATTTTTAGCCGATCAATCCAATATTGTGATGAATTCGTATTACTCATAGTTAATTTAATGATGTTCAATCAATTAGCATATGGGTTGCTTTTAAAAGACCGCAATTATAAAGATTCAGACACTCATTTTCTACGTTATTAGTTTAAATTTTCAAATGAAACCTAAGACCGAAACACGCATGAATCTATTTTCCAAAATCGTATGTGTCTTATTGTTTGCCATATTATTCAGCTGCACTCCCGAACCTGAACGTCCCGCTCAACTGGAAGATTTTGACCTCCAGGGACACCGGGGAGCAATGGGTATGTTTGCCGAGAATACAATCCCGAGCTTTTTACTTGCTATTGATGAAGGTGTCAACACTATTGAATTTGACATTGCTGTTTCCGCCGATGATGACATTATCATCTCGCATGAGCCTTGGTTTCGCCATGATATCTGTCTTGACCCAAATGAGGAGCAAATACCGGAAGATGAGGAGAGAGAGCATCTTATTTATGAGTTGTCCACACGGGAAGTTCAAGAGTATGACTGCGGCTCACTTCAGAATCCCGATCACCCTGACCAGCAAAACCGGTCTCAGCCAAAGCCTACAATGATAGAAGCTATAGAAACTATCGAAAACTATATTGATGATAATAACCTGGCGCCTGTTTACTATAGCATAGAAACCAAATCGCGGCCCGAGTGGGATAATCACAAAACGCCTGACCCGGAAACATTCACACAGTTGATGTACGATGAGCTGGCTGAACTCGATGTCCTTGACAGGGTCATTATGCAATCATTTGATCCGAGAACCCTTCGTGTAATGCGTGAAATAGACGACCAAATCCGGCAGGCTTTACTGATTTCCCGAAACGGCGGTGATGTTGAAGATGATACAGATGAGCTTGGCTATATCCCGGAAATATATTCTCCCAACTATTTATTGGTAACTAGGCAGATGGTAGATAAAGCGCATGAAAAAGGAATGGAAGTGATCCCCTGGACGGTTAATCACACCGATGATATGGAACATATGATAGAGCTGGGAGTTGACGGATTGCTTACCGATTATCCGAACAGGTTTAATGCGGAAGTTAGGGAGATATTTGAACGGGCGGAGTAGATCAACATTTTTCATCCAAGAATGTATGTTGATATGCAATTTTTCAATTATTGATATGAATGATCATATTTAATGAGGAACACATGCTGTGTATTTCGTAAATTCAACTCAAAATCAATTAACATAAAAAGGGAAAAATTTATGGAGATCAAATTTGGCACTGATGGATGGAGAGCAGTAATCGCTAAAGATTATACCTTTGCAAATCTTAATAAAGTCTGTCAGGCAACGGCTCGCTGGATTATTGACGAGGAAATCACAACTAATGGTGTTGTTATCGGCCATGACACCCGTTTTATGGGACGGGAATTCAGTGAGTTCGCAGCCTCTGTATTTGCCTCAATGGATATCCCGGTGCGATTTGCTGACGGAATTACGACTACACCGGCACTAAGCTGGGCAGCACTGGAATACAATGTAGTTGGTGTTGTGATCACCGCAAGCCACAATCCACCTCAATACAATGGCTTCAAAATCAAAGCACCTTTTGGCGGCCCTGCAACGCCCGATCAGATTGAAGCAGTAGAAGTGCGAATACCCGACGCTGACCCCGATTATGATCCCGGGAACTTCACAGATCATGTTGAGTCAGGGAGAATCAATATCATACCATTAAATAATTATTATCTGGATATTATTCGCGAGCGAATTGACATCAACAAAATCAAAGAAAGCGGCCTTCAAATCGGGCATGATCCGATGTACGGAGTATCTCAGGGTATGATTAAATCATTGCTTCCCGATCAGACCCATGAAATACACGCTGAATTAAATCCCGGTTTCAGAGGTGTTGCACCTGAGCCAATTTTGAAAAATCTGGGTGAATTTTCCGAGTTCGTCAAAAAAAGCAAATGTGATATCGGAATTGCCAACGATGGTGACGCTGACCGCGTAGGCATGTTCGACGAAAGAGGCAGATTCGTGGATTCCCATCTGGTATTATCGTTACTGGCCAAATATCTGAGTCAGGAGAAAAATCTTAGTGGAACCATTGTGAAAACCTTTTCAACCACGAGCATGCTGAACAAACAGGCAAAACAATACAACCTGCCCATCGAAACTACGCGTATCGGATTTAAATTCATTGCTGATAAATTTGTGACCGGTGATGTGCTGCTCGGTGGAGAAGAATCCGGCGGCTTGGCTGTGAAAGGACATATCCCGGAACGCGACGGGATTTTTATCGGGCTAACTATCGCAGAAATGATCATGTACTATAACAAACCACTAAGCCAACTTGTGCAGGATCTTTTTGATGAATTTGGCCCGCATTACAATACCCGCCTGGATCTACACACAACGGAAAAGAAGAAACAGGCGATGATCAAACATTGTAATGATAAAAAGATAACTAACATTAACGGCAGGCAGGTAATTAAATGGGAATTTACCGATGGCATTAAACACTGGATGGAAGATGGCTCCTGGGTGTTGGTGCGTCCATCAGGAACGGAACCCGTTCTGCGAATTTATTCTGAAGACAGCTCCGGCGAATTAGCAGAACAAAATGCGGAGGAAATCGGACGAATTACAGATAATTTTTGAGATTTTCCCATTTTCAAATTTGCTCACACGGGATATTAAGGTCGGGACTCTGTCAGCTTTAGGTTGATATGCCCGGCCTGTTTCTATAAGCTGGATATAAAGCAATTGTTAAATTAACCGGTTCTTAATTATTTGTTTAAATTCGTTTTGTATCATGCCGGCTCCAAATTAAGTGAATTTAGTTGTAACATGGTTAGGGTTTACTAACGTGTTATACGTTTGTCGTTCCTCGTTTGTCGTTAGTTAGTTCCACTTATACGGAGTTAACATATAAACCTAAAATCAGTCAACCTTATTTAGGACAGCTCAAACGAGAAACGAGAAACAAAACTGTTGATCAAACCAATTACCTCATGCCGGTTATAGAATCAAAATACAACCCTCCAGCCTGGCTTGAAAACGGCCACTTTCAAAGCGTGTTCCCCACACTCTTTCGCAAAGTTGAAGGAGTTGAATATCGCCGCGAAAGAATTTCCACCCCTGATGATGATTTTCTCGACCTCGACTGGTCTGCCCCCGGCTCGGATTCCCTGGCTATAATATCCCACGGACTGGAAGGTAATTCTAACCGCAACTATGTTAAAGGAATGGTAGAATACCTGAACCGGAATGGGCTTGATGCATGCGCCTGGAATATGCGCGGTTGCAGCGGTGAGCCCAACCGAAAACCCATGCTTTATCATAGCGGCGCAACTTATGATCTCGATACTGTAGTGCTTCATATTTTAAAATCATACAGCTACGAGGAAATCTATTTTGTCGGATTCAGTCTCGGCGGAAACCTTACGATAAAATACTTTGGCGAAGAAGCTGATGCTCTTGATGAAAAAATTATCGGGGGAATTGCCTTTTCCGTTCCCGTAGATCTGACTACATCATCAAAGCAACTCGCCCGCACTATAAATACCCCCTACATGATGCGGTTTCTGCGAAAGCTTCAGGAAAAAATTGAGATCAAGGAAAAGCTTTATCCCAATACAATCAGCGCAAAAGGATTTTCAAAAATCAGAGATTTTAAAGGATTTGACGACCGTTATACTGCGCCTTTACACGGTTTCCGTGATGCAGAAGATTATTGGGTTAAAGCAAGTTCTAAGCCTTATATCAAAAGTGTTCGGCGACCGCTTCTGCTGATAAATGCAAAAGATGATCCCTTTCTAACTCCTGAATGTTATCCGGTGGAGGAAGCGGAAAAAAATCCATATTTCTATCTGGAGATGCCTGCTCGTGGGGGCCATACCGGTTTCATCACTGATAACATTAACGGTATATACTGGTCGGAGCTCCGTGCACTGGAATTTTATCACGAACTCATCCGGAACAAAGCTTCACTTGAAGACTGGCAAACGGCATAATCACCTCACAGCATTTGATTCTGACAGGTAAAGTACTCCGGTGGAAAAACTATCAGTCTTCGTAAATGTCCCCGCGTTGCCCGATACGAACCACCAGAATTAAATTGTTTTCATCCTGGATTTGACTGATGATCCGGTAATCACCTATCCGGTAGCGCCACAATCCTTTCATCCGGCCTTTAAGGGATTTCCCCATTCTTCGGGGATCTTCTTCCATAACCAGGGTTTGGCGCAGCCATTTCAGAATACGATCCTGGGTTTGCGGGTCTAACTCTCGGAGCTCTTTGCGGGCGCGGTTATCAAACTCAACGTTCCAGGTCATCGCCACGCTCTAACTGATCCAGGCTCCAACGCTCGCCTTCGGGTTCTTCCAGCCGGTGTTCAGCCGTATATAAATCTTCCAGTTCGTCCAGCTTTTCTTCCAGCGCCTGACGGATGTAATAGGTTTTGGTGCGTCCGGTAAGTTTGGCCAGCGCATCAAGTCGTTTTTCCAGGTCTTCTCCTAAACGTACAGTAATGGGCATAATTCAAGGGGATTGTTTACATATATTACAAGTATGACAAAGTTACGCTTTTCGTATCAAAGAACGAACTAAAAAATCTCTCCCGGACCGAGCTGGGAAAACAAATCGGCATCAAAGCGATGCCAATAAGGAACAAACAAACGATAAAGGCAATCAGCGTTGGCGTCCACGTTGCCCACAATCCGCTTAAAAATGCTTCCTCTGTAAAGTGAGCTACTGAACCAAAAGCATCAAGAAGCAATTGTATCCCCACCGGCTCCTTCAAATTCCAGAAAAGCCCCGCCTCTGTCTCCAAAATTATGCATATTCGAATTCAAACTCGTCCCCCGCGCATACCGCCCGTCGGCATCAAGAAACTTCAGCGGGTTGTTCAGTGCGTAGGCGTAGGGGCGCACGCCGGGCGTTTTTTCATGTTCCGGGTCCACGCTCAAAAACCGGCCGATACGGCTATTCCCAACTGCGTCGGGACAGCTCCGGAAAGGATGGAGCGTAGCGGAATTCTTGTCCGTAACTGCCCCGCACCTTGGTCAGGGATCCAGGAGTTAATGCTAATATTTTGCCAAAATCCCTGGATTCCGTCCCGAACGATTCGGGATAAGAAGCTGGGATTCCGGAATGACCGTTACGTTAATAATTTAGGTGTTAATATGCAGCCCAGACTTTTCGGAGTGGGCTCAAGATTAAAGATTTCTTTATAATAAGCTCAGTAGTCGAATACAAAAATCTTCAATTAATAAAATCTTCAATAAGTTCTGACGCCTGAAAAAGCCCTGTAAGGGCGTAACATCAATAGCCCTGGGTGGAGCGTAGCGAAACCCAGGGTTTTGGACCATCCATACCACCTCCCGCGCCGAAGGCGCTAAGCCTCTTGATAATTTTTTAATTAATTTGTTGTTATTAAAGGGAATGGTTAATATGAGGCAGTTCATCCCCCTGAAAAGGAGTTCAACCCTATCATAGTCAAAATATATTATTATGAATGACTTTGAGATCTATAAAAAATTAGTTTCCCTTCCCGAGGATTTAAAAAAAGAAGCCGATGATTTTGTTGATTTTTTGAAGGCGAAGGTCGATTCTGATTATCAGAAAACATCTAAAAAATCCGGGTTGGCAAAAGGCTTAATCAAAATGAAAGAAGGATTTGATGAGCCATTAGAAGATTTTAAAGATTATATGGAGTGATGAATGTAATTGTGGATACCCATGCCATAATATGGTATATAACGGACGATACCCAACTTCCTTCCGCTTCAAAACGAGTTATTGATGATCGTGAAAACGCCTGTTTTGTAAGTATTGCATCCCTTTGGGAAATAGGGGTTAAGTATTCACTTGGTAAGCTGGAGCTGAGAGCTGAATTAGGGAAAATTTTTCAATTGATATTTGATAGCGGTTATTTGTTACTGCCGATCACGCCGGAACACATTATCACCAACTCATCATTACCTTTTCATCACCGGGATCCGTTTGATCGTCTGATCATTGCTCAGGCTAAACAAGAAGGGATGAGTATTATCTCGAAAGACCAGAATTTCCAGGAGTATGGTGTTCATCTTCATTGGGATGAGTAGCAGTTTATCGTGTGAAGTAACAAAGTGACAAAGTGACTGATACAATTGAAGATTGAAAATTGAGTGCACCCCGAAAAGTCAAAATTACTACATTTGTATTTTTGAAACCTAAAAAAGTAAAGAAGTCATTCCCGACTAAGAAGTACGGGACAGCTCCATACCGTGC
>CAZDIA010000082.1:0-8639 GCA_964505385.1 uncultured Chitinophagales bacterium
TGGGGGTTCGAATCCTCCCCGGCGCACACTATGAAGCCCAATGACTTATGAGTTGTTGGGCTTTTTTGTTTTTGAGAGGTTTTTGGCTGCGGGTCATGCCGGGGTCATCATGTTGGGGAGGCTGGGGGAGAATCCTCCCGGGTGCAGAATTGAGGTTCTAAAACTAACGGGTATCAGAGCCGGATGCCGGCCACAAATGTGCGTTCGGATTCTATAAAAGGAGCCAATTCACCAGCAGTGTACCGGATAAAAATGCCGGCACTTCTGATCAGGTTTTCCCGGTCTGTAAATCTGTAGGTATAAGATAAATCACCTACAAAGCCCAACCGGGTGTGCAATCCTTCATCTTTCAGTGGCTGTGGCAACCCTGCATCTCTGGTGAACTGATAACCAGCTGCAAGCAAAAGGTTTTCCAGCTCTGCAAAACCGAAATTGATTTGATGTCGCTGCACAAGCCGAAAACGGCTGTAGGTCTCTGGACCGCCCGCATCTCCGGCAGAAACCAGTCCGTCACCCAGCTCGTGCACGCCTTCGTAGCCAATGTAAAAATTCGGAAGCAGCATAGCCCATCCACTCTGATGACGATGCAACAGCCTCAGGCCGGGTCCGAACCGAAGCCATCCGCTATCCAGCTCCTGGGTAGTTTCCAGCCCAGCCTGAAGTTGTAAGGCGAAGCGGTATCCATATAAAAAATTTAGCGCTCCCATATCTGTCTGTTCGGGAGGACCGAGGTCCAGATTATCTTCGGGCATTACGAAATCGCGTTCCAGATCGAATCCAAAATTATAGGCCAATGAAAGTTGAAGAGGCTGATTATTAAGCTGCTCATCCAGCAACAGCATGCCATCGGTTTCAAATTCAAATCTTCGGTCAGCTATCCAGATACCATAGCTGTAACTCCTTTCTCCGAGCGTTGTTTCGGGCTGATTCCAGTTCAGGTTCCATGCAGCTCCCGCTGTAAAAGAGGAAAAGTCCTCAGCTGTAGAGAAAACCGGCACATCAATATCTACATTCAGGTTACTCTGTCCTTCCCAACCGGAGGCAGGTACTTCAGTCACGGCCAGAATTGCCGGAACTAAAATCATCTCAATGCACAACCAGCCCGTTCTTTTCATTGCTACTCCAAACCTTCCTTTGATCGATAAAACATAGCAACAGCCTCGGCGAGATCCGGTACTGTCTTTTCCGGATCCACACACACATTCCGGACCTTTTTTCGGAAACCGGAACTATCCGGATTTACGCGTTCCAAATTTGATGATCGGTTGAGCCAAACCTTCAGTGTATTGATGAAACTACTGATGCGTTCATCTCTGTCAGCGGAGCTTCCCAGCACATCCCGGTGAAATACCATATCACGCATCGGCAGTCTCCCGATCTGCTCAAAAACGGCTTCCATGTCGTAAGTTTTATCTTCAATATAGGTTTTTGACCCTTCACTCAGATGGCTTGGATCTGCATACCAGATTGCCCTGAATACGGCGACATGCACCGTATTATTTCTATCCCATGAGGCGGCATCTGCACCGGGGCCGCCCTCAATTTGTTTTCCTTCAGGATGATACCGGAGCCATCCGGCAGCCTTCCCGTGTACGGACCGCGCCCGGTTCTGATGCAGCCATGAAATGTGCCGGTTGATGCCTTCCGAAGCCTCATGCTGCTCATCTGGGAGTCCCAGAAAACGCCGGCCGTTATGATATGCAATCTGAGTAAAGTCTTCCTCATCCACCCAATCCCGGAAGCCGTCGGTATAATCCGTATCGGTGGCATCAATACGTAACAAGTGGTAATCGGTTCCCCAAAGTATCTGAGTTCGGATTTCCGGTTTAGCCAGTTGCTGTTTAATATTTTGGCGATAGTTTGATTCAGCCTCTTCGCTTTCGAAATGGTCCGCGTGGTAGGAAAGGTCGGCAAATACGCGCTCGGGGTACTCACCCATCAGATACAGGATCCGGTCGGCCCAGCTGTCAGCAGGCACTGAATCTGCGGTCCATACCGGCTCATCGTTTTCCACTTCACCGCCGAAATGTCCAAAACAGACTTTCAGATCCGGCAGCTTATCGAGGACCGGAATCCAGTGATCAGGGTGACCAAATTGTGCATCCTCTGCACTTTTGCGAAACCCTGTGTCGTTGCAATGCAGCAGCACGGGCAGCTTAATTTCGTTGCAAAGTTCCAGAGCTTTTTTGACCTGACCCTCCCAAACCGGATAGCCAAGGGCAGGATAAAGCTTAAGGCCGGTAACAGCCCCCTTTTCAGCCGCATCTTTAAACAGAGTATATGCATCTTCCCTTGCCGGATTTACCATTCCAAATGGCAGTGCTCGCCCCGGATAACGCAAGGCCTGTGTAATGGTATCATCAAGTTGCTTATTAAACAACTTCTGTTCTCTCTTGAGTGCGTTTTTGTTGATGATATCCATAGGCAAAAGTACGGATACATCATCTTCATCCAGGTGGCTCATGAGGTCGTCGGTCACCTCATCGATTTTTTTCATAAGACCGATACGCAGCCACTCCATAGCGTTGTAAACATCGGTATTTCGTTGCCGAAACCTGCTTGATACGGCATCCCTCAGAGTTCTCAGAAAAAGCGAGCGGTTATCTGCTGATTCCGGCAGATCTATGAATTCATCAAATATTCTTCTCATTCCGGATGGAACCAGCCTATCGATCAACTCTTTTTCTCGAATATACTTATGAAAATCCTCTATCGATATCGGACCGGCATTTTTTCCACGTTTATGCCTTAAGTACCGAAGCAGCATATTGCGAACTTCCGGAGGTAAATTTTTACCAGTAAGCCGGTGTTTGAGCAGCAGTATCGTCTCTTTGGTGAGTATCGACTGAAAATTAAATACATGGGTATGCACATTTATTTTCATGAGTAATGCCGTTTAAGGAATGGAGATGATCAGAATGAAATCGCTCACTATGACTGCAAAAGCACGTTGTTTGTCTTCTGTTGTGAACTTAATTATTGTGTAATTAATCTACAAAAATAAAATTTATAGTTATTTATAGATATGCAATTTATAAGCAAGCTATAAATGTGAATAAATGTATTTCAAATAAGACAATGGTATGATTTTCTTTCAGGAGTCACCCACGTTTTAAACTTGCAAAAGGGTCCCATATGTGCAAAGGTGTATCACTTGATACATGAAAACAGTTGCCTAAAGGAGTTTTTATCCCTTTTTGAATTCCATTGAAAATTGCGTTCCTTTTTCATTGGTGTCGAATTCGTATTCGGCTTCAAGCTGCTGAGAGAGAACATTAATGATATTCAAACCAAGTGACTTGTCTTTCATTTGCTCATATTCTTCCGGAAGTCCTTTGCCGTTATCAGCAATGCTGAAATAGATGGCACTGGGTTGCTTTTCATAGAGTTTGACATTTATCGTGCCATTGCTCTGATCCTCAAAAGCGTGTTTGATGGTATTGGTAATTAACTCATTTACAATCAGGAAAAAAGGCACCGCCTGGTAAACACTTAATCCGATCGGCTGACAGTCAAGGTCGAGGTTGATATTTGTGGTGCTTTTCATCATTTCTAACACCGAAGATATCAGCTGCTCCAGATTTTCCGGCAGATCAAGGGAAGCGAAAGATTCGGCCTGATACAACTGCTCATGAATTGCCACCATAGTTCTTATCCGCCCGGCACTATCGAGCAGTTTAGCCCGCAACTCCTCATTATCGGTTTTGTACGCCTGCATGAACATCATGCTGGAAACTACGGCAAGGTTGTTTTTAACGCGGTGATGAATCTCTGTTAATAGCGTTTCTTTTTCTTCAAGTGACTGCCGTAAGCTTTCTTCCATCCGCTTCTGCTCGGTAATATCCATATGAATACCAAGAGAGCCACTTCGCTCGCCGAGACTATTGTAATTAGGGGAGCCGCTAACCAGCCACCAGCGTTCTTCACCATCTTTGGTAATTACGGGTAACTCGTAGCAATCCGATTTACCGACTTTTCGCTCTTTCTTTTTCTTTTCAATTACTTTTTTGTGCTGCTTAGGGAGGAGTAAATCTGAAGCTCTTTTCCCTTTTAGTTCATTGAGTGAATACCCTGAGATTACTTGAAAAGTTTTGTTGGCATCGTGAATGATATCATTGTCATCAACCTCCAGAATACCGAGATCCATATTTGAAATGATATTCCGGTATTTTTCCTCTTGAGTTTTAATCTTGCTTTTCTGGTCATTAACATCCTGTATAGTTCCGGATATGAGTTCGCAACGGCCGTTTTTGAAATCGGTGCTCCCCATCGTTCTTACCCACAATGTTCTGTTTTGAGCTGTATTTACTTTAGCTTCAAAATCCCATGCGCTACCTACCTTAATGGCTTGTTCATAACTTTTGTGCAAATTGTCCTTGCCGGAACCCTCAGCAAAAAAGTTGAAGATCTCTCCAAACTCCGGCTTATAGTTTTTCGGCACCTCCAATATTTGTTTCGTTATATCAGACCAGGTTTCGGTTTTGTTAACCGGGTCGATCTCAAAACCGCCTAAGCGAGCAAGTTGAACGGTTCGTTCAAGAATCCTTTTTGTATTGTCCATATTGTTGATTTGCTGCTTCCGAATAGATGTTGCTGATCCAAAGGCTTCCGTTTTTACTACTATATTCTTCTATGTAGCCTTCTTTCTGCAACCCTGAAATTATTTTATTTGCTTCAGACTGACTTACGTTACATAAGACTTCAACCTCTTTTGTTGTCATGGTTTTAAACTGCTGAAACAAAGTATACGGGTCGGTGTCGTACAGTATTTTTGAGACATCAGGAAAAAGATGTTGTATAGTATCTTCAAGACTTTTATACGGTTGATATTTGCTTAATCTAATGCTTTTACCTTTGCGGTTGGTAAAGATCAAAGTTGGAAAAGAATTAATTTTAAACTGACGTGCAAGCATCAGATCTGCTTTAAACAAATCAAGTGCCTGATTGCTGTACTCTTCAGTCATTTTGGTAGCATCCAGTCCTGCTTCCTGAGCTGCTTGTTTAATATGCTCCCATTTTATAATATTCTTTTTTTCCATGAAGAGCATTTCTTTTATACGCCGTAAAAAGATAACGGCTTTTACTTCACTTTGTATCTGAGCTGCTTTGTATGCAATTGAGGGTGGGAATGAGGAGGGCAACGGGTCTTCAAACCAGATATCGCCATCAAGCGGCTGATCGTACATGGAACAAACTTTTTCCCAAAGGCTTGCAGCATCAGCAGGTTTTTGGATTTCATTTTGATCAAAGCCATCCCAGGAGGGTAAAAGTCCACCCATGCTAATTCTGGTATCTAACACATGACCGTATTCCAGTTCCAGTTTTCGCATATAAGGTTGAAGTACCCAGCAGGTAGAACAAACAGGATCAGTAAAGTATAATAGATTAACCGGCTTTTTATCGCGTCTGCTGCCGTTGTTCTTGTCTTGTTTTACCAGCGGGACAGATAGCTTTTCGGGATCTTTAGGAGTAAGAAATTCATTTCTCAGTTCCCTGCCTCTCTGGATATGTTCCAGGATATTATGATGCCGCTGCTGATAATATTGCCGGCAGGCTTGTTCAAAATCATCATGTTTATCAAGGGCATCACTTAAAACCTGAGCATCTCTGATCGCATTCGTAGTTCCGGCGCTCGTAAAGGGTACTGTAAGATGCGCGGAATCACCGATGAGGGCAACATTATTTTTGTGAAATGAAGGAAGAAGCGGAAAATCACGGGTTTTCCATACGTAATAGGTGCTGAACTCATTGGAGTCGAGTAACTCAAATACAGTCGGAGAAAATCCTTCCAGTAAATAGTGGGTAAGCTTTTTGAGTTCTTCAGGATTTTTTTCGTCAAATCCGTGATTAGCATTTTCAAATTGAATAAACCAGACAAATTCATCTTCTGAGGTCGGAATAAAACCAAATGCTCTGCTGCTGGTGAGGCTTTGATATTTTGTAAATGAATGTGAATACTGGTTTGCAAGATCTTCATTCCGGCATACCCCGACTATCTCTTTTACATGCACCGGCGAGAATTCCACTTCACCCATTATCGCATTACGCACGTTGGAGTACCCCCCATCAGCACCGATGAAATAATCACCGTATTCAATTTCACCATTGGTAAAAACCGCTGCAACGACTTTTTCGCCTTCATATAGAAAATGAGAAAACTCCCTGTGATGCTGAATGATTTCTGACGGAATAATATCATAAAGATATTTGATAAGATCGGTTCGTTTGATGCAAAGCCAATCATCGAGCTGCATTTCCGATAGCGTTTGACCGTCATGCATTCTGAGATTAAAGGTGTTTATGAGCTCTCCCGAAAGAACTGCCTCATTTTCATAATCCAGATTGTACATTGTAGCCAAACCTTCTGCGTGCATCAGGAATGCGTGCCCGTGATTAGGAATGCCGTTAAAACGCTCACATATTACTACTTCATGATTTCTTTGATGCAAAAGAGCGCCGAAAGTAAGCCCGGCAATTCCCCCTCCGATAATTACAAATTTCATAGGTCTCTTATGGTTTGATTAATTCTTGATAATGCTTTTTGAAGTATCTCTTTTGATGTGGCAAAACTAAGGCGTATATGATCTTTTGCATTGTCGCCAAACCATTCCGGCCGTCCCGGAACTACTGCAACTTTTGCCTCATCCTGTAAAATTTGTTGAATTTCTGTTTCTGATTTTCCTGTTCCTGCTACATTAACAAAAGCGACATAACACCCTTGTGGTGGGATGCATTCGAAACCGGGCACGGAATTGAGCTCCTGAACACAAAGTTGTTTCATCTCCTCAAGATGTGCGATAAAGTCATTAAGCCAATATTCACACTCTTCCAGCGCGGCGGTTGCAGCAACCTGCCCCAGTATATTAGCACCGCCAATAGTGGATTTATGCAGGGATGCCTCGAGTAAATTTTTATAAAGCTCTTGATCCGATGTCATGACTGCCCCGATGCGCAAACCGGCGATCCCGTACGATTTGCTAAATCCGGTCACGGTTACTGTACGGTTTCTGATGGACTGATCAAGGGATGAAATGCATGTGTAGGTATTTGGTTTAAATATGATATCGCTCCAGATTTCATCAGATAAAATTATCAGATCATGCTTGCACGCTAATTCTCCGATTTCCTGCAATTCATTTTTTGAAAATACCTTCCCGGTGGGATTAAGCGGATTACACAGACAAATCATTTTGGTCTTCGGGCCGATACACGCTTCAAGCTTAGCGGCATCCAACGGTCCGCTTCCAGGCGGGTGAGAGAAAGTGGTCGCCCTGCCACCTACATGTTCAATAGAATAGCGAAACAAATAATCAACCGGATCGAAAACGATGGCTTCATCCCCCGAAGATAAAATGGTCTGGCAGGTTAGATAAATACCGTAAGCGGCGCTGTTTACAGGGAAAATTAAATCCGGATCCGCTGGAACTTGCCGCTTTTCCCGATAATAGGAGGCGAGGCTTTCTTTGAACTCAGGCATTCCATCATAAGGACCATACCCCAGATATTGATCTTTCGCATACCGGCAAATGGCTTCATTGATTTCGGGAGCGCAGGGCAAATCCGGGTCTGCAGCTGTTAGTGGAATCACATCCTCCGGAAGTGTAGCCCATCTTGAGTTGTAAGCCCTCGACTTTAAAATACCAAGATCTATTGTACTACGATCAAACATCTATAATATCAAAAGTCAGTAATAACGGGATAGTATTGAAATATGAGTTCATTTAAAGATAAAACTTAAATACATAGTTATGCCTTAAAATAAACATGAAAATGAATTTAAACCCCAAATTATAATTAACCGTTGCAGAAAAGCACAATATATAGTAAAATAGATGAGTGCAAGGTGCAAGTGCGATTTTCAATAATTTTTCGCATAAAGATAAATGATAACCATAATTCCTTGAATCAGGAATCATTTATTTCGCTTTTCGAAATATAACTTAAATCTAACACGGAGTGCAGAATCATGAAAAAAAGTTATCTTAAAAGAGGTGTAACCTTTTTTGGAGTAATAGTCCTGTTTGCGGCATGTGATACGGTGACGTATGATCAGCAGCTGTCGGAGGAAAGCAATAGCGGTGAGGCCATTACATCCTCATGGATCGAAAACCATGCCGGCAGCTCAGCGCTTGCACACGAATTAAACGAAGTGCGGAAGGCCACGCAGGTATATAAAGATGCTTCAGTAGCAGTTGAAGAAGGGTATATACCTGTTAACTATGTCCCGGAAATGGGGTTTCATTTTGTAAACGATACTCTTTTTGCTGAAGATGAAGATGCTGAAGTAGAACTTACGGAACCCCCAATCCTGGTTTACTACACAACCGGCAATTTTGACCCGGCGGATGTTCCAACAGATAATGGTGAAATTCAGTTTAAAGATGAAGAAGAAGATGAGTTACTTGATTGGCTTGAAAACCTCCGTCTCGGTGCCGTGGAATATGTCCACCGTGGTGATGATGAGGCACCAGGGACGCCAGCAAACTACTTCTCGGATGAGGAATCACCCCGGAATCTGCAAACCACCGAAGAAGAAGGTTGGGAGTTTGTTGCTGAAGCAGGTTTCACCGCCCTCCACGTCTGGGTGCACCGCAATAACCCGGAAGGGGTATTTCAACCGACAAATCCAACGGTTAGGT
>CAZDIA010000083.1:0-8423 GCA_964505385.1 uncultured Chitinophagales bacterium
AGTGCATTTTTGGGTGTTATCGGTATTTTGGTAGGAGGGTAATTCGGATAAGTAGAAGTTATTTGTCCAAAACCAATTGTCTTCATCAGCATAGATATCGGTCAAAATCTTTTTCAGATATCTGTATTTTCGGACATGGCAAAAAAAGAGATTGATATTGAAATTGACCGGCTAACCAACTCTATCGAAAACAGTGTCACCGGTGAAGTTTTTGATACGAACGTTGTTCGACTTGATAAATCAGGCAAGAAGGATATCAAACCTGCAGAATGGCTTTTCGATTGGGAGAAAGAATTAATTTTACCAGACCGGGAAGTTTACAAGTTAATTACCGTAAACAATCCCAAAATTATTCATGGATTGTTGTGCCTTGAAGACAAGAGTGATCATATTTTTATTCACCTTGTTGAAAGTGCGAATTTCAATAAAGGCACCAACAAAATGTATCTTGGGGTAGCCGGGAATCTATTTGCGTTTGCTTGTAAACTCTCTTTTGAGAAAGGATATGAGGGGTATATTGCCTTTGACTCAAAGTCTGCGTTAATTGAACACTACAAGAAAAAGCTTGGTGCAACACATTTCAGAGGACAACGAATGTACATTGAAACCGTTAATGCATTGAAGCTTGTAAAAAAATATTTTCAGGATTAATTATGTCAATCGTTAAAGAACCCAAAGGAGTCGATTTCGTTGTTAAGTCAGATCCCTGGACTGAAAAGGAGCTGAAGGAGTTCAGGAAACTGATCGAAAAGCAAAAGTCGGAACTGGGTGAAAAAAAGCGCTCCAAGATCGAAGAGGATTTTAAAAAGGTTTCCAAGCAACCGGCGTAGTCTCCTGCTTTTCTATTTATAGCTACGCCAAAGATCAAGTGCTTCTCCCAAGGAGTCCTTTGGACAACGCGGACATGGCCGCTCATTGCTTTTGTGAAAAATTTTCAGAGTTGCAGCATTTCCGGCTTCGATGCTTAAGCGGTAGATGCAGATCGGCAGGTAACCATGTCACCAAAGAAATCAAAAAATATAATATCCGGGAGCAGTCCGGCATTACTTACATACATTGTTCAGCAAAATTCCATTTCCTTACCTTCATGCACCACCACCGCATCCTATTAAAAAACTTCACCCCGAAAGACGGCACCATATCGTTCTCCACGCTTGTGGAACTGAGTGAAAAGCTAACCGCACTTGCCGAGTCTGCGGTGCTGAGCCTGGTGGAAGGCAACAGCCGCCCCGGGCAGGGGAAACGTCCGGAGGAGGTGAAAGAAGTAACCGATTTCACCCAATCCGGTCTGCATGAGGGCTCAACCGTACCGGAGCCGGGTGCTCCTGATATTCAGAGCATTTCTCAAAACAAACCATTCGGTATGTTCGATGAACCGGAATCAGAGGAGCTGATTAAAGATGTAATAGGATATAACATAGCCAAAATTCAGCTTCTCCATTTCTTAAGCCTCTTTTTGCATTCTGTTGGTGGAAGAAGTGCTCCTTTAGCCTGTATCTCCGTTAGTTTCTTTCCTGCTTGCACGGGCTTCAAAATATTTTTTTCCACGAACCAGTCAAGTGCCCATAAAACTCCGTGAACTTCAACTTTATGTAGCTCTCCCTGCTTTCTGAGTTGTCGGTCGCCTGTCATGAGGATTCCATCAAATTCCCTTGCAACGTAAAGTGCGGAAGCATCGGCCGGTCCGACCCGTCTTTGGAGAGGATCGGCCATTAACTTCCCTAATAGTTCATCAGAAATTGAATATTTAAGTAGTGATTCCGATTCTACGTAAGGAGATACCTCATTCCATTGGTTTTCTTGTTGTACTTCAGCTAAGACCAGGTCAGTTGTCATGTTTCATAACCTAATTGAAACCAGGGCTCGAATAATGAACCATTGGCGAAATCAATCAATACATTAGCATCTTTGACAACAACTTTCAAAACGCCTCACTCGTATAATTCCCTGAAGCCTTTTCGGAACGCTCCCAGTGAAATTTCCAAAAGATCTGCTCCTTTGGAAACAGAAATCTCACCTTCGGCTACTCCGCGGTAGACCAGTTGTCGAAACCGGGAGTTAGTCTCATGGGAAAGTCCATGATCAAAATACTCGTCATCTCCGGGTTCCTTTTTTTCTGAGCGCCATTTAGAAGCCGCGCTGCAAAATCGCTTAAATACCGCTTCAGTTATCCAGCCCAATTGTCGTGCCCGATACATAATCGCCCAAATTGAAGCCCCGAACTGAAATTTCATTTCTATCAACTCGCCAAGACTTATGGCATCCCTGTGTTTGCCAAACTCCCGCCCGAAAGCATCCTTTGGCAAAAGAATAGCACCGGCAAACCGACTGGTTATGGCCTCTTTTTCTTTGTGTGACAGGCTGTCCGGAATATCAAGAATAATATGTGCCAACTCATGAACCAGGGTCATGCGTTTACGCAGTAAATTGTTATCGAGCTTTTTAGACACGACAACGACCGGCCCCAAATCGGTGTCAGCACTAAAGCCATCAAACCGATCATCTTCGGTCTCCACTTCATGAACTTTGATACCGTTATCTTCAAGCAGCTCATGAATATTGGGTATGGGAACACTGCCAAGCTTCCATTTCTGCCGCAGATTATCAGCCTGAGACTCCGCTTTTTGGGGGGTATCGGTATATGGGGTATCTAATGGATTTTCAAAGGATATGTTTTCTCCAAGCAGGTCTTCAATTTCGGTATATCTTTCAAAGAAATCCCTCGATCGTTCCAGTATTGCTTGCTCGGCCCGTTTGCTGAGACTGGATCGTTTACGGAATTCAATTTTTTTCAGCTCAAGCTCCATTGACCGAAAAAAGAAATCCATAGGCCTGTTAAGCACCCGGGACAGAGCCTGAAGCACCTCACCGGAAGGCATCATTACGCCTTTTTCATACCGATCCAATGCGTTGTAGGAAACCAACTTATCCATCTTTTCCGAAAGACTGCGAAGTGAATAACCCTCCATCTTTCGTGCTTGCTGCAGGCGCTTGCCAAACGTTATATGAATATGATCTTTTTGTTTCATGTTGACAAAATACTCATTAATAAGAAAATATGTCAACATAATAACGTTTAGCTTGGTTGCTCGATGATCTGCGCTCAGAGACCTTTGTTTAGGTGGAAGACAGTGTTTTCAAATATCCTGTGGAACGACCAAAAGGGTTAATCGTTTCGGATAGTGAGACCAAAACTATAGAGTTATTCCGGTAATTTGGAGGTCGAACAGTATGAACATCAACAAACAAAAAGATAAACAACATCGCCGGACGATACAGGAAGGCTATCAACCCATACGGGGAACTATAGACCGGTCCAACCCGCCCGGCAATGAGAGCCGTAATGGTACTGACCGGGGATCACCTGATCGTAGTAAACAAGATCGAAATCGTTGAATATAGGTTTACTCTACGCACATCAATCACTTCAACACCAATTTCATCTGCTGATCCAGCGTCTGCCGGTTCAAAACGCCGGTGTAATTAAACACTTTCATATCAAAGTCCTTCTTCTTGCTGAATTTTTGCCAGTTCTCAGCCACATATTTCAAATTTGCTGCCGTGATAACGGCAACGTCCGTATCGGACTCCGTGCTGAACTTTAACTCACGTGCGGCCTGTACACAACTGTCATGATCGAGGTCGGGGACAATCACCAGAAATAAGTTAACCCGGGTATCGGATTCCCGAATATATTTTTTGAACTGGTTTTGATGGGATTTCGGGAATTTATATACCGATTCCTTTCCTTTGTTGTCCCATAACAGAAGCTCTCCGTTTTTCATCATCACAGCCCCATCCGCTTTTTCATTGCCATCGAGGTTGTACGTGTCCCGGAGCAGCTTTTCTTCAAAAAGGTATGAGGTGGCGTCTTCAAATGCCTTTTCCATATCGCGATCTTTGTTGATGATCTTCATACCGAGCAGCTTCTTGTTGTCCCGGCCTGCCAGCTCTTGAAAGTATTGATAAAAAACAGCCCGTTCATCTGATGATTCTTCCGGTTGTTTATTCGTAAGGGAGCTGTAAAAATCAATAATCCGACGGATTTTGTCTTCCTTATTTCCGGAAACCTTTACTCCGGGCAGACTTTTACAAAGTTTGGTGATATCGGTGGTTTGCAATTCACCCAGAATTTCGGAAGGCTTACAGCCGGCGTTAATAAGCCGTTCAGATTTTTCTTCCTTGGTCCCTCCAAGGGGCAGATCCTGAGAAGCGAGAATATTTTTGAGCTGATTGGTCGTCAGTTTATCATGCAGTTTTCGCTGGGCTTCAACGGTCATCTCAAAGCCAAGGATAGGCTTGATGCTGCGGGCAATTTCATCAGGCAGCACTACGACATTTCCTTCATCCATCCTGTTGCAGTAGAAAATGATACCCCGGTTTTGCAGCTGTTTTAAGGCTTCTGCAAATTCCTCATAACTGTGAAGCTTATTACCCGGTTTGGGAAACATTTTTAACCGGGTTTCCAGAAATCTCTTTTCCAACCGGCTGATTTTCAGTTTTTCTCTCAGCTTATCCAGCAGGACAAATTCCGATTCATTGACTTCTTCATCCTCCAGAGCAACCTTAAGCACGGTTTTGTAGATATCGATAGCTTCGGCGTCCGAATAGCTGAACGCATCCTCTTTATTGGCACGCTCAATCGTCTGTTTTTCATAATTCCGGACCAACTCATACAAAGTGGTATCCACAGCCTTCATTTCGGGCTGTTCAAGGAGGATATTGAGGATTTCTTCAAACAGAATGCGGGAAGCCCTGTTCATCTGACGAAGATCCAACGCCTGGTTGATCCGCTCCTCGCTCTCCAGCTCCTTTTTGTTTTGGACAATCTGCTCGCGAAGGCGCTTTTCCTCCCCTTTGGGTACGCCCTCTTTTAGTATACTGTCAACCGTTCTTGACAGGTACATCTTTGACATGTGTGACAAACAATCTTCGACATTCATAAGACTCTCCTGTATTTTTTGGTTACTCCGGACCCCATTTCAATTTAAAGTGAGATATACCAATAGATTTTGTAAAAGCTGATGTAATTTAGGAAGATTATATAAATTTTCAAGTGAAGCATTTATATGTGGTGAACATGTTGAGATTGGATGTGAGTGGCTACAAACGATATTTGAGTTTCAGATAATTACCCAATAACCAAACCAATTGAACCGGATACAAATCCCGGAATGAATCGTCTTGATATAGATCAACTGATTACTGTTAATTGATAAGTGAACCTGACACAGTGACAGTTGGAAAACTGAATAACCGCAACACCGTTGCATTTGTCGCAGGGCCACCCATGCCCCAAATACCGACCTCCTTTTACTCTCATTTTACTCTCAGTTTGGTCAGGTTCGGGAATACAGTTCGGTGTGCCAAAACGACAGTAAAGTTATTCCTAACGATCAAATTTGAAAAGTCTGGCCTCAGAGCAGGAATGGACCGGTTTTGATGAAAAGAAATTCCGTAAAACAATTAAAGAATTGGATGTACAGGAATCGCCGGAGGAGTTGCTTCGGCTGTTAAATTCATAAATAATCGGAGATGACTTACCTTTTTGATACGAACATAATGGTGTTTTATATCACCAAAAAACCTTCACACCGAAAGACGGCACTATAACTTTTCCCTACGCTGTCAGAATTGAGTAAAAAAATAACCACCCTTACCGAATCTGCGGTGCTGAATCTGGTGGAAGGTAAGAGCCGCTCGCTAAGGTTAAACATCCGAATTAGTCGAATGTTTTAGTAATAAACTTTCAAACGGGTGGAATATAGGTTCTGCAAAATTCCCTGAAATTTAGTCCTTTTAATTGGAGGTGGGTCAATTTTAAACATTTGTCATAAATCAGCCTCAGATTGGTTGTATTAAGTATGTGGTGTCCACGAGTAAGGTTACCAAGCCTTGAATTTTTAAAAAATGTTTAGGATGCATTAGGAGGATAATTTAAATGGATGGCTTACTTTTAATCTTGTTAATTGTAGCATTTGTTTGGGTGTTACCAATAATTGTAATTCTCTTCTCCGGCAAAACTACATGTGGCGAGAAGTTAGCCTGGATTCTCGCAGTGCTTTTTATTTCATGGTTTGCATTTATTTTTTATCAGTTATTGGCTCCTGTAAAAAAGAAAAACTAAATTTTTATTGATAAATGTAGTCGCAATTATCTATGGAAACAGAATTGAGGCAATTTTGAGTCGAATTCTACCTGCCGAACAACTTTTTAGAAATAGACGAGATTCCGAGTTTAACAGGTTTATCGGGTTAGCAAGAAGGCGAAAGCTGCCTGGTTTATAGTGCATTATAAACGTCTGGAGTAGTTGAAAGAAGTAACCGATTTCAGGTTTTCCGGTCTGGATAAATGCTCAAACTTACCGAAGCCGGAAGCGGGATTTTGAAAAACTACTGAAAAGTGAATATTTGCTTGTTCAAGCAGCCGGACTGCTTTCTAAGAAATCTGATTTTTAAAATTTCCAGGTTATTCAACCGAAGATATCCTGACAGGAGTACAGTCACTGGTTTAATCAACTGTGTCAGTTGTAGTACAGGAGCAAAGTTAGAGTAAGGGTAGGGCGTTACCGAAGTTGACACGGGGTTGGATTCGCGATGCCTTTATATGCCCGCCATATATCATTGCACGTGGCGATTATTCGCCGGTTTCGGCGAAATCTCACCGGCTAATTTTCACACATATTCATTTTAAAAGTGCTTAAGGTTAGCATGAGCACTCAGATTCGGGGAAAGTGCGTAAAGGCATAATTTTTGCATCAGGCTGGATCATGCGCATTCATGCCACCGAATTTTTTGCGGAAGTGCCATCTACCGTAACCTCATCGCATCAGAAACAATCATACCAGAGCCCTTTATGATAATTGAGCAGAAGAAACACATTGACCGCTTTAGAACCATTTATTTTGGATTTCTGAGCAAGGTATCAGGATTTTTGTTGTTTGCGATTTTTGGGCTCCTATTCATCTATTCACCTGCGGCGGGAGCAGATACCAAAGAGGAAAGCGATTCTGAGCCGGTGGCTCAGGAGCTGCGGGAGCGTTTCAAATCTGAGTCATTTTCACTCGGCATACTGCTGCAGACACAGACAAGATACTCCTTCGAAGATACCGATTTCAATGGTGGCCGTGCCTGGGATCTGGGCTCTACGCGTATTGACTTTCGTGGTACGGTGGATCGCGACTTCACTTATCGGGTGCGGGTTTACTTTCTGAGTCAGCAGCAGAGTATCGATGCGCGCGTCGGGTACCGGTTTTCGGATAATCATCAGGTCGTCGCCGGGGCGTACAAACCATTTTTAAGCAAGGAGTTGGATCCGAGTCCGGCCAATCTGGATTTCGTCCGTCGCGCCCGATTAGTTGGAGCCATGATGAATACGCTGGAAATCGGAGTTTCAACCCTTGGCAATATCGGCTCATTTTGGTACAGTTTCGGGATGTATAACGGATCGGGTGTAGCGGATGTCTCTGCCATTGCCGAATCCAACGATAACCGATTCCTCTACACCGGGCGTTTAGCCTGGGAAATAGTGTCCCTGGATGAACACACACTGGAGCTCGGGGGCAATGGCGCCTACAATGGCTCACGGGACGAAGACGTCGGCAATACCGAATTGATCTCACAAGGCGGTCGCACTCTTTACGGCGGCTACCTGAGCTATGACAGCGATCTGATTTTTGGTACGATTGAATTCATCCGCTCGCAATTCGATGCCGCTGAATTCGCAGGCCGACTGGAAACCATAGATGGAGCCTACGCAACCCTCGGAGTCAATCTTGATCCACGCAATGAATTGCTGGTCCGCTGGGACTATCTTGGATTTGACATCAAAGGTGATGAATCCAACCGGTTTCTACTTGGCTGGAATTACTGTCCCACCAGCCTGGTCAGCTTCCGGGTGAATGCTCTGGCTGACTTCAGTGACCAAAAGGGGACCCAATTCGGACTGGAGAGTCTATTTCAGTACCATTTTTAATTACTCAGACCGGCAATCATCGATAGCGGAAGTTAGGCTTGCAATCTCGAAAAATAGATGTGCTTACATGTCAAACTGCTACGTTGATTTATTGCAACGACATTGTAATTGCGGGACGACCATGTATTTTTGTCTGTTTCTGGCACCGGAATCGCGCCCGGATATCAAACACGGGCTTTAGTAACTTGCGATGGAGCTGAGGGATCTGTGCAGCAAGAAGCTCGCCATAACCTCGATCAGTAATATGGCACAAATCGTGCCATCACAGACCCCTCCATTCCTGCGAACACATTGGGCATAACAACAGGGAGCTAATATTACACCGCCTGGAATACTACTCAATAGCAGGATCTAAAAGCTTGTTGTGAAAAAACTAAACTGTTGAAACCGGGAAGCAAACCGATCTTCTTTAAAAGCTATCGGTTTTCATTATCGCTATATAGGTAACC
>CAZDIA010000084.1:0-8087 GCA_964505385.1 uncultured Chitinophagales bacterium
CACGAAGTGAGCTGGGATGCTTCTAATGCCGCCAGCGGTACGTATCTTTACCGGCTGGAGGTGGACGGACAGATTAAAACCAACACCATGACACTGGTGAAGTAATTGAGTTGAAATTTCCCGCGCGGGAGTTGACATTGAGTCCATCTCCCGCGCTTTATCTCCAAAAGAGATACCATTCAGAAATTTGAAAAACGAGGAAACATTATGAAAGATCAAAAAAACAATCCTGACCATCATGAAAAGGATATAAAAAAACAAAAGCGTAAATGGTTTAAGCCGGAAATTCTTGAAGAGGATTTCAGTAATACTAATGACCCTGATCCACCGACGCTTCCTGAACCCCCGGAACAAACCGGCAGTTAATAACACCAATATAAACACAGGAATAAAACCTGAATAAATGGTAAATAAACGGGATTACCGAATCCGCCCTTACAGAACAAGCTTCAGGCGAAACCTTTGCGAGAGGTGATCCCTGCCATTATTTCAAAAAGCAAACCGGATTGTATCATACAAAAATGAACTCCCCCGTATCCAGTATGACCGGTTATGCGGTTTACGGTAAACATGTTTCCAGTAATTATCCGCTTCCCTTGCCGGCTGTGGGGAATTCCGCATCACCCGAAATCACCTTGTCCTTTGAAGGCGTGGTACCCAGGTACACCGATCCTTCCACCTTAACCACAGCCCGAACATGGAAACAGACAGATGAAGGGTTCGAACTATGCTTTTACAACCGGGAGGGGCACACTATAGTTTTCAGGTATAACCAATCCGGTACCTACATCCGACTTTCTCAAACGTGGCCGCAATGGTCCGATTCGTTATTCTCCATTCTGAACCCCGGTCTGGCGGCATCCCTCTTTCTTCAGGGCGAATATTTGTTACACGCTTCTTCAATGGTGACCGGAGGCACTGCTTTTCTCATAGCGGGTGAAAGCGGAGCCGGTAAATCCTCGCTATCCGGAGCACTGGCCGCGGAAGGAGTGGCCACCCACTCGGATGATATTGCTGTAATCGGAAAAGAAGATGACCGGCTGTTCGTACAGGCCGGGTACCCTCGCATCAAAATGCATCCGGAAACAGCACGTGTTGTCGGCCTGCCTGCCGAACAGATGATCCCGATTTCTTCCAGGGAGAACGAAGAGGGAGAGCGCTGGTTTAAATCGGAAGACCTGCCCGGCGGCAGCCACCCTCATAAAGCTCCGCTCGGAGGGATATGCATCCTTAGTGAACGCAATCCGGAACTGAAAGAGCCGCATATTCAACAGCTATCTTCTGCAGCGGCTGCCATCGAACTTGCCACCCACCGCTACGGCCGCGACTGGCTGGAATACCCCAACCGGCAGGTTCTTGAACATAGCGCACTACTCGCTGCATCCGTACCGGTGTACCGGCTGAATCTTCCGGATGATACTGAACTGTTGAAATCTTCAGCCCGTTCTGTAATGCGTGCCTGCATGCAACCCGCGACACCATCGGTTACCGCATCTTCATCATGACACATCAACAGGTGATAAAAAGAAAACCCTCACTTATACGCCGGTTTTTAAGCAAGCCATCACATCAGCGGCGCCTCATCCTTGAAGCGCTTGTTATCATGCCGCTCGTGACCACCGTCATCCGTTTCCTGCCCTTCCGCCTGCTGATGCGGTTGATAAAAGCGGAGGTGGTTCCCGTGAATGCTCCGGATGATCCTCATAAACAGGAAAGGGAAATACAAGATGAGGAACTCATTGAAGCTGTTGCGCGTACGGTGCGCTCGCTGAGCCGCCGGGTTCCGTGGGAGAGTAAATGTCTGGTACAAGCTTCGGTGGCCCGGATCATGCTCAACCGGCGCGGGATACCGAGTACGCTTTACCTCGGCGTTAATCAACACGAACTTCAAAACCTGCAACCGCACGCCTGGCTTCGCGTAGGTGACCGAATTGTTCTGGGAGATCACGAACTCGACCGCTATGTGACCGTCTCACGTTTAGAGTGATCTTTATTTCCTTTTTGTCTAACCACAACGGGCACAAAGGAGGCGTCCCGAGGTTCTAATCCCACCTTTGGCGGCACTGTTGAGAAGGTGGTGAATAAGGCATCAAGGCACCGAGGCATCAAGGCACCAAGCAGAAAGTTGTCATCAAACTCCCAAGCTGGCATCACGAGATTCAAATCCCGCCTTCGCAGCAATGTTGAGAAGGTGGCGAATAAGGCAGAAATCACAGCCCCAACTGTCATCCCGACCGGAATCGCGCCCGGATTCCAGTCACGGGCTTCGAGTAACTTCGCGATGAAGCGGAGGGATCTGTGTAGCAAGAAACCTGCTAAAACCTCAATTACTGCTATGGCATAATCCTTGCCATTGCAGACCCCTCCATTCCTCCCGACTGCGTCGGGATTCAGTCGGGGTGACAAAAGGGGCTAATATCCCAACCCCATCTGTCACTGGCAACCTTCGGGAGACACTACGTTTTATTAAAAATGATTCTTTCGTTGTGTACGTGGTGTCTTCGTCGTGCTCGTGGTGGTGAAACTTCCTGCAGATGAGAAAAAATCTTTACTTACGGTAGGTACAAGTGCAATAAATAAAAATTGATAATTGCCTTCAAAAATCATGAGTAATTGAAAAAACCAACTCAGGATAAAGCGATTTATTCATTTATCATAAGAGACCGGCTGCAATGTAGACAACTACCTTAAGACTCATTAGTGATCCAGCTGTGCAGAGATTTTTTGCGGGATAAAATCCGCCCGAACTTGCGTCCGCCATACGGCATTTTGGCAAGAGCAAGCAAGTAGCGGGAACTGATTCGTATCATCCTTGTAATATAGAATCCATAGATTTTGGGAGAAGTGCGGGGGACCTCATAGAGGTTGGCCATAGATTGCCTGGAGAGGAAAATATTAGTCCAAATGGATCTTATCTTGTGCCTGATACTGTTGCCTCTCGCCAGATCCACAATGGAGGATGGCACGGAAGCTGAAAGTTTCTTTTCAGTCAATACCTGGGAGGTTGCCGTTTCAACAATGTCATCAGAAAATTCTGAAGGTTTGAGGTCATCCAACACTTCATCAGGTACATCTGCGCCCAAAAAATTCTTTGATAAGATAAGCGCCAGACATACGCCTCGTTGCCACTTGTTATCCTTTGCGATATCCACAACGGTATCCCAGTTCAAACCCTGATCAAAATGGGTGATCACTTGAGAGATATCACAGAACGGGCGCAGACCAAAAGAGAAATTGTGTTGATACGAGGTGTGCCAACAGAGATGGAGCAGCAGATCTTCCGGAGATAAAGCACGGCACGGTTCGCCTGCAAAGTCCACAAGCTGAGATCGATCCCAAAGCGAATCGGGTTCAATAAAGCCGTAGCTGCCGGGTTTTACAATGTTCCAGTGGACTTCAAAAACCGCCACTTGTCTTTTGATCATAGGCGCAAGATGCGCTTTACTTTTAACCGCACTCGGGATATCCTGAGGAACTTCGCTGGTATATCCCAATTCCTTCAGAATATCATAGGCACGCTGCATGTGCTGCAATGGGATCAGAATGTCAATATCATTCATCTCCCGAAGCCCTCTGTTGGAGTAGACCGCCTCGGCAAGATACATGCCTTTAAGAGGAATCAGAGGGATATCTTCAGTATTGAGCGCAGCAATAAGCTTGCGGAGTTCGCCGCTGAATCGGAGATTGTTAAATGCGACCTGTTTATTATAGCCGCTGAGGTTGTTAACAGCTTTCTGAGATACCGGAGGCAGTTCAATGTCGCCTAAACTCTCCTGAAACTGTGGCGCAACCCGGTGTTCTATGGCAAGTTCAACAAGACTCAGCCATTCATCGGCGGATAGTCGGTCAAGCTTTGACTGAAGTAAATAGTCCGGGTTCCGGTGCAGAGTCTGCAACAGAATGCCCGAAAGGGAATTATCATCAAGGGAAGATATAGAAGCGGTAGCCTTCGAATTGGTCATATACGATAATCTGTAATACGAGATGTCGCTCTTATTCGGCCTGAATAAATTTGTTATATTGTAATACATAACTGTCCAAAACGATTTAGGAAAGTGAATAAAAAATTTCCAGTCTTGGCAACATTTATTCTTTATCTCGCAGATTTTCGCAGAGTTTGGCGCAGATTTCCGCAGATTATCTGCGAGACTCAGCGATTTAATCTGCGTAACTCTGCGAGAAAAAGATGAGAGGATTGATTTATGATTTACAAACTAAACCCTCTTAAAGAAACAGAAACGAAAATTTTTGGTGATTTTTAAATTGTTTTGGACAGTAATGATTGTAATATAGGCAATTTCAAAAAACGAAATTATTACTTATGAAACTCTCTACCCGTGTAAAACGCACTGAAAAGGCACTTTCAACACCCGTTGCCGATGAGTTGGTTATGTTTGAGCCTGATTCGGGTAAATACTATGGACTCAATGAAATAGCCACCGCTATATGGGAAAAACTTGAAAAAGAAACTTCTGTTGAAGAACTGTGCAATGCTCTCACAGTTGAATTTGACGTATCGGATGAACAGTGCCGGGAGGAGGCCATGGAGTTTTTAGCCAAATTACTTGAAAAGGGATTAGTTGAAGAAGTGCAAGATAAAGCAGAATAAAGTTGGTATTCCGCAGCAATAACTCCGGACAACTTAAAAATTGATTAACACTCATAAGCTATTTTCAATGTAAATCCCTCCCCTGTCTGCGTCAAACCTTCAAATATTTTAAATGATGAAAGTTCTCTATTACGATTGCTTTGCCGGGATTTCCGGAGATATGCATCTCGGAGCCATGATTGATGCAGGTGTGGATCCGGAGCATCTTAAGAATGAGCTAAGGAAATTACCCATTGATGGCGTAAGGCTGGATATATCCCGTGATCAAAAAAACAGCATTGAGGGAACCCGGGTAAACGTCGTTGATGAGAACAGCGAAAAAAATCATGTCCACCGCAATCTGAGTGATATTGAAACCATAATCACTTCCAGCGATCTTGATAAGCCGACGCAACATCGCGCATTGAATATGTTTAAGCTGATCGCTAAAGCGGAAGCTGAAATACACGGCACAAGCATTGAAAAAGTACATTTCCATGAAGTTGGCGCTGTAGATTCAATAGCGGATATCACAGGGGCTGCCATCTGCCTGGAGTATTTGAAACCTGATAAAATCATCAGCTCACCGGTCGAATTGGGCGGCGGCATGGTAAAATGCGCTCACGGCCTGATTCCTGTGCCTGCTCCGGCCACTTCCGAGATTCTCAGAGGTGTTCCTGTTAAAATGGGGAATACCAACCACGAAGCTACCACTCCTACCGGCGCCGCTATTCTGGCCGCAAATGTTGATGAGTTTTCAGATAAAATACACTTTAACCCACAAAAGATCGGTTATGGAATTGGCGCCCGTGATGCGGAGCTCCCAAATATACTGAGAGTATTTCTCGCGGAAGTATCTGATACTTATAAAACCGACGGTGAGGCATTAATGCTTGTATGCAATATTGATGACATGAGTCCTGAAGATTATGGCTATGTGATGGACCTGCTTTTTGAACAGGGAGCTTATGATGTGTTTACTTCTCCGGTGACCATGAAGAAAAGCCGGCCTGCTACAAAACTTAGTGTGCTCTGCAGTAAATCAAATCAGCAAAAGATAGCAGAGCTACTGTTTCGCCACACAACGACCATAGGTATCAGATCAATGCCGGTTTCCAAATTGATGATGGAGCGTGAGATTGAGGAATTCACAACTTCACTGGGGCAAGTAAAGATAAAGAAGGCGCTGTACAACGGTGAGCTGATCAAATGGAAACCGGAATTTGAGGATTGCAAATCCCTCGCACAAAAACACCAACTATCTATTCAACAGGTCCGCAAAATTATTGAATCTGAATATAATCAAACCAAATCATCTGACCATGAAGCCCATTACTGAAGAATCGGTATCCCCGGAAGTATATAAAAAATATTCCAGCCTGCTTGATCATATTCGCAATCTCGGACGCGTAGCTGTAGCCTATTCAGGTGGTGTGGATAGCACCTTTTTGCTGGCTGCGGCAAACCAGGCGCCTGCCCGCCAATTAGTGGCACTAACTATGCAACGCCCCTATTTTGCCCAATGGGAGCTCCGGGAAGCATCAGAAATCGTTCGGGAACTTGGTATCACCCACCGGATCCTTGAGATACCTGTTGATGAAAACATTCGCGAAAATCCTGCAAACAGGTGCTATTATTGCAAATCTTTTACCTTCGACCGGTTTTGGGATGAGGTTGAATCGCTCGGTTTTGATACGCTTGTCGACGGCACCAACGCCGATGATACCGGTGAATACCGCCCCGGCCTTAAAGCTGTAGAAGAGTATGAGGTTCGCAGTCCGCTTCTTGAAAACGGTCTCACCAAGCAGGAAATCCGGGAGCTTTCCAGAGCCATGGATTTGCCGGTATGGGATAAGCCTTCGAACACGTGTTTGATCACCCGTATACCCTATAACACCTATGTTGCTGATGATGATCTCCGGCAGATCGAAGCGGCCGAGGTATTCCTCATGAAGGAAGGTTTTAAAGAAGTTCGCGTCAGAAAACATGATGATATCGCCCGCATTGAAGTTGACCCCAGGATGATTTCTCAACTCGCTCAGAGCGATGTTATGAACAAAGTTGTTCCTTATTTTAAAAGTCTCGGGTTCCGGTATGTCTCATTGGATCTGGAAGGATATAAAACCGGAAGTATGGATCAGGCAATTTTAGAAAATCAGAACGACCAATGAATAAAGAATCTCTTCAGGCTCTGATAGAGCAAGTGCGCCAGGGAGTAATCAGCAATGATGAAGCGGTAAAAAAACTATCGGAGCTGCCCTATAAAGATCTTGGATTTGCCAAAATTGATCACCACCGGGAAATCCGAACCGGATACCCTGAAATTATATTCGGTGAAGGCAAGTCGGCTGAGCAAATGAAGGGGATCATCAGCCATCTGCTCACCAAAGAAAATGATATTCTTGCTACCAGAGTTGAACCCGGAATCTTCAATGAAATAAAGGACACTTTCCCTGAAGCAGAGTACAATGAAACCGCCCGGTGCGTTTCCATCAAAAAGACAGAAAGAGCAATCACAGAAACAACTATCGGAGTGATCACTGCAGGCACTTCCGATCTGCCTGTGGCCGAAGAAGCTGCCGTTACAGCTGAAGTTTTCGGTAACCGCGTCTCCCGGATTTTTGATGTAGGGGTTGCCGGCATACACCGATTGTTTGATAACCTTGATGAAATCAAAGAAGCAAAGGTTCTTGTAGTGGTTGCAGGGATGGAAGGCGCATTGCCCAGCATCGTGGGAGGCCTGGTTGATAAACCTGTTATTGCGGTACCCACCAGTGTCGGTTACGGAGCCAATTTCGGAGGGCTGTCCGCCCTGCTCGGCATGCTCACCAGTTGTGCGGCCGGCGTCAGTGTTGTCAATATTGATAATGGCTTTGGAGCTGCCTACCAGGCGTCAATGATCAACAATCTTTAGTACTTATTGTGGGTTCAGGTGAACATCAAACAGAGATTCTCCGGATACCTTCGGTCCCTAAGTCTCTCAGTCCCTCAGTCCCTCAGTCTTTTCGTCCCCGAGTCTCTAATTCCCTTATTATCAAAGTCTTTCACAGGATACCATCTACATTTATCTTGTTTCCGGATCAAACACCATTTCAAGCTTTATCTTTACCCGCTTCCAGGAGGGACGATTCGGAAATACTTCCAAAACTTCACCGGTCAACAGTAAATTCTGATCCATGATTTCCGCGATCAGGTAGTTCCATTTAGCCGGTACATACCCCATTTGTTGCCCGCGCGCATAGATTGCTATTGCATTGTCATCAAATGGATTATCATCTTCAAACTGAAGGCGCACCGCTTCCCCTTGCACCAGATCATCCGAAATGGATACACCTTCGTGATGCTTAAGACCGGCGATATAAAATACCAGTTGCCGGGTCTTTTTCTTTTTGTTTTTGTTTTGAGATGAATTTTTCCAAACCGGTTTAAAAGTAATGATCCGGTCATTTATTGAGGATTGGATATGAGGTTTCATCAGTTTCTCCGATTTAATTTTGAT
>CAZDIA010000085.1:0-8032 GCA_964505385.1 uncultured Chitinophagales bacterium
GCTGGTGGCCGTTTTCAAGTTCTACTGAACAATCGCTCACGTGGGAAGCTTCCGCCGACAGCTGGATGGATGCTCAGTTTTTTGAAGTGGAACATAATGATCTTGATGAAGGCTCATATACATTAAAGATAACCGTTACAGAAGAAGAAACGGGCAGAAAAGCCACAAGAAATGTTGAATTTGAAGTTCTGGAACAAAACGATGAATAACTCTGAGGAGTTATGTGAATAGCATTAATCCCAAAAGTAATTTCGTTGATTAGTTACCATTTATATCCGGCTTTATGCGCTTAATTAATTACATACCTTATTTTTTAATCTCTTTACTGATTATAGCATCCTGTTCCAGAGCGTTCGAACCTGATGTAAGAACCGGTTCCGGCCAGATGCATACAGAAGGAACCCCGGAAATTCGTTTATCCGCACTTGGTTATTTTAATGAAGAAGGTGATCCGGTAATTGACTTAGAAGCGGATGTAGTTATAGGCAGCCTAATTTTTTCTTCTGAAGATGACAAGCATACCGCTGCTGCCGGAATTCAGGTAGAGGCTTATAAGCTAAAGGATGAAGATGATGAGCGGGGTGAGAGAGTGAAATCATTCGAGGATGGTTTCAAAATATCCGACCCGGACGAATCGGTTCGTACCACTAATGAAACCCGGACAGTTCGGCAGCAAATGGAAGTAGATCCTGGTAAATACCGGGTTGTGCTCACTGTAACAGATCAGGATTCGAGAAAGGCATCACAAACCGAATCCAATGTAATCGTAAATGATCCTAAGGGAGAGGAACCTGTCCTCACGCATGTAAAAGTAGCCGGAAAAGGAGGAATTGAGGAGCCCTCATTTCCGGTAACTACATACTCAATACCATCAAGATTAGATTCATTGAGCTTTTCATATAAAGTTTCACGAAGTGAGGAGCATGAACCGGTTGAATTGCGCATGCGGTTAATTCGATTTGAATCGGACGACAGCCCCCCGAGAAGAATGAGCCAGCCACAACCTACAAGAGGGTCGATAGAATTTAAAGGGATCGATTACTCCGAGAAGGAAATTATCGAAGAGCAGTCGAGGACACTTTTTGAGGAGACGGGATCTATTGAAATTGAGTACAAGACCCCGCTTCCGGATCGTGGTGCCTACCGTTTTGAGGTATCAATGAAGCCGGAAGGAGGATCCAGTGATGATCGAAAAAACCTTAAAGCGCGCGACTTTGGAATAGTGAGTCCGAATTTTCCCAATATAAAGTCTGTGCGTGAAATGGCTCAGGCAATGGTCTATATCATGAATCGCAGTGATCATGAAGAAATGATGGAAATCAATAACGAGGATTCACTTAAGGCGGAAATGGATCGCTTCTGGCTGGAAAACCTGGGAAGTAAAGAAGAAGCTTCAAGGGTTATTGAAAAATACTTTAACCGGGTTGAAGAAGCTAATCGCCAGTTTACTAACTTCAAAGAGGGGTGGAAGACGGATATGGGTATGATGTACGTGCTGTTCGGCCCGCCATACTATGTTGACCAAAGAGTGAACTATCTGACGTGGATATATGGATACAACAGAAATGATCCTAACAGGGTCTTCAATTTTGAAAGAGCCCGCATGGATAGCGACCAATATCCTTTTACTCATTATGTATTCATGAGAGACCGGGACTACCATCAAGTTGAATACCGCCAGCGACAACGATGGTTGAGCGGAACAATACTTAGTCGACCTATCTGATTAAGACTATCCTTCAAGTTGTTTAAAACAGCGTAAAGCGGACACAAAAATAATTTTGAAATTTTTAAAAGTATGTTAAATTCAGTTATTGATAGTGTTAAAAGTTTTAACTACTATTCATGAGTTGGGTTTGTGTGGAAGTAAAAATTAATTTAAATTTACAATTGTAGTGTGGTATTAAGAATGCAAAGAACTTGTTTATTATTTGTTAAATATTAATTGTGAAAATATTCGTAGTTTCTAAAGTGCATACAAGAACTTGATTTTTCTGATTTGTGAGCTAAGGGGGCTTATATATCAGAAGTAGAAAAAAGATAGAAAAACACCAAAACATGAGGTCAAGTATGGTAAATAGTATACGATTTACAGTTTCTTTATTCTCACAGATGACTGTAGTCCGGAGCAAGCTCACAAAAACCCGGGGTGCACAATACACCTGCTTAATTAAGCAATCCTTATAGATAACCAATAACAGGAGTAAGGTGTGCGTGACCGCTTTAAAATTTGGTTTAAAGCGACTACTTATGCAGCCTTTTGAAATCTATATTGATGAATATCCAGGGACTGAAGATGTTGCGGACAAGAAACACATTACCCGGGGGCCGGTATAAAGATTTATGGTATATCGGGAAATTGTTTACAGCTCACTTTCAAACATGTGAAAAATGAGCAGTGCAGGTAAGTGGATAATCTTTTTAGAGTCAGACATTACTATGTCTTTATTAAAGTCAAAGTCTGAATCAGAAACATACCCCAAAAGATTTTCCACTGATCAAGTCTCTGATGCTTCACTATTTGTCACTTTTATTGATAGAGGGCAACCGAGGCAGCAGATAGATAAGCAGTAAACTTTAACAACATGTATGTAATACACATCAAAACTCAACTAAACAACCAAAGTACACAATAACTGAGGTAATAATATGACGAAAAAAATACTACTGTCCATAGGTATGGTTGTGTTTTTGGCCCATTCTGCGTTTGCCCAAACGGGTTCGATAGAGGGTCAGGTAACCGATACCGAAACTGGTGATCCCCTGATAGGAGCATCAGTTCTTCTGCCAGCGCTGGAACGTGGTGCTACAACGGATGCGGAAGGTGAATTCGAAATCGAAGGACTTACGGTCGGTACTTATGAATTCCGCGTAACCTTTATTGGATATGAACCTTTTGTTGATGAAGTGGAAGTGACAGAAGATGAAGTCACTACACTCAATGTTTCACTGGAAACCGGAGATATTGGCCTTGAAGAGTTGGTCGTAACCGGTTATGGTGTTCAAAGACGAAGAGAAATAACCGGAGCGCAGGCTAATGTACAATCACGGGAAATCCGCGATGTGACTTTACAGAATACCGAATCGTTACTGCAGGGACGTGCTGCGGGTGTTAATGTAAAGACTACATCAGGAAATCCGGGTGGCGCTTTTTCAGTGGTTGTTCGTGGCCAGGGTTCTATCAATGCTGCAACTGAACCCCTATACATTGTGGACGGAGTACAGATGTCATTCAGTCAATTGTCCAGCCAAACCAGTACTTCTCCTCTTAACTCTATTAACCCGTCTGATATTGAATCCATTGAGGTTCTCAAAGATGCTGCGGCATCTTCGATTTATGGATCTCAGGCAGCTGCAGGCGTGGTAATTATTACAACCCGAAGAGGAGCCGAAGGTGCTACCGAAGTTTCGGCGAGAGCTGAGACCGGGGTTCGCACCATTGCCAATACAGTTGATTATCTTGACACCGATACATATGTAGAGTGGATGGGCGAAGCATTCGCCAACAATAATCCCGGAGTAACCCAGGAACAAGGAGCAGATATATATCGTGACTTTCTTGTCGGTCAACATGGCACACCTCCCGGAGCAGAAGAAGGAGAGCTTGCCAATACCAACTGGGCTGAAGACTGGATCTTTACTGACGGTGTAACTCAAAGGTATAACGTATCCGCCCGTGGTGGTGATGAAACCACACGGTTTTTTATTGCTGGCGGATATGAAAACACCGAAGGTACAGCATATGGCAGCGAGTTCGAGCGATTAAATTTGCGAACTAATTTCGATCACGATATTTCGGACCGTCTGTCAGCTTCTTTAACCTCAAACATTGCACAGAGTTTTCAGTTTGGAGTTTGTCAGGATGGAAACTTTATCAACTGCCCGCCCTCACAGGCTATGTTTGAACCGCCATTTACTTTTCCGTGGGCTGATGAAGAGGAAACGGTCTATAATAACCTAACTGCATTTGGTTTAACTAACAACCCGGTTCTTATTGATAATGAGATAGATCGACTCGTAGATGTACTTCAGATAACCGGTAATCTCGATCTCAACTACCGGGCTACTGATTGGCTTAGCTTTACCGGTGCGTTTGGTCTCGATTATCGTGATACCCAGGATGAACGGCATGATAATGCTATCGCAGCACCTGCGGAGCAAGGTTGGATACTAAATCATTTCCGTAATGTGACTAATTTCAACACCAACTTCCGCGCAAATGCGAACTATACTTTTGATGAGGTTCATAACTTTTCCGGTATGTTTGGTACCGAGTATCGGCGGGATCACTCATCAAGAGTTACTGTGCGTGGCGATGGATTTCCGGGTACCTTTTTTGGTGTTTTGGATGCCTCATCAGATCCGACCACTGCAAGTGGAATTGAATCAGAATTCCGAATCGGAAGTTTCTTTGGTAGAGCTCAATATAACTACGATGAAAGGTACTTCCTGAACTTTACAGCTCGTTACGACGGTCACTCCCGCTTCGGTGCCGATACCCGATGGGGCTTTTTTCCATCCATTTCAGGTTCCTGGAACATAGCAGAAGAAGACTTCTTCACTATTGATGAAATAGATGATTTGAGACTTCGCGCAAGTTTTGGTGTTACCGGAAATGCTGCGATCGGAAATTTTGCTTCACGGGGGCTTTACTCTGTAGTAGGTTCCTACCAGGGTGGCACTGCATTAAGACCTACGCAGCTTGAAAATCCCCTGCTAGGTTGGGAGGAAGCGCAAGAAATCAACTTGGGATTAGATTACTCTCTGTTCAGAGGACGGGTCAGTGGTGCGATAGATGTTTATCAACGCGATAATGAAGAGCTGCTCTTTGAACGACCGCTTCCTGTGACTTCCGGATTTCAGGATATAAATGAAAATATAGGCTCGGTACGAAATCAAGGTATCGAATTTGAGATCAGTACCGTAAATATCAATACCGCTGATTTCCGATGGAGTACCCGATATAACATCGGACTGCTTCGCAACGAGGTTACTTCATTGCCGGATGGAGATCCGGTCGATAGAGCTTCTACTTTGGAGCGCTTGTCAGAAGGGGATCCCATTGGCCAGATTAACACTCCTGAATGGGCTGGTGTAAACCCTGCCGACGGCCGCCCGATGTGGTACGATGCTGATGGCAATCTTACTTATACACCTTCAGAACCGGATGATAATGTAAGTTGGAATGATGGTGTAGCCAATCAGGTAGGTGGTATCGGTAATTCACTGGATTATCGCGGAATACAGCTGGATATATTCTTTGAGTTCAGTTTTGGTCAGTGGGCTTTTCCTAATACCGACTGGTTCTTTACCCGAACTCCCGACTTCCTCATGAACCTTGACGAAATGGTTCTCGACAGATGGCAGGAACCGGGTGATATGACCTATTACCCGCGTGCTATGACAGCCGGAACGGATTTTCCTGAAACAGCTAACTACCGTACACAGCAGGGTACACATGCCATGTATAACGCAAGCTATATCCGCCTCAAGGATATTTCGCTTAGCTACAACATGCCGGTAGCCATTACGGACCCGATTGGCATTCGAAACCTGCGAATTTTTGCCAGCGGAGTCAATCTTGCATTGTGGACAGCCTGGCCATTCTATGATCCTGAAGTAGCCACTGATACGGATGATATCTTTCAGAACTTTACACAGGCTTCATACCCTACTGAGCAGCAGTTTAATGTAGGAATTGAAATCGATTTTTAAACCAATTTTAAAAATTTAACAACAGGTTTTTATGAAAAACTCAAAATTAACTCTCTACCTAATCCTCATAATGGTTTTTGTATGGGGATGTGATGATCTCTTCGATGTGACCCCGGCAACCTCACTGCCGCCTGAAGATGTCATCACCTCCGGAGAAGGTGTAGAAGCTCTAAGGGAATCTATGTATTCCAAGCAAAGAGAGAGCTTTGCGTACACTACTCAGCACTTTCTCGGAAGCGCAGCTCTGACTGACCTGACCCGAAACCGCCCGGGATCAACACGATTCCAGGCATTGACTCAGGCAACAGATGGTGACGGTGGTCGATCTCATATTACAAGCTGGACAGGAACATATAATATTGTTCAGGATGCTAATATCATGATCGGCGCAGTAGATGATGATGCCATCGAAACACTTGATCAGGAAACGCTTGAAAGATTTCGCGGAGAAGCTTACGCGATTCGCGCATTTGCTTTTCACAATCTTGTTCGGGTAATGGGATACGAGCCCGGAAACTTTGATCAGGGTCCTGAGGCTAATTGGGATCGGGGAATTGTATTGCAAACCGATCCGGTATTCAACCTTGATGATGTGATTGAAGCTCCCAGGGCATCAGTTGATGATGTTTACGCCCAGATTCGAAGTGATTTGGACGAAGCTGAATCACGCCTCCAGGGCGTAACGGATAATACCCGAATGAACGAAGCTTTTGTTCATGGTGTGCGTGCCCGTGTAGAACTCTATGCCGGAGAATGGGCCGCTGCTCGTGATGCAGCCACTGATGCTATCGCTGCTTTTCCGGGTGCTTTAGTTGATACACCTGAAGGTGTTGATGGCATGTTTGTAGAGGGTGCCGGTGATCATCCGGAAGCTTTGTATAAACTGGTTGTGGATCCTAATACTGAGCCTATAGCAGGAAGTAACGTCAATGACGGGCCTGCCGCTTATACCTCCGACCAGTGGGGAGCTCAGCTTCCAACCAATGTTGTATTGGACAAATATGAAGAGGGTGACTACAGGTATGACGGATGGTATGAGGATTGCTTTAACGCACAGGAAGGCGAGCCATTTGCAAACTGTGACGCAGTTAATGCCAATGGCTGGACCTTAACCAAATTCAATGGTGGTAAAGGAAATCTTGCCGATGACCTTCCTTATATGCGGCTTTCTGAGATGTTTCTTATTAAGGCGGAAGCAGCGGCAAAAGCCGGTTCTGTAGCTGATGGCCTTCCTCATTTAAATGACCTCAGAGAGGCACGCGGTGTTGGTAGCTTAGACCAGGGTGATTTCTCGAATATGGATGATTTCGAGGATGAAATACTTGACGAAAGAGTACGGGAGCTGGTTGGTGAAGGCCATCGTTTTTATGACCTTAAGCGATTACAACGTCCGGTGCTAAATATTGACGGATCAACCAAATTCCGTGCAGACAGCCACCGTATACTCGGGCCGGTACCCATCGGGGAGCAAGATGTTAACGCTGAGCTCGAAGAAAACCCAGGTTATTGATAGGCTATTTAATCACCAACAAATTTGTAAGGTTTAATTATGACAAAAGTAGTAAGTTATAAACTAATATTGTTTTTGCTCGTCTCCGTGGTGATGTTCGGGTGCCAAGACTGGAATCCTGTTGATGGATTCGATAAGGGTCACACCGAACGTTCCTTTGACGGAGATCCGCAAGTGGGCTTCTTTCCTCTTTCTCAGGAGGTTAATGATGCGGCCGGTGTCACTGCTGTTGAAATTCAGCTAATCGCTGAACAACGCGACTCCGATCTACAGGTTGATTTCTCTGTAGACGGTGAGTCTACGGCAGTTGAGGGTGAGCACTTTGAGATTGCAACAAACTCTCCGGCGACAATCTCGGCAAACTCCAGCACTGTTGATGTAGAAATTGAACTCATCGATGGTAGTGTTGAGGGTGAAGTCGAGTTAATGCTCAACCTTGATGGATCTGGTGAAGAAGTTGAGCCGGCACCAAACTTTAGTTCCGCTACCGTATTTATCTCTGAATCCGGAGATTAATACCAAATGGAATTGTAAGTTTAAATGGTAAATGTAAAAAGCCATTCCGGATATTCCGGGATGGCTTTTTTTTACTGTAAAATCAAAATGAATTATATGCGCAACCCAGAGAAATCATCAATGAAAATAAGAGGGAGAAAGTGATCTCGCAGAGTTACACGCCCGCTCCGCGCCGTATCTCGGGGGATTTATACGCAGATGGGCGCAGTTGTTCTATAAATATTGCTGTTTTACAATCGAACTTAGGCTTGCAAATACTTTCCAAAATTTGACATTGCAAAGCTTTTCTTG
>CAZDIA010000086.1:0-7889 GCA_964505385.1 uncultured Chitinophagales bacterium
ACAAACAAGAGAAACGACAAACAAGAGAAACGACAAACAAGAGAAACGACAAACATAAAGAGTCCTAAACGACCTGCCAGGGGCTTACCCGAACAAGTTCGGGTTTCGCTGACCTGGCAGGTGGTATTGTTTTAACCTTCCCGAAAAGGTCAGGCGCGGCTCGAAAATTGCAAATAACCGAAATTCTAACCGCGCCCCCTTTCGGGTCGGCGTAATGGCAACATTACTTAAATGAAGTATGCCTGGTAGTAAGATATTGAGCCGCAATCGACCTGCCAGGGGCTCACCCGAACAAGTTCGGGTTTCGCTGACCTGGCAGGTGGGTGGTCTGTAATTTGGGATGGAAGAGCCTTCAATTTTTATTAAATTCCACTTGCCCCGAAAGGATTGATTCATCATTCCGAAATAATCAGGCAAATAAATATCATATTCCGGAATGTCCTTTACGGTGGAGATGTATCTAATTTTAAATTTTAACATTATTCAAAAATGAACATTTCAGATAATTATTTATCGCTATCTGTGGTTCTCTTTTCTGTTACGTTTCTCATTGCTGCCTGTGGGCCCACTGAAGAAGTGACTGAAGAGCCCCCACCTCCCGAACCTGACCCCGAAGCTGTTCCGGAAACGGTCGAAGATTTGCTGGATGAAACCGATATACCGTTCAGCGCAATTGAATCCAATGAAGATGTTCGTGACTTGCTTCTGCAACAGGAAGGATGGGTTGAGGAAACCCTGTCCGATATGACACTTGAGGAAAAAGTGGCCCAGATGATGGTGCCGAGAATCAACTCAAATTATATGAGTAAAGATACCGAGCGCTATCAGCAGGTTATGGAGTATGTTGAAGACCTCGGTGTAGGAGGTATTACCTTTTTTGCCGGCGATGTTTATGAGCTGGCAACGCTGGCAAATGACTTCCAGAAAAAAGCAGATATACCGCTGCTGATCAGTGCCGATTTTGAAAGCGGCGTTTCCATGCGAATCCGCCGTGCAACGCTGTTTCCGGTGGCAATGGCTGTTGGTGCCACTCGTGATCCCGGTCTCGCTTACCGGTTGGCACGTGCAACCGCTCTTGAAGGTAGTGCACTTGGGATACACCAGAATTTTGCACCATTGGCCGATGTCAACAATAACCCCGACAACCCTGTGATTAATGTAAGGTCGTTCGGCGAAGATCCGGAGCTTGTGGGTGAAATGGCGGAAGCATACACCAGAGGGCTCCACGACGGCGGAATGATTTCCACGGGCAAGCATTTTCCGGGTCATGGTGATACAGATATGGATTCACATGTAGCGCTGCCCGAAATTCCTCATGACCGTGACCGGATGGAAGAGATCGAACTGAAACCTTTCCGGCATATCATAAATAAAGGTGTTATGTCTATGATGAGTGCTCACATAGCCATGCCGGAACTGGCGGAATCTCCGGAGCTACCGGCTACGCTTTCGCGGTCAATTATGACCGATCTGTTGCGTGAGGATCTCAACTTTCACGGCCTGATTGTAACCGATGCAATGGATATGCATGGAATAGACCTTCATTATGCCCGTGATGAGGCAGCTGTGAAGGCTGTACAAGCCGGGGTTGATGTGGTGCTGCTCCCGCCGGAACCCAGAATGGCTATTGACGCTGTAGTTGCGGCAGTACGGCTGGGAGAAATTGACAAGGAACAGGTTGATGAGTCGGTACGTCGAATTTTATCAGCAAAAAAACTGATGGGTATTCACGAGCAGCGTGAGCTTGATATTGACAAGGTGCGAAACATTGTGGGGATTGATTACCATCGTGATCTTGCCAAAGATATCGCAACACGGTCGCTTACATTGGTTCGCAATGATGATGATATGTTCCCGCTTGATCCGCAGGATGATAAAGAAATCCTTTCGATTACACTTGCGGATCGGGAAAATCAGCGGATGAATATTCACAGCCACAATGTTTCTTCTACAACCGAGGCTATAGGCAGCAGTTTTAACCGAACTCTTAGTGATGAGTTTGTTAATGTCACCACTGCCCAGCTTGATCCGCGCAGCAATGAACAGGAAATCGACAGCCTGATGGCCAAAGCGGAAGAGGTCGACAAAATTGTGCTTCATTCATATGCGGTTGCACGATCAGGAGCCGGTGAACTCGATCTTCCCGAACATGTGGATGATGCACTACAGGATCTCGCTAATCTGGATATACAGATGGGTGTGGTCTCTTTCGGTGATCCCTATTTTATCAGCGGTGTTCCCGATATTGATGCGTATATGGCAGCATGGTCAGCAAATGAAACTACCATTCAGGCGGTTGTGGAAACGCTGAAAGGCGAGAATGAACCATTGGGGCGGCTTCCGATAGAAATTCCTGGCTATGGTGAAATCGGCGATGGCCTCGGTTATGAGGAAGAAATTGATGAGGAGGATGCACCCGAATTTCAACCTGATGACGATTAAAACGACACTAACCGGTGGATGGAGTGGCACTCACTTCATCCTTCCGGTGTTGATTTTATTTTTGTTTTTGGGATCATGCACTATTCCTGAGGAGCCGGCGGCTGAGGAACCCCGGGATCGGGATATTCAGGAGAAAACGCTCGATATGCCCGAAGTACCGCGTGAGTTCAGAGCGGTCTGGATAGCGTCAGTAGCCAATATTGATTGGCCATCAGAACGGGGATTGAGTTCGGGAGAGCAAAAATCTGAGCTGCGCAGCCTTTTGGATAAAGCGCAATTGTTGAATTTGAATGCCGTAATCCTTCAGGTTCGCCCGGCAGCGGATGCCTTTTATCAATCAGAATTTGAGCCCTGGTCGGAGTACCTGACCGGTGAGATGGGAAAAGATCCGGGGTATGATCCGCTTGAATTTGCTGTGGAAGAAGCGCATCGCCGCGGCATGGAGCTGCATGCCTGGATCAATCCATTTCGCGCACTTCATTCCGCTTCGGATTCAGTAATAACAGAAGACCATATCAGCCGGCGTCATCCGGAAATGGTGGTCGAATACGGCAGTCAGCTCTGGATGGATCCCGGGCTCGAAAAAGCGCGGGAATACAATATCGATGTTGCATTGGACATTGTAGAACGCTACGATATCGATGGCATTCATCTGGATGATTATTTCTATCCGTATCCTGAGGTAGATGAAAACGAAAATACTATTGAGTTCCCTGACAACGCGAGCTGGAAACAAGCACAAAATAAGCGTGAAGATGACGGCATGAGCCGTGAAGACTGGCGGCGGGAAAATATTAATATCTTTGTTCGGGATCTCTATGAAGCTGTCCGGCAGGCGGATGACAAGGTCAGGCTTGGTATCAGCCCGTTTGGAATCTGGCGACCTGGTTATCCGGAGCAAATTAAGGGCAGAGATGCGTATAATGAAATTTATGCTGATTCGCGGAAATGGCTCAATGAAGGATGGCTGGATTATTTTACTCCTCAGCTATACTGGGCTTTAGATCAATCAGAGCAAGGCTATAGTACCTTGTTGGAATGGTGGATCGGAGAAAATTCACACGGGAGGCACATCTGGCCGGGTAATTATATCAGCAGGGTGGGAGTAACCCGGGATACCACCTGGGAGGCTTCAGAAATCGTGGATCAGGTTAGAGCGACGCGCGATTTGCATCCGAGCGGAGGAAACGTGCTTTTTAGCATGCAGGCGCTGGTACATAACCACGATCAGTTAGCTGATGTGTTATTGGATGAGGTTTACAGCGAAAAAGCGTTGGTTCCCAAAACACCCTGGCTTGATTATGATGCTCCGTTGCGTCCGGAGGCATCATCAGAAACGTATCAGGACGAGAAGGTTCTGTCCCTTACCTCATGCGATGAACATAACTGGCTGTGGGTCATCCGGCTGAAAACAGGCAATGGATGGCATGTTAAAACGGTGCCGGGATGGAAACATCAATATGCGATTGATGATACCATCAGAGATGAAGATATTGAGATTATTGTCATCAATGCTGTTAGCCGCACTGGTATCAAAAGTCCTGATGCAGTTATCAACCCGTAAAATCAAATACAAACCGATGAAATTATCAGTAAATTTTGGAATCGTAATATCGCTTGCAGGATTTATTCTGGCTGTAAGCGCTCAGGCTCAGACACTTCCGGAAACTACACCTGAACAGGTTGATTTGGATGGTGAACATCTTAAGTTGGCAGATGAATTAATTGAAGAAGCTATCCGGGATGAACAGACCCCGGGAGCGGCATTTATGGTCATACGCAACGGGTTGGTAGCCCATCGCGAATTTTTCGGCAAATTGAGTTATGAGGAAAATGCTCCGGCGGTGGATGAAACTACAATATATGATCTTGCATCTATCACCAAGCCGGTAGCTACAGCAACATCGGCAATGCATCTGGCAGATCGGGGTAAAATCAGCCTCAGGGATGCCGTGTCGGATTATATTGAAAGTTTCGAGGTTGATCGTCCGGATGATGAAGACGGACCAACTCCGAGAGTAATTCATTTGATGACGCATTCTTCCGGTTTACCCGCATATGCCGATGTAGATGAGTTGGAGGAAGAATTTGCAGGCCCGTCTCCTGATGGTTTTATTGATTATGTCTGCCAGGTTCAACACGATGGGGTTACCGGAGACGATTTTATTTATAGCTGTCCCGGATTTGTTACCCTGCAAAGAGTTATAGAAAATGTTTCTGGTCAGTCCCTGGCGGATTATGCCGCTGAAAACATTTTTGAACCTCTTGATATGCATTCTACCGTTTATCAGCCGGAAGAATCCGATCGCATTGCGCCAACGGAGAAAGAGGGTGATGAATATCTCGTAGGTAAAGTGCACGATCCGATCGCACGCCGGTTGATGGACGGTATCTCCGGAAATGCAGGTTTATTTTCTACCCTCGATGATCTGGGTCGATACGCGGCAATGAAGTTAAATAACGGCAAGCTCGATGGCGAGCGAATATTGAGCCCTGCAGCTGTAGACAAAATGACACGGGTTCCCCATGATTTAGAGTCGCACGGACGCACTCCGGGTTGGGATATGCATTCCCCGTTCAGCACCAATATGGGTGATTTGAGTTCAGAGGCTACATACGGGCATACCGGCTATACGGGTACTTCCATGTATATTGATCCGGAAAGTGATCTTGCCGTCATTCTGCTTACCAACAGTGTGCATCCGGATGACAGCAGCAGTGTTATACGGTTGAGAAGACATGTGGCCAATGTTGTGGGTGCTTCCGTCAGATAAGCGCGAGCAGTAAGTGAATTATTCAGATTTAGATGTACATTCTCTGACCGGGTTATCGTTGACGAATACACAAATTAAATGAAATCATAAAAAACATCAGCAGACTTGGTAATGATAAAATATAAATCGGGTATTCTTCTTTTTGCACTTTTGGCAATACTGGTCGGATTGCAAAGCTGCGCTACGATGACAGGAGTTGGATCTGCAACCTTTCAAGGGGATATTGATGAGCTGAGAGATGCCTCTGTGGAAGCTTTAGAACAGATGGGAATGTCGGTAAGTGATGTAAGAGGAAGTGCCTCAGATGGCTATCGGTTTTCAGGAGAAAGAAGTGAAGGCACTGTTCAGGTTGAGGAGGGTGCCGATGCCCCGGCCGAGGTGGTTACTCTGGAAATAGAAGTTGATGAAGTTGAGCAGGGAGAAGTCCGCATCAGAGCAGATACGCCTGCTTCTACAAATTATTCAGGTGTTTCCGCGGAAGATCTTCGTAACCAGTTCTTTTCTTATTTAGAGGAACTTGGGTATGAAAGTGTAGAAAATGACTAAGTAGGTTGTTTATACAGTATTAATGCATTTTTGTTTGTAGGCTTAAATCGGTTGTGTCACAGCTGTTCATGTAAATGTTATTTTTTATATTCTTAGTTATACAGGATTAACAAACGGTAACTCATGAATGTGCAGGAAGGTATGATCTACAAAAATGTTACAGTAATATCTGCTTTATTAGTCGCCGGAGCTGTTATTGTGTCAGCTTGTGCGAGCTCTGAGAATATCTCTTATTATGAAGACCAGGAAACGCTTCAGGAAACTATTCAGGATGTATTATTCGAGTTGGGCATGGATGTTGATGAGTACAGGGAAAGAGACGACGGGAGCTTCGTAATGGTGGGCGTTAATCGTCATGCTCGTGAAATGACGAATCAGAGTACAAGAGATCCTGAGATCATCCGGCTAAATATAGAAGCCAAAGTTCAGGAAGATGGCGCTTATCAAATTAAAGTGGATGCTCCGAGTGATCGCAACTACGCATCTGATACAGGTGTAAATTTGCGACAGGATTTCTATTCAAAACTGGAGGATCATGATCTGGATACTGGAGAGGCGGTTACAGCGGAAAATCAGTAAAAGAATGACCACAGGTGGGAATACTTTGATATTATACTACTCCTCAAGGTTTGTTACTGATCAATTATGGCACTGTAAAACTCTTCTATAAATTTTCACTGCTGTCCGACTAAAACTGAAAATAGTGGGTTTTTCTTTCTAACAATTTCCATTATATGACAAGGTAATTAGCAGCTACCATTTTTTAGTCGGTCAGAAGTGATAAATTTTAAATCCCTTGCAAGAGCAGCTTTGTACTGTTCGGCACGCGGCGATTCGTCGCTGTGCAAGTATTGGTCTCATAATCGGGAAAGTTGGGTTAAGGAGGATATTAAATCGCTCGGATAAGGTAGATAATATTTATAACGATTATTACCTTTTAGATACAGATACATCCACATATCATGTCAGCCAGTTACCGATATAGCACTACGGTCTCTACGGCTGAGGCAGGCGCCTGTCTCCTCGCCCAGGCCATCGACTACCGCTACAACACCCGCGATTGGGTGGTGGCTCTCAACAAACTCGACCGCAGCAGCTTCGACGACTTCTCCGGAAGGCCGGAAAATCTGTTTGGTATGGAGTTGGGGTATCAGAATCAGGGGGATTTTGCAGGCCATATGAACGCCGACAAGCGGTACAGTGGCAATGTAGCCTGGCTGATGTGGGCGATTAAAGACGTGAAGGTAAACATTCCGCAGTGGAGCACGGAAACCGAACAAATTGGCTATGTACCGGAGTACGATAAAGCCGGCAGAGTCACAAAAGTGCGTTTTGGTATGGGGATAAACCCATATTATTTAGAAAGCGATGAGTTTAAACTCGACAGCATCAGCTACGACCCGGCAGGAAATTTTGACAAGCTCAAGCGCCGCGATGAGACCGGCGATTTGATGGACGACTACACCTATAACTATTATAGTGGCAGCCACCGGCTGGAGCGAATAGAAGACGAGGAGGACTATGAAGGCGGGCAGCCGGACCAGAACTACCGCTACGACGGCAACGGCAACATCCTGCGTGACAAGGCCGCCGGCATCGGCTTTATCTTTTACGACATCTTCAACCGGCCCATCCGTTATTACAGCGAAAACGGGCAGCAGTTCAACTGCGACTACGACCACGAGGGCCGCCGCATCAAGCTCTTCGACGGAGATCAGACGAGGTATTATATCAACGATCCGAAAGGCCGGCCGCTGATTATAGCCACCTCGGGTTCGGATAATCTTATATTAAACCTGTTAGGGCTTGAAAACGAAGGCTATCTGGACTACACCAGTATTTCCCAACAAAGATACTACTATCTGCGCGATCATGTCGGCAGCGTGCGAATGATCAGCGACGAAAACGGCAATGCGGTGGCCTGGACCGACTACTACCCGTTCGGAATGCCCATGCCCGGGCGCAGCGGCAACCCGCAAGGGGTGGACGACCGTTTTAAATTTACCGGAAAAGCCTGTCATGAGCGAAGTCGAAGGAAGCGCGATGCGATGACCGGCTATGATTACTCTGTAGCACGGTATGGAGCTGTCCCGTACTTCTTAGTCGGGAATGACTTCTTTACTTTTT
>CAZDIA010000087.1:0-7845 GCA_964505385.1 uncultured Chitinophagales bacterium
ATTGTAAGTTTTTAAACCCCACATTCATTTTATCCCTATAAGCAATTGTTCAAAGGCGTACTCCTGACGGAGTGCGCCTTTTTTAATAAGTTATTTTTTTATCAACTTAACTTCCTGTTAAAGCCATTATCGTTGCTGTATGTGTTACGAATTGCCGGGAAAATTTGTTTGAGTTTTGGGGTTTTGAGCACAACATCAAACCACAAACGTCAAACAACCTGTCCCGAAACTTCGGGATCAAGCACGATTGCAACCCATAACAATAATCCTTTTTTAGACGGTCTATGAACAGTTGTGGGGAGTTTCCCTACAAATAGTATTGGTAATCCTGACGTTTATAATAGGGAAGTAACTGTCAGCTAACCATCATTTAGAGTGTTAAATTTAGTTCAGATTCTCAATAAAAATCATTTATAAGGAGGAAAATATGAGATCATTAACTTTTATACTTTCATTTGTTTTAGTAACAAGTCTCGCATTGATCGATACTCAAACAGCTGAGGCACAAACATCTTATAAGTTTGACCACGATCAGTCTTCATTGCATATGTACGGTACTTCCAACGTCAGAGATTGGGATGCCAAAATTGTTATAGAGAATGAAAGTATAACCATTGGTGATGACAATCCTGGCGAAAACTGGGTTGAATCACTTAGTTTTGAAATGCCGGTTACCAAAGTTGATTCCGACTCACGAAGGCTTAATAATAATATTCACGAATATCTTGGTGAGGACGATTATCCAACTATGACGTTTGATCTGGTTGAGATCATTGAAGTTTCCGAGAGCGGAGACGGTTATGAGCTTACCGCAAACGGCAATTTGATGATTAACGGTGTGGAACGAAGCGTTGACCTTACGACTCAGGTTGAAGTGGACGATAACGGCGCTATACGGATACAGGGCGATTATGAGACGGCAATGACTAACTTTGACATCGATCCACCGACAGCTATGATGGGGTCAATCAGAGCTGAAGATGATGTCCAGATTGAATTCGATGTTACTTTGGTAGAATCCTGAAATGATGCATGATATTGAGGATCCCTGAATATATTATGATGATATTGCTGATGGCCGGGTTGGCTTTGGTTGCTCCGGAACCTGGTTTCGGACAAACCAGTTTCGAAGCCCGGCCTGAAAGCAAAATCGTAATAAAGGGATCATCAACGGTGCATGACTTTGACTGTTTGTCTGATGAAATCCGCGGACAAGCTGAGATTGCAACAGAAGAAGAGGAAGAAATTCCGGATACGGTAGAAGCGAACTCCCGGCTTGATGTAAGAATTCTTTTCCCTGTAAAAAAATTCGATTGCGGCCGGTCGAGAATGAATCGCGATTTCTACGAAACACTTGAAGCTGAAGAACATGAAGAGATAACTTTTGACTTCATCAGCGCGAAGCAGGTCGACAATCCTTCAGAAGAATACGACCTGTACGAAGTTTCGGGCATATTGACTGTTGCCGGCAGGGAACGCGAAATTAAGGTTGAAATTAAGGGTTTTAACGAGGAAAATGATGTAATACGGATTGAGGGATATCATCCAATATCAATGAAAGATTTTGGAATCGACCCCCCGACCGCCCTGATGGGCATGATACAGGTAGATGACGAACTCGAAGTTCATTTTGATCTGTATGTCCAGGCTCTGCAGTAATCAATTAATCCTCAACGGTGAGATTGACGAGGTGAACATGAATACAGTTGAACTTGAAAAGATCGTTGAAACGGCGCTGGGAGCCCCGTCATTGACTAATCGCAAACCCTGGAAGTTTCGCTTTGTAGGGAATGTAATTGAGCTCTATTCATCTGCGGATATCGAGATAAGTCCCCGCCTTAGAAATATAAGTGTTGGCGCCTTGCTGCATTATATGCGTTTACTCATACGCGGCAACGGAAGGCAGGAAATCATTCATTTGTTTCCGCGGTTGGATGACCCGAACTTGATTGCATATATCAGGATGAACGGTGATCATACCCCATCAGAAACTGACCTGACGCTCTCAAAAATTGTACAGGGCCTTATAGATCCGAGGGAATGCGGCGAAACTTGGTGTAAAAACAAGTTTAAATCCACATTGAAGTCGGTGGAATCCAATACAAATACTATCATCAATCTTTTTAATGATTTATCAGCCCCGCAGACGACTTCAAAACTTGACCGCTTTGTAGATGCTCAAAAAAATGCCAATAAAAAAGCTGTAGATGATCTTTCTGAAGAAATGAAAGACAATGGCAACTCAGAGCTTAGCGAGCTGTGCGCATTTAATAATGCCGAAATCCAAAACGGAAGTATTCAATGCGGTTCGGATCAGATCGATCCTGAATCGAAAAGTGAATATGTACTTGTCAGCACGGATGTAGAAAACAGCTACTCCTGGATTTCAGCCGGAGAAGCCATGGCACGCATTCACCTGTATCTTAAGCAATGCGGTTTCTTCGCAATGGCTGTAATGCCTATTATTGAGAATTCGGACTCCAGGGCGTGGCTATCGGAAAGCCTTGGAAGCAACGGCTGGCCTCAGATTCTGTTAAAGCTTGGAAAAATTGAAAAAAACGTGAATCGCCCGGGATTAAATCTGAATGATTTCATGCTTTCATCTTCAAAGTTGTCTTTGTCAGGCAAATAAGCGAGTTTCACCCAAGGTGATATTTTATCCCCCGTTGCCCTTCCTCATCTTAGCCCGGATATGAGCCTGAAATATAGCCCTTAAGCCCTTCTATTTCATCTTTTTGCTTGTCGATAATCGACTTCACAATATCACCGATGGAAATGATACCTTTCACTTCATCATTCTCAACCACAGGCAGGTGCCGGAAGCGTTTTTCCGTCATGGCATGCATACAATCTTCAACAGATTCGCTGAGACTTAATGTAGTCGGATTTTTAGTCATAACTTCATGAACTCTGGTTTCTTTGGAAGTACGCCCTTTTAATGCTATGCCATTCAGATAATCACGTTCGGAAATAATGCCTTTCAACTTTTCACCCTCCAATACCAGCAAAGCACCTATCCCGTGATCGGCCATTTTACTGATAGCTTCAAAGACCGTTGCGTCCGGGCCAATGGTGTAAATTTTATTTCCTTTTTTGTTTAATAAATCGCGTATTTCCATATGTGCCTCCAAATTTGATTAAACTTATCAGCTATAAATGAATAAGCTAATTATCAATGAAATAAACAAGAATCTGATTAAAAAGAAACTACAGTGAGCTGTTAATGTAAACAGTCAGATAGTTGACATTTTGTAAAGCCTTCCCTTAATGATTTGGAATCTCTGATGAAATGGGTATAATTTAGCCGATCAATTTTTGCAAATGATGTGCAGTTAATGGTTTAAAATTTTGAGCGGGGGTGAATATGAACAGAGCTGAATTATTCAAAAATTGTAATCCTCATGCGACAGGTTGGTGTGGATTAATTGTTTTATTAATCCTAAGCGGTGTGCTTTTAATAACCGAATCTGTTTTTGCAGAAGAAAACACGGTTCATCGCTTCACCATTTTGCATACCAATGATGAACACGGGTACCTGTTGCCGTTACCATTGGTAGATTATCACTCTGATCAGCCCGACCCTTCCGTTGGTGGGTTTGCCCGTTTAGCCACAAAGGTGGATTCAATAAAAGGCGTGAAATCGGAAATAGATGAACCGGTATATTTATTGTCCGGGGGTGATATTATGGGCGGTCCACCAATGAGTTTTTTGTCAATGGCGAAAATTGCCCCGGAAATAATGGTGATGCAGGAAATCGGATATGACTTGATAACAATCGGGAATCATGAATTCGATTACGGTCCGGAAAAACTGGCTGCCTATCTTGAATATGCAGGCTATCCGGATGCGCATCAGGAAACTGTTTTTATGGGGTCCAACACGTACCCGCCACAGGATCATCCATTATATGAAATGGAAATCCCGCGGAATCATATTAAAGAAACGGATGAGGGGCTGCGAATCGGTTTTTTGGGGTTAATAGGTGAAGGTGCCGAACAGTCGGCAACTCTGACAGATCCGGTAGATTTCACTGCTCCGATAGAAGAGGCCGCCGATCAGGTTGAAGAGCTAAAGCAGGAAAATGTTGATGTGATTATTGCAGTAACCCACTCAGGGGTGTATGAAGACCGGCAGCTCGCCGAGCAGGTGGATGAGATAGATTTAATTGTTGGCGGTCACAGCCACGATGCACTTTATGAGCCTCTAATAGTAAATGAAACCCCAATAGTGCAGGCCGGATACTACCTCCGGTATCTTGGTCAGCTCGAACTTGAGTACAATGAGGATAGCGAAAGGCTAAGCATATTGAATGAAGAAGATAATCTGCCCTATTTGCACGAGATTGATGACGGTATACCTGAACATGAAGGAATTAAGGAGCTCGTGCTCGCTTATAAGGATACCCTCAACTCCTATCTATCTGAATGGACCGATAACCGGTTTGAAGATATATCTGAACCGATTGTACGCTCGGATTTTGAACTTAGCCGTGATCCCGCTCTGTCTGAAACACAACTTGGTAATTTTGTAGCGGATGCTATGCGAATCCAAACAGGCGAAATAACCGGTCGGCCGGTGGATTTTGCATTTCAGGCTGATGGGGCGTTAAGGGATATCATGTACCGGGGCAGTACCACGGAGCGTGAGGATGAGGTATGGTTTAATGACCTTGTTGCCACTGTCGGTCTTGGCTCCGGGCTTGATGATCGGCCGGGATATCCGGTTGTATCTGCATATCTTACAGGAGAAGAGATTCGCAGGGTGATGGAGGTTTCGCTTTTACTGTCGGAGCTGTTTGGTGAAGCTTACTTTTTACAGGCCTCCGGATTGAGGATGGAATATGATCACGACCGGGCGATTGTGCTAACGATTCCATTTCTGGATATCCCGGTTCCCAGTAATCGTGGTGTGTTGCAAGTGGAACGATATACCGGTGCAGGAATACAGGGTAATGAAGAATTTGAAATAATCGAAAGAGGGGAGGAGGATCGCTTATATCATGTTGTTGCAGATTATTATCTCGCCTCGTTTTTACCATTGGTCGGCGATGTGGTTCCTCAACTTGAATTAATCTTGAAAGATGAAGATGGCAACGAAATAGAAGTGGAAGATGCAATCGTAGAGCGGGAACCGGATCAGGAACTTAAAATGTGGGAAACGGTTGCAGAATATGCCACTTCATTTAATAAGGGCAATTACAATCTCCAGGAAATTCCTACTGTTTACGAGACTACTGGTGAAAGGCTGATCCCTCAAACTACTATTCCCATTTGGATCTGGCCGCTTGCGGGTTTGCTGCTGTTAATAATACTGGTATCGTTTCTCATTCGCCGGGTCAGGCAACGAAAAAAGGGCAGCAGGTAAAATACCGTACCGCCCTTTTTACTATGTTTACAGGAGGTTTATTTTACATAGGTCATGGTTTCAGTCATAACCTCTGATTCAGTTTCCAGTCTGTAAATATAACTGCCGGATGAAAGATCAATAGCGTTGAATGTAACTTCGTAGCTACCGGCACTTTTCCTCTCATCCACCAGTGTTGCTATTTCCTGGCCAAGGTTATTGAAAACCCGCAGAAGTACTGTTGCATCTTTTGGTAATTTAAATCGAATCTGAGTGGATGGATTGAAAGGGTTTGGATAATTCTGTTTCAGTATGAGCTCTGCCGGCTTTTGAGCGATCTGTTCAGCACTTGTGACTTCTGCTCCCACGCCAGTGAGTATAATTTCGGCCGGGTCATCCGAATTTATGGCATTATGGGAAATATTGAGCTGACCCGAAAACACTCTGTCAGAGTCCGGATTAAAAGTCACATCCACTTCTATCTTTTCAGAAGGAGCAAGAGCTAAACTTCCCTCACCTGATGTTATGGCAAATGCTCCGCCATCGCTATCTTCGAGGAATATGGCTCCCGTTAGTTCGGCCTCTCCTTCATTTTCAATCTCAAAAGTGAGGGTTTCGGTTTCACCTTCAGTTACCTCTTCAAAATCCAACTCATCTACACTTAATGACAAAACAGGAACCGTTTCATCAAGCCCTTCACCCGAGAGATTAACTTCCACCGGGCTCACTTCATTTCCGGCATTGTGACTTATTTCAATCACCCCGGAATAAACTGCTTCCGATTCCGGGGCAAACGTTACCTCGACGGTATGAATTTCCGAGCTTTCCAGGATGAAGTCACCGTCGCCATCAGGTATGGTGAAGGCGTCGTCATCTTCGGTAAGTGTAACTTCTCCTGTGAGTTCGCTATCCCCTTCGTTCTCAATTTCAAAAGAAACGGACTGCATGGTATTTAAAGGAACTTCTCCAAAATCCAATTCGACTACACTTAATGACAAAACAGGAACAGGTTCATCAACCCCTTCACCCAAGAGGTTAAATTCAACCGGGTTTGGTTCATTGCCTGCATTGTGATTTATTTCAATCACACCGGAATAAGCTGCTTCCGACTCCGGAGCAAACGCTACCTCGACGGTATGTATTTCCGAGTAATCAAGGGTGAAACCACCTTCGCCTTCGGATATGCTGAAGCCATTATTATTCGAAGCAAGTGTAACCTCTCCGGTAAGTTCGGATTCTCCATCATTCTCAATTTCAAAAGAACCGGACTGCATGGTATTTGTGGGAACTTCTCCAAAATCCAATTCGTCGTCCGAAACAATAATGACAGGTGAGTCGCCATCGATACCATTTCCGGTGAGCGGTATTCTAACAGGGGTTGTTAAGTTTTCAGCATTATGGCTGATGAAAATTTCACCGGTGTAATCCTGTGTGTTATCTGGTGTGAAGGTAACTTCAACCTGTCGGGAGATCGAGGGTTCAAGACTGTAGCTGCCGCCCCCGGATTCGATTGTGAATGCACCATCACCATCAGCATCAAGCGAAACTTCACCAGAGAGTTCAGCACTACCCTGATTTTCAATTTCAAACTGAAGGCTCTGGGATCCGCCTAAAACAACTCCGCTGAAGTCAAGTTCGTCAAGAGAAACAGCGATAACCGGCATTAGTTCTTCAGTGCCTTCACCGGTCAGAGTAACTTCTACGGGGTCGGTCAGATTATCAGCATTGTGAGAAATGTCTATCCGGCCGGAAAAAGTATCGTCGGTATCCGGGCTGAATTCCACCTGCACATCAAAATTTTCAGAGGGATCAAGATTGTAATTTCCTTCACCTGCTGTAATGGAAAACACACCATCACCATCATCTTCCAGTGCAACTTCTACGGATAGCTGAGCACTTCCCTGATTTTCAACTTCAAACGAAAGCTGATGGGTATCCCCTTCGGTAACCGTATTGAAGTCCAGTTCATCAACGGAAACGGTAATTAGCGGTTCGGGTTCTTTGATCCCCTCGCCGATTAGTGTTACTTCGACAGGATCGCTTTCGTTGTTGGCATTATGTTCAATTTCAAGCAATCCTGTAAAGTCCTCAACGGTATGCGGAGTGAAGTCAATTTCAACTTCGAAACTTTCTGATGGATCTACAGAATACAGGGCTCGGTCTCCTGGGTCTAAACCGACTATTTCAAAAACATCCTCGCTATCCTCCAGGAATACTTCACCTGAGAGAGAAGCATCGCCCTGGTTTTCAATTTCAAATGCAAGTCTCTGCGTAGTTTCTTCTATAACCTGCCCGAAATCGAGTTCATCTTCAGTAACCACGATAAACGGCTCGGGCTCTTCCGAACCCTGCCCGACGAGTGAAACTTCAAAAGGGGAGGATTCATTGTCGGCGTTGTGAAAAATCTCGATATCTCCGAAATAATCGCTTGTGCCGTCCGGGGTGAACTCGACTTCCACCTCCATGGATTCAGAGGGGTTCAGGGTATAATTGCCGAGACC
>CAZDIA010000088.1:0-7802 GCA_964505385.1 uncultured Chitinophagales bacterium
CATACTTCCGTTGAAGGTGTTGTTTGCCTGGGGGTAGTTATCCGTGGCGAAACTCCCCATTTTGATTATGTTGCCGGAGCCGTTAATAACGGAATTCAGCAATTAAATATGGAAACAGGTAAACCGGTTATTTTTGGCGTTCTTACGACTGAAACCATTGAACAAGCGGTGGAGCGGGCTGGTTCGAAAGCCGGCAATAAAGGTTCAGAATGTGCGGAAGCATTGATTGAAATGATTTCGCTTTCGGTAAAAGTACGTAATCACAAAAGTTGATTGTTATATTCAACTTACCGTAAATTGATATAACGAGATTAAATCTTATTCGGAATTGGAAACCGTAAAATTAAACGGGAAAAAGCAAACGGAGCAAGATAAGCTTCGTCAGCAAAAACTGCAGTTAGCCGGACAAATTCCTGCACATATTGCCGTTATTATGGATGGCAACGGGAGGTGGGCCAAATCACGTGGTGGTATCAGGATAAACGGGCACCAGGCAGGCGTAGACTCCGTCCGTGATACGGTTGAGGCTTGTGCTCAATTAGGGGTAAAACATCTAACGTTATATGCGTTTTCCACAGAAAACTGGGTGCGCCCTGAAAGAGAAGTCAATGCGCTCATGAGCCTTTTAGTGCAAACTATAAAGCGCGAAACACCAAAGTTGCACGAAAATGATATACGGCTCACAGCAATCGGGCAGCTGGACCGATTCCCCGAAAATTGCCGTGATCAACTTGCGCATGCTATACGTTTAACTAAAAATAACAAGCGTATGGAGTTATGCCTGGCGCTGAGTTACTCCGGAAGGTGGGATATCACCCAAGCTACAAAAAAAATCGGGGACAAAATCGCAAAAGGGGAGTTGGAGGCCGATCAGGTAACTGACCGTATGATTGATTCTTACCTGGTGACTGCAGATCATCCTGACCCGGAACTTGTAATCAGAACAAGTGGCGAGTTTAGGATAAGCAACTTCTTGCTTTGGCAACTTGCCTACACCGAATTCTACATCACCGATACTTTTTGGCCGGATTTCCGGCGTGATGAGCTTTATAAAGCAATAGATTGCTTCCAGGGGAGGGAAAGACGTTTCGGAAACGTTTCGGAACAACAAAACGAAGTTGAGAAAAGTAATATTTAATACACGTTTACTTAATTCATACTCGTTACCGCACAGAAATAAAAAAATTCCAGTCTACGTTCTAATGTACGTGATTCGCAGAGAAAATTTCATATCAGGGCTTGTAGCCATTCTGTTACTTGTTGTACTTGGCACCGGAATGGCTGTTGCTCAGCAACCCGGCGGTGCACCACCGGCTGCCGGTGGATTAGGCGATCAACCTGAAACCTATACTATTCGGGGAGTTACGGTGGTTGGAGTAGATGACCGGACAGCCAATTTCGTTATTTCAACCGCAGAGCTGAATGAAGGAGAACAAGTTACCATCCCGGGCGAACAAATTCCTGAAGCTCTAAGGCGCCTTCACAATACCGGTCTGTTTTCGGATGTTAAAATTTCAAAATCCGAAGTTGATGGAAATGATGTGTTTCTTGAGATTGAAGTCGAGGAGCAGCCAAGGCTCGACTCCTACCAAATAGAAGGTGTGAGTCGTTCTCAGCGTAGCGATCTTGAGGATAAAATGCCGCTAACTGCTGGTTTTGCCGTTACTGAGGCTTCAAAAACTCAGTCCCGGCGGACCATTGAGCGCTATTTCGAAGAGCGTGGCTACCGCGATACCAGTGTTGAGATCAGTGAGGATCTAACGGATGAAGAAAGAAACCGGGTGAGCGTAACTTTTGATGTTGACAGGGGACAACGCATTCAGATTGGCCGAATTGAATTTGAAGGCAATGAAAACTTCAGTGACCGGCAACTACGAGGTGCGTTGGGTGAAATTAGCCAGGATAGCTGGTGGCGAGTAACCCGTCAGTTATTCAGTGAGGATGATTTTGAACAATCTAAACAAAACTTGCTTTCTTATTTCGGGGAACACGGCCATATCGATGCGCGGGTAATGAGTGACTCGGTTTATGTTTATGAACGTCGCCGCGGACGTGACGCCATTGGGATAATTGTCGAAATTGATGAGGGTGATCAATATACCATCAACGATATCGAGTGGGAAGGCAACACGGTTTATACGGATGAACAGTTGACGCAGGCCCTGGGTTTTGAGGAAGGTGATGTTTTGAATATGACTCAGTTTCAGGAAAATCTGTATCAAAACCGTGATGAAACAGATGTTTTTAGCATGTACCACAATGTTGGGTATCTGTTCTTTGATATTGAAGATAACATACGTGTGGTAGAAGACGGGCTGGCTAATCTTGAGTTTGATATTGTAGAGGATGAAGTAGCTACGGTACAAAGAGTTGATTTTACCGGAAACACTAAAACCCACGATGATGTAGTTCGCCGCACACTGCGCAATATACCCGGCCATAACTATAGCAGGTCTGCCATTATGAGGTCAATCCGGGAGTTGTCCCAGCTTGGATATTTCGTGCCTGAGAATATTGAGCCGGATCTCGATCCCGATTACGAGGCAAAAACAGTAGACATCACGTATAATCTTGACGAATCACAGAGCACAGATAATTTCGAGCTTTCCGGTGGTTATGGTGGATCCGGTCTTGGTGTAATATTATCAGCCAGGGTTAATTTTAATAACTTCTCAGCACAGAACATGTTGGATACCAGCACATGGAATCCACTGCCGAGCGGCGACGGCCAAAGAGTTTCAATCGGTGCGCAGATGACCGGAAGAGGTTTCCAGAGCTATAATTTCAGTTTCCAGGAGCCGTGGTTCCGGGGCAGACCAAATTCTTTAGGCTTCAGCACCTCATACAGTCTGTTCCGGGGCGGTGGTGGAGTTTTTGGTCAGCCAGGAGGTGTGGCCGCACAGCAGCAAGGTGTTCGGGACGGAAGGCAGGAGATGTTTTCAGCTTCCGTCAACTTCGGGCGACGTTTGAGTTGGCCGGATGATTATTTCCAAAGAACTTCCAGGCTCCAATATCAGTTTTTTGATGTAGAAGGTTTCAGTGATTTGCTCGGCGGCGAGGATAATATTCTCTCTTATAAAGAAACCATTCAAAGAAACTCTTTGGACAACCCGATTACGCCATCCCGCGGTTCCAGAATTTCACTTTCAGGCGAAGTAGCGCCACCTATTCCGGGATTCTCGCAGTTTTATAAAACTGAATTTAAACTCCAGCAACACAGCCCCATTATTGAGCGTCTGGTTGGTTCATTCGGTATGGAATACGGTTACATGGGTTGGTTTGGTGAAAGTAACAGAAGCCAGTTTCAGCGGTATTACATTGGTGGTACGGAAATGCAACATCGCCAAACATTCACCAGAGACAATGTTGATCTCCGCGGTTATCCCGGAGGCTTTGGTGGTACGATCTCACCGATTGAAGATGGTGAAGCTATCGGTGGTACCGTTTACAATAAAATGTTTGCTGAGATAAGCTATCCTGCAATTCAAAGTGAGCAAATCCAGCTGATGCCGTATGTGTTTGCGGAAGGCGGCAACGCTTTTGATGGTTTTGATAACTTCCAGCCATTCGACATGAAGCGCTCTGCCGGTATTGGCGCACGAGTGTTTATGCCGATCCTTGGCCTCATCGATATCAGCTATGGTTATCGTTTTGACTCCTTGCCGCACAGCCCGGATGTTGGTGCCGGCCAATGGGAATTCCTCTTCAATATCGGATCACCGTTTGACTGATAATGCTTAGTTTGTTATCCAGTGTTATCACAGCTGTTTTTACTTCTGCTTCTCTGGCGGATGGAGCCACTTTGTATTCAGTGCAAAAGGTAGGTGCATCACCGGTTCATAATGCTGTGAAGCCAATTACAGGATAGGCGTATGAAGACAGTTCATGTTGAAGTTATCGGTCTTCATTTACTCAGAAGTTATATTACAATGAACCTGTATAGTAATCAGATCAGCTACCGGGAATTAGTTCAGTCAATTTTCAATCCGTGTTGTTTAATCTTTGCATCTTCCACAGTTGATGAGGACTCATTATGAAGACATCTGCATTAACACTTACCATATTAATACCCGTGTTGTTTGGTCTGCTCTGGACTGATAAATCGCAGGCACAGGATTTTGCACATATCGATTCCGAGTACATTCTCTCTGAGGTTCCGGAATACGAGGGTGTGGAGCAACGTCTTGAGACACTTACAGAAGGCTGGAGTGAAGAAATAAATGAGATGGAGCGGGAAATAGAAAATCTTCGCGAAGAATTTGAAGCACGAGAAATTCTGTTTACTCCCGAAGTGAGGGAGCAGAGACAAGAAGAAATCGATGATAAAGTGCGCGAAAAAGAACAATTTATTGAATCCATATACGGGCCTGACGGAGAATACTATCGCCAACAGGAAGAGCTTCTTGAGCCAATCCAACAGCAAGTACTCGAGGCCGTAATTGAGGTAGCCGAGCGTAATAATTACGATTATATTTTTGACCGTTCCGGCGATTACATTTTTTTATATGCTAACCGTTCATTAGACGTTAGTAATGAGGTTCTTAGAGAAATGGGAATTCAGGTTGAAGAAGAAGATGAGGATTTATAAATCAGTTCATAATTAGTAGGAAATCGCTTATACTTGAACGATTTTTAAAAAATTATAAAAAAAACTACATATGAAGACTACAATATTAACGCTCGCACTTTTATTTACCGGTATGGTGGGAACCGGTATGAGCCAGGGTATGACTGTTGGGTATATGAATCCCGACTATATTCTTGATCAGCTGCCTGAAAAGGAAGAAATCGAAAGACAACTCGATGAATTTCTTGATGAACGCGAACAGGATTTTCAGGAAGAGGCTATAGAATACCAAAACCTGATGGGGCAGGTTCAGGAGCAGGCAGATGAGATGTCTGATCAGGAACTGGAACGTCAACAACAGCAGCTACAAGCCATGGAGCAAGAGTTACAGCAGCTCCAAATGCAGATTGAACAGGAGTTTGAACAGCGCCGAAATGATCTCCTGCAACCCCTGCTTAATGAAATGAATGAATATATCGCCGAAATTGCAGCGGAGAAGGATTTGGATTATGTATTAAATGAAGAATCTTCAGAAGGTGAGCTTTTTATACTTCATGTTTCATCTGAAGGACAGGAAAATTACGAGTTAACCGATCAAGTTTTACAAAGAATGTTAAACAATTAATTAATTTTAGGACCATGAAATCTACGTTTTTATTAGTTGTAATTACACTATCAATAGGGTTTATCAGCGGTAATGCCCCGGTAACACAAGCACAACAAACCGAAGAGAGCGGCATGACGATCGGTTATGTCGATCCACAAACCATCTTGATGAGCATGCCTGATATGGCAGCTATCGAACGTCGTCTTCAAAACTTCGCGGAACAAAGACGTGAAGAGTTTGCAGAAAAGGAGAATAGGTTCCGCCAGGAAGTAGAGGAATATCAGCAGAAAATGGGAGTTATCTCAGAAGAAGCTCAACAGCAGGAAGAAGAACGGCTGGCTGAGCTTAATATGGAATTGCAAGAGTTTTCTCAAAACTTCCAAATGGAGTATCAGGAGCGGCAAATGGAATTAATGGAGCCGCTTTTTGATCAAATCCAGGACGCTATTGATGATGTTGCCACTGAGAGAGGTTTTACTTACGTACTGAATACGATGACTGAAAGAGGAGATTTTGTTATTCTCTACGCTTCTGAAGAGGCTCAAAATAATTACGATATAACTAATGAGGTAAAGCGCACATTAGAAATAGATTAGTATCTTGCTTTGATACTTAAAAATTTTGAAAAGCACTTTTGTTCACCAGAAGTGCTTTTTTATTTCAATGCATTCTTTTACGACGGTTGCGGATATAATCTTCGAAAATATAACCGCCAAGGTCATCGAGCGAAGCAAAGTAAGCTTTCCCTTTATTCGCTTCACTGAGCTCACGAACAAAATTCTGTAAATACGGATCGCGGGCTATCATAAAAGTTGTGATATTGATGTTATTACGCCGGCATTTGACAGCTTCATCAAGTACCCGGTTTAAGATTCTTCGATCGAGGCCAAAACTGTTTTTATATAGTCTTCCACCATCAAACATGGCTGAGGGTTTGCCGTCAGTAATCATGAAGATTTGCTTATTGACGTTTTTCTTCTGCATTAATAAATGTTGCGCCAGTTGCAATCCCGCTTGAGTATTAGTATGGTAGGGGCCAACTTTTAAATACGGTAAGTCTTTTATAGTCACCTGCCATGCATCATTACCGAATGCAATGATATCCAGTGTATCTTTGCTGTACTGCTGCTTGATCATCTCTGATAATCCCATCGCTACCTGTTTGGCCGGAGTTATTCGATCTTCTCCATATAAAACCATGGAATGGCTCAGGTCAATCATCAATACCGTGGCATTGGATGTGAAGTATTCGGTTTCATGAACACGGAGGTCATCTTCGCCAAGAGAGAATGAGTCCAGGTTACTGTGCTTCAATGAATTTAGAAGTGTTCCAGTGCCATCTATCTGGCTGATTTCGTCTCCGAATTGCCAGCTGCGGGTCTCAGGTTCAGGCTCCAGTCCTTTCCCGGTGAATTTTGTCCTGTGATCTCCCAGTGAACCTCTTTTCATTCCACGGAACATTTCTTCAAGGGATTTCCTGCGAAGCGATCGTTCTGTTTTGCCGGTCAGGATTAATGTTTGATTTTCCTGATCATTCTCAATGTAACCACGATCCTCGAGTTCCTGGATGAAGTCAGCGATTCCATAGGATTCATCTGTAAGATCATACTCCTTGTCCAATTCGGTAAGCCAGGAGAGCGCCTGGTCCACATCTCCGCTACTGATCATCAGCAATTGCTGAAACAGGTCTAAAAGGTTATCAAAAGGCTTTTGATGTTTTGATTGATTTAATCGTTCATCCCACTCAAGATATCGAAAATGCATAATTACGATGCTTAATTTTAGTCGGAGCTTTCAGTTATTGACTATATAGATAAACGGTTTTTTGGGGTTCTGCATTCATTACAATTATCCGAATAGCCTTCTACACGAGTGCCGCCAAAGAAACAGATATATTAAATCACTCTAAATTTTTATAATAAGATGTGAACACTAAAAGATACTTTGCGTCTAATAAAATGGATTTTTCAAAATCGCACATTTCATTGGTTTTTGACATCAACATGTTTATTTAAAAAATACAACTCATGAAAATTTAAAAGAATCATGAAAACTCTAGTATTATTATTTGTAACCGCGATATTTATTGGTGCGAGTGCCAATATTGCAGAAGCTCAGCGGGATTTAGCGGGCATTCAATATTATTTGTTTTCTGATGAACTTCAGTTAAGTGAAGATCAAAAACAGGAGATATCAGAAATTCTTAAAGATCAGTCCGATAAAAAACGCGGAAGGATTCATAAACACCGCAGCGAAAGACATAGGTCTCACCATATCCATGATCATAAACGCCGGCACCACTCATTACAAGCCGGAAGCCGGTTTTGGAGTGGTATATCATATGAAGTGTTACTTGTTCTCGACGAAGAACAGCGGGATAAGCTTGAAGAGCTGATTGAACGACGGCAGATAGAGCGTCGTAAAATGCGAGGTTACATGATGCAATCAAGAATTGAGGCAATGGGTTCGGAGCTGGGATTCAGTGATGAACAAGTTTCTGAATTGAAGGAAATGTACTTTAAAAGAATCAAGGAAACCGATACAGACCGGAGAAATCGCGGGCAGAGACGACAAGCTGTTCCGGATGATCCGTGATTTAATTAGTGCCTCTCAGTAGTGTCCGGTTAA
>CAZDIA010000089.1:0-3496 GCA_964505385.1 uncultured Chitinophagales bacterium
CCGCTGAAGATGGATGGTGATGATGGTTATAAAGAGTAATGCAGTACCTTGAAATTTGACTTCTGCCACTTTTGGACAGAAAACTACCGGTTTATCAATAAACACTTATGTAATTTTTTCAATTGTAAAGCTGAATGATATAAACCACAAACACTCTGATAGTTTTTCAGTTTTCCTTGTCACAAAGTATGCGTTTGTAATTCCATATTGGAACCTTAAAAAAGTTGGATTGTTTTTATAAAATAGCAGTATAAACGATACCCGAATATCTAATAAAAGCTAAAAGGATATATTATGATTAACACGACGATTTTCCCTGCCAAATATATACAAGGTTTTAACGCGATCGAGCGTCTCGGAGATGAGATGAAATTACTGGGGAGTAATGGTTATATGGTTTGTGATTCTTTTGTTTATGACAATCTCCTTGACAGCTTTCGGCAAAATGTTGAAAGTGGAGTTAAAGCAAAATTTGAAAAGTTCGAAGGTGAATGTTCAGATGAGGAGGTTGAGCGATTAGTAAAAATTGCAGAAAAGGATAACTGCGATCTTGTTGTCGGGATCGGTGGTGGTAAAGCACTTGATACGGCAAAAGCGGTTGCGCATGAAATGAAAGTACCGGTAATTATCGTCCCGACCATTGCATCCACCGATGCACCATGCAGTGCACTTTCGGTAATCTATACTCCGCAAGGCGAATTCAAGCGGTATCTCATTCTGCCCATGAACCCGAATGTTGTTATTGTCGATACCGGTATCATCGCTCAGGCGCCGTCGCGTTTTCTTGTAGCCGGTATGGGAGATGCATTGGCAACCTGGTTCGAAGCTGATTCTGCAATGACAAAATACGCCGCCAACTTGACGGGTGATATCGGCTCAATGACTGCACACTCACTTTCACGACTGTGTTATGATACTTTGCTTGAATTCGGAGTATTTGCAAAATCTTCCTGCGATGCCCGGTCAGTGACGCCGGCATTTGAAAAAATCGTCGAAGCGAACACATTGCTCAGCGGCGTGGGTTTTGAGAGCGGTGGCCTTGGTGCGGCACACTCCATTCATAACGGCTTGACCGTTCTTGAAAAGGTTCACGATTACTATCATGGAGAAAAAGTAGCATATGGTGTAATAGCATCACTCTTTTTAACCGGTAAGCCGAAATACATAATTGATGAAGTGTATGACTTCTGTGAATCCGTAGGGTTGCCGATAACATTGGCAGAAATAGGTCTCGAAGATGTTAGTGATGACGATCTAATGAAAGTAGCTGAAGCGACATGTGCAGAAGGCGAAACGATTCACAACGAGCCGATTCCGGTAACACCCGAGACAGTAAAGTTTGCCCTGAATTCTGCTGATGAGGAGGGAAGGAGGAGAAAGAAATCGGATTCATAAGCTGATCAAATTTATAATTATGAGTTGTAGGTTTTCTGCCTGATAGCCGGTATATTTACCGGCTATTAAATTCAACACATATTATAAAGTCGATGATCATAACTCGAAGTGTTGCGCTTGCTTTACTTCTGATTCTGACAACTTTTGAACTACTCACGGCCCGGAATACGGATGCTGATACTCCCCCCGATTCCATTTTTATCAGGAATCTTGATGAGGTAGTTATCAGTGCTCAAAGATCGGAAGTGACACTTTCTGACGCCCGCAGATCAGTACAGGTAATTGACAGGGAGCAGATTCAACAATCAGCAACGCAGGATCTCGCAGGGCTGCTTTCCACTGTCCGAAGTGTGGATATTCGAAGCAGGGGTACTTATGGTATGCAGGCTGATGTAAGCATACGCGGCGGAACTTTTGATCAAAGTCTGATTCTGCTTAACGGTGTCAATGTAACCGATCCGCAAACCGGTCATCATAACCTCAATGTCCCTGTTGATCTGCAAAGTATTGAGCGAATTGAGGTACTGCACGGTTCCGGGGCAAGAGTATTTGGTCCGAATGCTTTTAACGGAGCTGTTAACATTATCACCAAAGAACCGGGGGATGAACATTTGGGAGCTGCGATATCAGGAGGGCAGCATCAGTTCGGTTCTGCAGGAGCTACCGCCGGTTTTCGCAGCGGACCGGTAACCCATCACTTCTCTGCTCATGGAATGACCAGCGAAGGATTTACGGAAAACACAGATTTTAATGCAGGGAACCTGTTTTACCGCTCACAACTCGAAACTGATGCCGGGAACCTCGATCTGCAAACCGGTTACAATGAAAAAGCATTTGGGGCCAACAGCTTTTATTCAGTTGAGTTTCCGGATCAATATGAAAATACCCGTGCCGGTTTTGCATCTCTTCGATGGCTGCCGGAGCAATCATCAGGCCTGAAACCGGCGGTTTACTGGAGGCGCCATTACGACCGCTTTGAACTTTTCCGTCATGATGAACCGGAATGGTATGAAGGTCACAACTACCACCGTACGGATATCCTGGGTGCATCTTTACAGTGGGAACATAACAGCAGATGGGGGACAAGCTCGCTTGGCGTTGATTATCGCTTTGAACATATTTTCAGTAATGTGCTTGGTGAGGAGATGGAGGAACCGAAAAGTATTTCGGGTCATGATGATGAATATTTTACCCATTCCTATAGCAGAAGCGGTGTTAGCCTTATGTTTGAGCAAAGTGCTTCATCTGGTCCGTTTTCATTTTCTGCCGGTTCGCTAATTTATTCAAACTCCGATTTCGATGATCCGGTTACACTTTTTCCCGGCATTGATCTTGGATGGCAGCTTCATGATGAGCTTAGATGGTACGCCACAGCCAACCGTACTTTGCGGCTGCCTACATTCACCGACCTGTTCTATAGCGATCCGGAAAATGTGGGAAATCCGAACCTTGTGCCTGAAAAAGCGACCACTCTTGAGACGGGTATTAAGAGCACCTGGCAAAGTATTCTGCTGGATGTTGCGGTCTTCCGCCGATGGGGAACCGATATGATAGACTGGGTGCGAAGTCCTGGTGATGAAATGTGGAAGGCACGGAATCACACGGAACTGAATACCACCGGATTTGAAGCCGGCGCACTGATACCATTGGGAACACAGCCTGAAAATTATGCAGCCAACCGCACTTTATCTGTTCAATACGCATACATTCATGCTGATCTAAGCAGCGGGGAATTGCTGTCCAATTATGCGCTTGATCACTTGAATCATAAACTTGATTTTACATTGACTCAGCCTGTCACCGAAAATGGTGGTATCACGGCGACGGCAAGCTGGCAGGATCGCGCTGGTAGTTATATGTATTTCGAGGATGGCGAATTTACCGAAAGCCGGGAATTTGAGCCGTATTGGATGGTTGATATGAAACTGTTTTACAAAATAGGCCCGGCAAAAGTTTTTGCTGAAGCATCGAATACCCTGGATAAACATTATGTGGATATCGCCAATGTTCCGCAACCTGGCCGGTGGGTAAGAGGCGGGGTAGAAGTAGCGTTTTGAGTGATGGTTTCGAAACAGCTAACCTGAATCGGTGTTTTCGTGGT
>CAZDIA010000089.1:3596-7742 GCA_964505385.1 uncultured Chitinophagales bacterium
TCGTGGTGGTGAAACTTTCTATTTGTCTAACCACAACGGACACAAAGAAGGCACAACGGACACTAAGTTTTATATAAACTTATTCTTTCGTTGTGGTGAAACTTTCTACAGATGTGTAGTTCTCTCGATCACAAGTGCGAGCTTACATTTTTCCGGACACTGATATTAACAAATAATAATTCAAATTCGATGCTTACTTTTTAACGGGGACGTTGTAAATTTGTAGATAAATAAAAGTATAGTTGTATAGACGAGAAGTGCCCATGAATTTTCAGAATAAACCGATCCCAAAATACTACCAGATCTACGAAGAGCTTGTAGAGGAAATCAGGAAGGGGAATTTTAGCGAAGGAGACCGTTTTCCAAGTGATACCAACCTTGTTGAGCGGTATGGCGTAAGCAGGGGAACTATCAGGGAAGCGCTAAAGCTTTTGTTCCAGCAGGGTTACCTTGTCAGAGAACAGGGGAAGGGGACTTTTGTGACCTATCATAGGATACAGCAGGAAGCAGATCATTTAATGGGCTTCAGTGAGCTGATGGAGCGGTACAACATGAAATCCTCAGCGAAAATCATAGAAAAAGATGTAATTGAACCGACCCCGCATCTGATGCAGACAATGAACCTGGAAGAAGGGGATAAATTGATGCGCATCGTCAGGCTTAGGTTTGGGGATGATGAGCCTCTTATTATCGAGCGATCATTCTTCAATTATAACTTGTTCAGGCCGCTGATGGATAAAGACCTGGAAAATAACTCCATATTCGAACTGCTTTATACCTATACAGATACCCGCCTTGGTGAAGCTACCCAGTGGATAGAGGCAATCAGCTCCGGCAAATCGGAAAAAGAACTATTGAATGTGGAGCCGGGCACGCCGCTGCTTCTCATCAGACGGCTCATAAAGACCGAAGACGACAGGTACTTTCAATATTCTGAGGATGTATACCGAAGTGATCGAATAAGTTTTACCACAAAAACACAACCCTACCGAAGAACTCACGATATGCAGGGGCTGCCGTTAGATTTTGTTTCTGATTAAAATTTTTCGTTCAAAATCAGTCTCTTTTAAGCTCTGTACACTCCATTATATATCGTAAAAACAATATTTTAAAAATTATTTCAGACAGGGATTGACAAATTGGAAGCGCTTTTAGATATTTAGGTTAGTTACTTGTATAGACAACTAATCAACAATACAATAAACAGGATGATCACCATGGCTGAACAATATATTCTCGCACTCGATCAGGGCACGACCAGCTCCCGGGCTATTGTGTTTGATAAACAAGGAAGCATTAAATCTGTCGCGCAAAAAGAGTTCAGGCAGATATATCCTCACTCAGGCTGGGTAGAGCACGATGGAAATGAGATCTGGTCATCACAGGCCGGAGTTGCTGCAGAAGCAATTAGCAAAGTTGGTCTGAATGGTACAAATATTGCCGCTATCGGTATTACGAACCAGAGAGAAACAACTTTAATTTGGGATCGCGAGACGGGCAAGCCGGTCTACAACGCCATAGTATGGCAGGACCGGCGCACTTCTGATTTTTGTGATGAGCTTAAAAAGCAGGAGGGCATGGTCGAAAAGATCCGGTCTAAAACCGGTTTGATTATCGATGCCTATTTTTCGGCAACCAAAATCAAGTGGATCCTGGATAATGTTGAGGGAGTTCGTGAAAGGGCAGAGAAGGGGGAACTTGCTTTCGGAACTATGGACAGCTGGATCATCTGGAATCTGACCCGGTCCAACACACATGTTACGGATGTTACCAACGCATCCCGTACCATGATCTATAACATTCATGAAGGAAAGTGGGATGATGAAATTCTGGATCTGCTGGAAATCCCCAAAAGTCTGCTCCCGGAGGTTAAATCATCCAGTGAAGTGTATGCCAATACAAAGACTACTATTTTTGCCAGCAAAGTGCCTATTGCCGGTATTGCAGGGGATCAGCAGGCAGCCTTGTTTGGCCAGAGATGTATTGAAGGCGGCAAAGTTAAAAACACCTATGGCACCGGATGCTTCATGGTGATGAACACCGGCGAAACGCCAATAGAATCCAAAAATAATTTGCTTACAACGATTGCCTGGGAGATTGACGGGAAGGTGGAATACGCTCTTGAGGGAAGCATTTTCATATCCGGGGCAGTTGTGCAATGGCTGCGGGATGAAATGGGGCTGATAAGGAAGTCCTCGGATGTTGAAGCACTGGCCGCATCTTCCGCGGATAACAACGGGGTTTACCTGGTGCCGGCTTTTGCGGGCTTAGGTGCTCCGCACTGGAATCAGCATGCCCGAGCGACCATCACCGGGATGACGCGCGGTGCCAACGCTTCACATATCGCGCGTGCCGCGCTTGAGAGTATCGCTTATCAAACCGTGGATGTGCTTAAAGCTATGGAAGCCGATTCAGGAATTGATATTAAAGAGCTCAGAGTTGACGGCGGAGCGGCAGTAAACAATCTGTTGATGCAGTTTCAGGCAGATATTCTTCAGGCGCCGGTTATAAGACCCAAAACGCTTGAAACCACTGCACTTGGATCGGCTTATCTCGCAGGTCTTGCTGTAGGATATTGGAAAGATCACGAGGAAATCAACAACCAGTGGCAGCTTGACAAAAGTTTCGACCCGGAGATGAGCCAGGATGAAGTGGACAAGCTTATCAATGGGTGGAACCGAGCTCTGAAAGCTACTATAAGCTGGGCAAAAGGGTAACGCTTGAGAGAAAACAAATTTTAATTTATAAAAAAAGAGATTTATTTATGAAAAGATCAGAAATGCTTGATAAGCTAAAAAAAGAAACCGGCTATTGGGATTTTATCGTCGTTGGAGGCGGCGCGACCGGACTTGGAATAGCAGTTGATGCTGCATCACGTGGTTTCAAAACTCTGCTGCTTGAAATGTCCGACTTTGCCAAAGCGACATCAAGCCGCTCCACCAAGCTGGTGCACGGCGGGGTGAGATACCTGCAGCAGGGAAATGTCTCATTGGTGCTTGAAGCACTTCGCGAGCGTGGACTAATGATTCAAAATGCGCCACATCTGGTGTATAATCAGTCTTTCATTGTTCCGAATTATGATTGGTGGGAAGGACCTTTTTACGGTGTCGGCCTTAAGGTATATGATATGCTGGCCGGTAAAATGGGTTTAGGCCCCTCCAAAAATCTTTCCAAAGAGAAAACCAAAGAGTATCTGCCCACTATTAATACAGAGGGTCTGAAAGGTGGCGTGATTTACTATGACGGCCAATTTGATGATTCCCGTCTTGCCGTCAATCTTGCCCAGACCGCTTCTGACAAAGGCGGCGTTTTGCTGAATTATATGAAAGTAACCGGGCTGCTTAAGTCAAAAGACATGATTCAGGGAGTTGTGGCAAAAGATGAACTGACCGGTGAGGAGCATGAAATTTACAGCAGGGTAGTGGTTAACGCGACCGGCGTTTTCACCGATAACCTGAGAAAGATGGATGAAGAAGATGCCGGCTCAATTATCGCTCTTAGCCAGGGCATCCATATCATTATTGATAAAGAATTTCTGCCGGGAGATACGGCCATTATGGTGCCACAGACTGAAGACGGGCGTGTATTATTTGCAGTTCCCTGGCATGATAAAGTCGTCCTTGGGACAACAGATACCTCCATCGATAAAGCGGAACTCGAACCCAAAGCAATAGAAGAAGAAATCGAGTTTGTGATTAGCCATGCAGCAAAGTATCTGGAGGGCAAGCCTACGCGGAAAGATGTCCGCAGTGTATTTGCCGGGTTGCGCCCATTGGTAAAAGCGGAAGATGGCAAAAGTACTGCTTCCCTTTCACGTGATCACACACTGCTTGTAAATCCGTCGGGGCTGGTTACTATTACCGGTGGCAAATGGACAACCTACCGGAAGATGGCCGAGGATGTGGTAGATCAGGCCGGGATAGTTGCAGGACTTGATCCTGGCGAATGTCCAACCAAGAACCTGAGGATTCATGGCTGGCTTAAAAATGTCGACAAGTCGGAGCCATTGTATTATTACGGATCAGATCTTGCCTCAATAAAAAGACTGATCAAGGAGCGACCGGAGCTTGATGAGTTGCTTCACGAACGCCTGGATTATAAAAAAGCTGAGGTGATTTGGGCGGTACGAAATGAAATGGCTATGAC
>CAZDIA010000090.1:0-7469 GCA_964505385.1 uncultured Chitinophagales bacterium
CATCGAAATCGGGATCGCTATCGGGACCGGGATCGAAAAGATACAGTACACGGAGACAAGAAACCAGATGTATATCGCCTCTCGACAGGTTGCATGACTTTGGTCTTACGAGAAGGAAAATAATTTAAACAGTATCCATCGGCTTGCACCGCTATGCTAAGTCGATTGGGTGGAAAAGGTTAAAGCATGAAGAGAGAAATCGCAACCTATGGAGAAATCGATTTCGAAACCCGATAGCGATAGCGATCCCGATCCCGAATAAGGCAACAACAGCAATTTTTCCGAGCTTTGTTGACTTCGCTCAGGGCAGTTGTTGCTATAAATTAAGAATATATCTACATTAATTACTTTGGATACAATCCTTTACATTGGGATTATCGAAATCGGGATCGCTATCGGGATCGAAATCGGGATCGAAAAGATATGGCACTTGGTCACGAAAAACTGGATGTATATCGCCTCTCGATAGACTACATAGCCTGGGTTTACGAGAAGGCCAATAATTTGAACAGTATCCATCGGCATGCACGGGATCAATGGATTCGGGCCAGCCAGTCGATACCGCTGAACATCGCAGAAGGAAACGGAAAGACAAATGAGGCCGATCGGAGGCGTTACTTCGAAATTGCTCGTGGATCGGCCCTGGAATGTGCCGCAATCCAGGATGTCCTCGTGGTCGGGAAAGCAATTGCTGAAAACGAAAGCCGAGAGCATAAAGTTGAGTTGGACCGCATAGCCGCGATGCTAACTCGATTGGGTGGAAGAGGCTATAGCGTGAAGGAAGAAGTCGCAGGCTATGAGGAAATCGATTTCGAATCCGATCCCGATAGCGAATAAGGCAACAACAGCAATTAAAGCAGGGCGATAGACATAGGCTAAGTCTCTCATTAGGAATGATTTATCTTTATTAAACCGGAAATAAGGATAAGCGCTATCCATTTAGTATAATCCGACACTAAGACAAAGTGGCTCAGTTGTACAAATTCACGTTTTTGTCTTATTTTGTATTTTGGTGTCTCTGCCACTAAGTTATTAGTCCGCTACCATAGCAGAATCTGAGTTAATTCTGAAACCGGTGGTACATCAACTCGTCCCCTGACACATCAGATTATCAGGCGGGCTGAACAACTATGGATAAACGGTGAAACAGATGTCTTTCATGACGAAAATAACAGCCGGTTTCATCCTGCTTGCGTTTATTGCACTTCTGCCTACATCTGCTGTTGCGTTTCCGGATGAAGAACCGATCATTTTCCCGCAATGGCAGAACCCGGAAACCGGATACGAAATTAAAAGCAACCCCAATACCGGGGTGGTTATACTACATCAGAACTATGCCATTCTGCTGAGCCCTGATTTTGATTATCCACAGTATTACCCTATCGAAAATGGTGAAAATGTACAATCGGCAGCTGTGGGAGATGGCGGAGAAATATATCTTGCTGTTTCGGATGATGATCACACGTCAGTAATTCTCAAAGGACGTGACCGGGAATTTTCGGAATTTGATACATCAGAGGAAAACATCCACCAGATTTGGTTTGAAGAAGGCCGGCTCTGGAAGCTCACCGACACCTCCGTTTCACATTTTGAAGCTGACTCTGACACTACTGTAGAAATAGCACCCGCCGATACTGAACACGAGCTGGCTGCTGTAACATCCCGCGCATCAGATTACCTTTGGGGATTGAAAACCGATAATAAACTTTACCGCTATTCGGAGTCGGATGATACATGGGAACTGTTTGCAGAACCGGAGCCTTCTGAAGATCCGTCTTCAACTTATCAGCTTGTCCATCACGCTGATACGCTTTGGGCCCTGACCGACAATTCCCTGCGTGGTGTGGATGCGGAAACCGGAGAAGCAGAAGCGACGACGATGTTTGGATTCACCAAATTAATATTTCATTTAGGCAGAAATGAGCTGGCAGCCGGTTATGGTGTTACCACGAGTTTTGATGAGAGAGAACTCAAAATCCATGACGGTGAATCCTGGTACGAACCGGAAGGATATAAAAGGGCAATTAACAGCCGTCAGCTAACATATACGAATCCGGCAGCTTATGATGATGAAAGCTGGGCACTTTTGCCCTCTAATATGGGATATGAGCCTTTTGATTGGCTTCCAGGCAGTTTTGAAGAATTTAAGTCTTTGGGATTATATGACGGAAACTATGTGGATTTTCATCAACCGGAATCAACCCACCTTCTGCCCATTATGACCATTTTAGGGACTGCTGAAATTGCGATCGGCCCTGATAATGCTTTGTGGGTGAACTCATTTTTTACGACGCAGATACCGGAAGGCCCGAGGAGCGGTGTCATCTCACGTTATTCTGCTGAAGGGTGGGAAACGGTGCCGGTTGTGGGCAACCCCAACCTGAATGTGGGAGCCTATCCGGACCGGAATATCTGGTTTAATGATGCTTTTGACTTCTATCAGGTCGGCAGTGATTCACTAAAACGTCGTTCAGCACTCCTGAAATATGATGGTCCGCGCGCGGATTGGGAGCCGCCCTACATAGATGGATTCAGTTTCGGTGATGAATATTTGTGGTATCATTCGTTTAATGAAAAAGTTTATCGGTTTGATCTGAATGACAGCTCCTTTGAGCTGCTGGAAGAACTTCCCTTACCTGAAGACGCTAACATTCATAGTTTAGAAGCCGATCCTTCCGAAAACTCGGTTTGGCTCGGATTTGATGATCAGGTCGGTCGATTTGATATGGATAATCCGGAAAACCTGGAAACCTGGGAACTTGATGGTTCTTCGGTATCAGAGCTACAGGTATCTGATGAGTACGTCCTGGCAATGACCTCCAAAAATGTGCACCAATTTATGGATGATGAGTGGCATACGATTTACTCTCCTGAGGATGAAGACCAGGAAATCGAGTCAGGTGCTCTGATAGATGAGGACAATTTATATATCGCTACTGAGCTTTACTGTAATGAAAATGAAGAGGGCGGATATCGCATAGAGGGTCTTAAAGACGGAGAGGAAACGATTTTAAAAGATACTCTAACCGTTGATTTAAGTTTCTTCCTATACTGCGTGATACCACAGTTTGCATCAGATGATAAAGGAAATTTGTGGATTTCAGATAGCCGCTCCGTGCGCTATTACGGTGATCCGGAAGAAATCAGCGGGCAGCGATTGGGAATAAATCAGGTAGTTACTTCCACAGAGCCCGAGCCCTCTCCGGAAACGGATATCCCCGCAGAGCTGGAACTGAAGCAAAATTATCCGAACCCGTTTAATGCTCAAACCACTATCGCTTATATGCTTCCGGAAGATACCCACGTCACGCTTGAAGTTTATAATGCTATGGGACAGCAAGTATCACAACTTGTGTATGAAGTTCAACCTGAAGGGGTGCATGAAGTCATATTCGATGCATCTGGTTTAGCGTCCGGATTGTACATTTATCATCTGCGAGCAGCGGGAGAAGAGATGACCAGGGAAATGTTGTTGGTGAAGTAACTACCGTTGCCCTTGCAGACCTGAATACCCTTTTTGATGGTCGCAGCAACTTACTTGTGCCAGTTTACAGAGCAATACATAAAGTGGCACCAGCTGAATTTATCCATATTTGCCCCATTGTAGTTATTGCCGTTTTGAAATAAAGTTTATCACTAATCGGAAGTATACAGTCATACTATTATTTGTCACAGACTGATAATTTTTGATTTCATATTTATACCTATCTGACTATCATTTCAAAACACCATACCTGAACATATTAACGGGCAGTATATGTTGAAAAAAACGCTGCTATTCCTGCTTATCCTCGTTCTTGGCGTTGTGATTGTGATGTTCTACAACACCTTCAGGTTCGATTCACTGCAACTGGAAGAAGTCCCGGAGCCATCAGTTCATGAGTTTGATGAGGATGCCGCTGTCACCAGGTTTGCTGAGTCGCTTCGATTCGAGACCGTCTCTGTTGAGCCTGAAGTGGTGGCAGAGGATGAATTCGAAGAGTTTCATGAATTTCTGGAAGCATCCTTCCCGCTGATTTTTGAAGAACTGGAAATTGAATGGGTAAATAATTACTCCCTGCTGATAAAATGGGAAGGCACCGATGAGGATTTAAACCCTGTTTTACTGATGGCGCATCAGGATGTCGTACCGATTGAATCCCCCGATGAGTGGACTCATCCGCCGTTTGAGGGAGTTGTGGACGATGGTGTCGTCTGGGGGCGCGGCGCCGTGGATAATAAGAACGGGGTGATGGGAATACTGGAGGCTGTAACTACGCTGATGGAAGCCGGTCATCAACCGGAACGCACCATCAAACTGGCATTCGGACACGACGAGGAAGTAGGCGGAATGTACGGCGCCCGCAAAATTGCCGATAAACTGGAAGAACGCGGTACGGAGTTTGAGTTCGTGCTGGATGAAGGCGGCTATGTCACCGAAGGTGAGTTGCCGGTGGATCGTCCGGTTGCCGTCGTGGGTACTTCGGAAAAAGGGTTGCTCAGCCTTGAGCTTATCGTCAGCGGTCGCGGCGGACACAGTTCCATGCCGCCGCGGGAGACGCCGATCGGTATTTTGTCAGCGGCGATTCATAAGCTGGAAAACAGCCCGTTCCCGGCCTCGATCAGCGGTCCGGCCCGGGATTTATTTCGATATGCCGGACCAGAAATGTCATTCGGAGAGCAGCTCATCCTGAGTAACCTGTGGCTTACTGAACCGCTGGTAACCCGGATGTTTGCCGATTCGCCCGCAACCAACGCTATGATGCGCACTACCGCCGCGCCCACCATGATGAAAGGCAGCGACAAGGACAACATTCTGCCGTCGGAGGCGAAGATCGTGGTTAATTTCAGGATCATGCCGGGGGAGTCGGTTGAATCGGTAAAGGAATATGTTCAAGAAACCATCGACGACGATCGCATTGAACTGCGTAACCACCGAGGCTATGCATTTGAACCCTCACCCGTATCCGATGCCGATACCGAACAGTTTGATCTGCTCCATCAAACCATCCGGCAGATCTATCCCGATATATATGTTTCCCCGTTTCTGATGGTCGCCGCCACCGACTCGCGCCATTTTACAGAGCTCAGTGACCATGTTTACCGCTTTTTACCCGCTCATCTAAACGAAGAGGAGTCCGAAGGTTTCCATGCAGTTGATGAGCAGTTACGAACAGAGGTCTACTTAAAAATGATCCGTTTTTACCAGCAGTTGCTTTTGAATGCGAGTTAAACTTTTACTTTTATCCGCCATTCTCCAGTAGCTGCTCAACCTGCGGGCAGGAATAATTTACCAACCATCAAATAGCTTATTTCCTGTTATACATTTTCATCACCATTATCGTAGTAATACTTGCAAACCAGGCGATTAACAGCGTCAAAGCAATAGTTCGGGAACCGGTATCCTCGTGAAGCGGGGACGGGTCCCCATACATCATCATAGCTCCCCACCAGAACGGATCACTGTTGCGGTTATTCAGATAATAAAGTTTTGCCTCGCGCAACGCTTTATCTTTGGGATTTCCTTCGTGTAAATTTCTATAAAATTGGGTATTTAATCTTGCAGCAGTTTCATCTCGTACCGGCCACAAATTCATCGCCATACTTTGAGCGCCGGCAAACCGGAAAGCGCGATTAAGACCGGCAATGCCACCACCACGCACATAAGCTCCGGCCCCGGATTCACATGAGCTGAGCACTACAAGCTCATTTTGAAGATTCATCTCAAAAAGTTCATAGGCATAAATATGGGACTGATTACCCGGATCACCCCCGCCAAAATAAATTACAGAGAACAGCGGATCATGTGGAGAAACTTCACTGTGTGTTGCGAGATGCATCACCTGACTTTCCGGAGCATATGCTTTAAAATTGGAAAAGTTGACTTCTTCATCTACAAATACTCTGCACGACTGATGGTTTTCATAAATTTGTCGAATATTATTAACCTCAACTGCTGCAAAAGGTAAAGAGGGGAGTGTCGATCCGGATTCCAACACACTGGTACCTTCTTTTGTGCGCGTGACACCCATTGCAAGAATTTCGCGGTTACCAGTTCGGGAATCGGATCCTGGTTGTGATAATTCCGTGAGGGAATGCCTGTAATTAATCGTTACGTCTTCAATAAGATAACGAGTACTGCCATAAGCTTGTTTATGCGACGGTTCAGTTACCGGAATAATCTCATGAGGAATATAATGCATGAAGTGATCAGGAATAACTTCCACGCGCTCTATATCAACCAGCCATTCCGGTTCAATAAATTTGTTTTGCAGTGCATACAGAAACTCAAGATCCGTATCACCGGATTTCATAGCTTCTATAAACGATTCAATCTCCTGAATTTCTGTATCTTCCATTTCAACAACCTGTCCCTCAATTTTATCGCGGTAAATGGCATGAACATACATCGTATTGGCAATCATGGAATATTTCAAAACCATTTCATCCCTTCCAAGCGAACGACGGATGCGGGTAATATCGGGAGATTCAAACTGCTGCTGATCGTGAATTTTATGCCGCAGCCGGTTTTTTTCGTTTTCCGCTTCCAGGAGCATCTCGTTTAAGCGGGCTCTCTCATCACTGTCATCTGCCCTTCGAATCTGATCTCTTAACTGGTCAATATGCTGAGTTAACTCCTGGTCATATATAAGTTCATCCTCACTCAACATTTCCGATTTCAATAAATGATGATTGTGAAAATCCGCCTGGCTTAAATTATTGAACCGGTCCAGGAATGAAAGCAACCGGCTGTGGTCTTCCTTTTCAGACAGAATATCGGCAAAAAGCTGAAATGATTCTTCAAGAATACTCGTAACGCTTGTCCGTCCGGTTTGGTAGTCAGAGCTGCTTTGAACTCTGTCCAATGATTCTTCTATGAGCGGCTCCAGCAACCCGGCAGCTTTTTGGAATTCATTGTTTAAATAGAAATAACGAGCCTCTGTGTTCACAACTCTCAATTGGAGCCAAAAATCATACTCATTGAGATTATATTCTTCTAACTCACTAATAAATTTTTCAGCTTCAGCATAATTCCCCTTGAATAATTGCATTTCCGCATACATTGCCATGGCATCCAGCATCGATCGCTCAGACCCGGCTTCTTCTGAAATTTCAAATACGGTATAATGCAGTTCTGATGCTTTGCCATAATCACTTTGCTCGGCAGCTAATTTAGCCCACTCCGTTTTTGCCCGAACAATCGTATTAAAATCACCTGATTGATTTGCAAGACTCAACCCTTCCTCAAAATATTCTTCTGCCTTCGCAAAGTCATGAACATAATCCTTCTGATAAATAGCCATCGAAATATTTACATCGGCCAGCTCCTCGGGCGGTCCCCCTTCAGCTATCTCCTTAGCTTCTATAAGATATTGTTCTGCCTGCTGCCAGTCCTCAGTGGATCTATAATAATGGTATAAGTTATTCAATGAGTGAACCTTGGCACCATCAATTCCCAACTCTCTTGCATGTTCCAGTGCTTCTAATTG
>CAZDIA010000091.1:0-7188 GCA_964505385.1 uncultured Chitinophagales bacterium
GCCGGCGGGATGGTACCGGCGGCAGTCATCATCATCGGCATATATTTACCGAGTGCTGATGAAGCAACAAGTACGGCTTTATAGCCGGCAATAGAACCCATCGAAGAGAGCGCATCCATGCTCTGAGCGCGCGAAATTCGCGGGATAGCCTCCATCGACATCCCCGTAACGTTTGCAGATTCCAGCTTGCGAATCAGCTCCTCGTTTTTATTGGGGTTGATGAAGCTGATCCATGTGGTATTCTCTTTCAATCCATCTATTACCTTTTCATCAGGTGGATTGATCTGCACAACGATATCGGCTGCATCAAGAAGCTCAGACCTGTTTTTAAATATCTGAGCGCCCTGCTCTTCATACGATTCATCACTGAAATAAGAGCTGTTCCCTGCTCCTGTTTCAATACCGACATCAAGTCCAAGTTTTTTCGCTGCCGGAACACCATCCGGCGACAACGCCACACGGGTTTCGTCAGTTCTGTTTTCCCTTAGTATACCTAATAACATAAAAAGCGTAACGTTACTAAAAATATGTCACCCATATGTTTTGTGGCGACAAAATTACAAGCAATTCAAGTAATTGGAAGTGTAGTTGTGTTGAATGTTTTGATGGTTTATGTATCCATACACAAGACTTTCACTCAGCCGGTTAATATATAAAATATCATTGATATTCATAGAAATAATTTGAAAACCCAATAGCTGGTTCCATCATATTATACAATTATGCGGCAATTGAAATTCCATCTCAAAAGGATTTCATTAATACTTGCAAGCATGCTGCTGATACTTTTAAGCGGCACACAATCAACTGATGCACAACGTATTATAGACCGCAATCTACTTTTTAATCCTCTTGCTGATACTTCTGTTGAAATTCAACCTGATGAACGGAAAGTTTTTCCGTCAGTAGGTGGATGGGCGACTTTTGGTAACTACGGAGTGCATCGCGATACTCATCATTTATGGTATCATGAGCTGGGTACATATCTTGAATTATTTCGGGTTGGAGATCAAAGAAGCCTTGCATTTACTACCCAAATCGAATTTATAGCTGACCCACATAACGATATCAATTTCAATCCAAGAGCCATTTTTTGGGAAGAAGGTTTTCTTTACACCAGTAACCGCGGTGGCGCTTACTTGCAACTTGGATTCTATCACAGGTGCAAACATGACATAGACAATCTGGAAATTGGTCAGGAGCGATCCATTACATTTGGAAGTGCTTTAGCCAGGGTTTTAATCCCCTTTAGTATTCTGGGAAACCGGGACGCTATGCTTGGTATTCAGTTCGATAATTATTTGATCAGCTGGGAAGGCAGAACTCCGGACAATCTTGATGATATCTCCCCAAACTGGGGTAACATGGGCAGTTCAGCAATGCTCAACTTTAGCTGGCAGCACTCTCTTGGTGAATTAGGTAAGCTTCATTTCAACAGCTATGGTATGACAACCATGATTGATGCCGAGTTTATCTATAACGGAAGAGCTCAACTCGAAATAGGTGCTGCTACAAGCCGTGCTGATGCACGATTTGGCATTTTTGTGGAACGTCTCGGCGACAGCGGCATCCCCGCCGAACCAAGTGGTGCAACATTGGTTGGAATTGGTCTACGGGCTATGACTCCCGGAAGCCTGAGATGAGTGATAAATAATCAACACAACCAATTTCTGTATGATCTTGACTTTCGAATCTATCTTCATCTTTCCACTTTTAATCATCCCCGACTAAGAAGTACGCTGGCTCCGGTTCGTTCGTGCCTCACGACCGGAGCCAGCGTTTAATTTTTTTAGGTTGCCAGTTTCATTATTTTACTTTTTGGACAGACCCGTTTTGTTCCACATTGAATACCGGCAGCGTTTTAGCCGATCCCGTCATCCAGATCCGGCAGCTTACCGATGCGAACCATGTAATTGACATGGGATTTTAAAGCCGATCCCAGTGAATTGTATTCCTGATAGGTCACCCCGAATTCATCGGCGGTTTCCCGAACAATTTCAGCAACGGCCGGCAGATGCACGTGGCAGATCTTCGGAAACAGGTGATGCTCCACTTGAAAATTCAATCCGCCCAGATACCAGGAAAGTGGTTTATTATGCCTCGCGAAATTAACGGTCGTCTCCATTTGGTGGATCGCCCAGTCATTTTGGATTTTGCCTTCGTCATCCGGTTCGGGGAACTCGGTATCTTCAACCGAATGTGCAAGTTGAAACACGGTGGTAAGTACAAGACCGGAGACAAAGTGCATCAACAGAAAACCGGATATCACGTAGCCGAACGAGATCCCGGCGAGGGTCGGGAGGCCGAAAAACACGAAAAAATACACCGATTTAATGCCGATAATCCCCAGCAGAAGTACCACATTCTGTGAAAACGTATTCGGGTTAACTCCATCTCGGGTATACTTAATAAATTGGACGAAATCCTTCAGGGTTACCCAGTACAGGGTCAAAATGCCATAAAACAAAAAGGCATAAGCCGGCTGGAGATAATGGAACCATTTCCGGGGCGTGTGCGGGGAAAAACGAAGCACCAGTTTATCCTCAATATCATCATCCATATGGGTGATGTTGGTATAGGTATGGTGTAAGATGTTATGCTGCAGCCGCCAGTTGTGTTTGGATCCCCCGACGAGATTCAGGGAAAACCCGAGTATTTTATTGATAGTACGGTTTGAAGAATATGCGCCGTGAATGGCATCATGCATAATCGTCATACCGATTCCTGCCATACCAAGCCCCATAAGGAACCACAGGGACAGCGAAGGAAGTAAAGCAGGCTGTAGCGTGATAAGTATGATAAACGGGACGATGTAGACGGCCAGCATGATTGCGGTTTTAACAACCATGGCAGCATTGGCGTGCCGGGATATATTATGCTCTTTGAAATAACCGTCAACCCGGTGTTTCAGTGTTTTGAAAAAGATGTTTTGATCTTTTCCGGCGAATGTGACTCTTGGCCTTGGACTCATAACCTTACGGAATTTGATGCATGACCTACCGTATAAATGTGAACGCTTTGAACAACCTGTCTTCAGGTCAATCAGCGACTTTCGCCAGGAATGACAATTCAGGTCCTCTCCGATTCAAGGTCCGGCAGAAGAATACCAGGTAGGAAAAATTAAATTAAATAGTAATGTGGGTTCGTATCAACATATTAAGTGGATATATAAATATATAACGTTTAGTAGATACGGAAATTGCTAAGGATTGCAAATTTGGTAATTGGGTATTGAGGTAGTTTAGGTAATTTCGGAATTTAGGTGGATCCTCAAAGTCCGGAACGATGGCACCTTTCGGGGCTTGGGTTGGGAAAGGTGCCAGGAGCCCCGGGTTGGACTTCGCTACGCTCCGTTCAAACCGACACCAAATCACTCCCCTCTTCCTCCGCTAATAACTCCGTGTTTTCTTCGGTTTTCCATCCACCTAACCTCCTCTGCGCAACGGCAACGTACAACATCACAATGAGCCACCGGTTTTAGGGGCTTCGTCAAACTCGATTTCAATCACCTGGAAACCAATATTACGAAGCCTTGCGTTGACACGTTTGGCCCGGCTGCGGGAAACGACAATTCGGGGAGACAGTGAGAGGACATTAACGGCAAGATCTTGCTGTTCTTCGCTCATTACCTTTATCAGATCGAATCGGTCGTTGATGGCCGCGGGTACCTCGGCGAGTCCTTCGGGATAAATAAGTGCGTGCTCATTCCCGACCGGCAGAAATGTACAATCCAGATGCAGGATCTCCTGGGCTGAGTCTGATGAGCGTAATGGTACGGCCATAACCTCGTACTGTGGAAACGTTTGCGCCAGGTAGTCAGCGGTGTCTTGGCTGGTGCGCTCACTGATTCCTACGTAAATAACACCTTCATGAACAATGACATCGCCACCCTCGATGGTTAGTGATTCAGGCAGATGTACCACAGGAGTATCCAACTGCCGTATCATTTTCTGCAACCCTCGCCACTCCATTCTTCTGCTGCGGTTTGCCATATTCGACAGAACCAGGGTATCACCTATCACAAAGCCGATATCGCGAGGCGTGAGTTGATCGGGCACACCTTCGACTGTAGCCGGCTGATATACTTCGACCCCATGATGTTCAAGCAAATTTCGAAATTCTGCCAACTCCAGTATGAGCTTCTCCCTCTCCGGATGATCCTCCGTATAGTAGAAGCGCTGCTGAGTCTGATTGATGATCTCAGGATTGGAACGGTGAAAGGTATCCGGCAACCCGATTACGACGTGTGTAAGATTGGCGGTTTCAGAGTTTACCCGGGGGGTTAGAGCATCCATTTTGTACTACCGTTATGAACTCTGATTCTTTTATCTGATTGGCAACTTAAAATATTGTAGAAATGGCCAAAACCGGAAATAGTACACCCGTGAGTACAGAGATTTTATAAATTAACCCGTATTTGCCAAACCGGGGTTTCGGAAAGAGGCCGATCCCCCCCCCCGGAAACTGAAAGCTGTACCGTATTGAAATCAGAGATCCGGGGGGGTATCGGCATACAATTCACTATTACCCCATAGATCCACCACAGGACAACCTTTGATCTACACCGAACTTGCCGAATTGCTACAGCATCATCGAAATACCCGTTTATGTTTGATGTTGCTGATTCAATGATCGCACAAAGCTTTTACATCAAATCCAGTCTCGGCGCTTCAAACTCACCGGTGATGACAATGGTTTCCCCTATAGTTCCGCCGTCGCATGAATATGCCTCAAATTCAAAACTGCCGGTTACCAGCTCATCCGTTGAACTCTGAATAGAGAGAATTCCGCTGTGCTCATATTCATCAACATCTCCGCATAGCTGAATAAAATGAGAGCTATAGGCGATACTTTGTTGCGTATCAACATAGGTTACTGTAAAAACCGGCTCCTCAGGACCTTCCATAGTTGTGTTATCCCCCACTCCAAAATCACCTACACCAGGACGATTAACGGGTTCGTCATCAAACCTGAATATAAAATCAAGTCGAAAAGTCTGCGGGCCGGGATTTGAATCTTCTGAGCTCATTTGCCACTGATGCTCGGATTCATTAGCAAAACCACTTTCACCAGCCCCCCAAAACCCGATAACTCCGGTTTTTTCATCTTCAACATCACCGGAAATTGAAAACGATAAATTGTGCGACCCTTGTTCATCGGAATCGTCATCATCGCCGCCGAACAAACCGTCGGAACAGCCAGAGACTGCCAGCAATGCCATTGCCATTATTATTGAATTACATTTTATATACATCTTGATGTCCTCGTGTGTAATCGGGTTAAGATTTAAACTGCATTTATCAGACAGCACAATTACGACAATTAATTTATAAATAGCTATTTTTATTGTTAATTATATTTAAGTTAAATTATTAAAACAGTAGTTGATCGTTTACATGAGTGTTAGAATGATGGAGTGGGTTTGGTTACCTATAGAATGAGAGTGGCGCTCATGCGAAATTGATGCCGGGAAGTTGTGGCATCCAACTTACACCTGACTTGCAAGGTAAGCGATCCATCTCTTTGTTGAACCCTCTGATTCTTAGTAACATGTATTCCCGTAACTCTATCCTCCCAACTGTTCGCCCCTCCGCAAAGGCAACGTGCAACACCGAAAAGAACCTCCGGTCTTCGGGGTTTCATCAAAGTCAAGCTCGATTACATCAAGTCCGGCATCACGAAGTAATGCGTTGGTGCGTGCTGCAATGCTCCGGGAAACTACTGTTCGGGGAGTCAGTGACAATACATTGACAGCAAGTTCTTGATGCTCTTCACTTGTCACCTCGATCAGGCTGTACCGTTCAGTAATTGTACCGGGGATATCAACAAATCCACCGGGATAGAAAAGGGCTTGCCGGTTTCCGACCGGAAGGAATGCGCAATCCAGATGCAGGATCTCTTGTCCGGACTGCGGAGGACGTAACGGCATGGCCATAACCTCGAACTGTGGAAACTTTTGAGCCAGGTAATCAGCCGCCTCGCGATTCGTTCGCTCGCTGATCCCTACATAGACGACACCATCGTGAACCACAACATCACCTCCCTCGATGTTAATATCCTCCGGCACATGAAGGACAGGCGTTTCCAGCTGGCGTAAAATATTCTCCAAGCCGCGCCATTCCCTCTTTCTGCTATTTTTTGCCAAACTCCATTTTGACGGCCTCATGACCTAAGCCAGGAGGCTGTCTAAAAAGACTAAATAATCTATAATTTACTTTTTGGATAGCCACTGAGAGTCTTTTGTTTTGATGGGGCTACTATTTTTTTGCGGCTTGTGCCGCCCACTGTTGCTTTCGGAGCATTTTGCCGGCATCACGCCCTACTCCGGATACCTCAACCAACTCCGCTTATAATTGTTATATCAATTAATTACGATAAAGTACGAAAGCAGAATTAATACATCGTAAATTCAATATCATGAACCTGCAGTTTAGGATTTCGATTTTTTCAATACCTGCGATATCGACTCAGCCTTCACTTCTCCGCCCTCCACCAGATCCAAATGCCACCACCATCGGGATTTGGGCTGCTTACTTCTGTAAGGGTTCATATAGTACCAGAACGGGAGGTGCCTGATGTTTACTATGAGTTCACAGTCAGTACTGTCGATTTCCCGAACCTGCTCTTTGGTAAACATTTCCGGGCTTTTTCCAGCGCATCCTGTATGCTATCCCGTCTATCCAGACCTAATTCGACTTCAAACTACCCATCCTCGATCACTTGGTGTGTCATTGAAGATATAAGGCGACTCAATATGGTGTTTGTCTTTGTCAATCAGCATAAACTCAGCATAGCCTTTGCTAACATCGATTCCCAAATAGGCTTGTCTTTCCATGATAGTATTTTATGTTTTATGGATAGCTAATAAGAAGCGGGGCGTCATTCTGCCTTATAGGTATGCGGTATCTTGTACCAGGTTATACCACGAACTCCATCCAGTTAAAGAGAAACTGCCCCACGGTATCGCGTACCAAGGCTCGTTTGACTCTTATTAATTCATGAGTAATATCATGGCCCAACAAATTCAACATATAAGGCTCCGGATCTTCTCCTTACGTCGTCGTCCGGGATGACCACAGGTGGAATAATTTATAACTATTAAGTTACTCCCCACCTTTTTTTTACTTATCCAAGAGTATCCATCCCACCAACTACCTCTTTTTCGGAGCAAATGGGTTGCGTAGTTTG
>CAZDIA010000092.1:0-7042 GCA_964505385.1 uncultured Chitinophagales bacterium
ACCCTTGCAGGGTCTCCTTCGTCGACCGCTTCAAGGGGGTAGGGAGGTGCCCACCTCACTTTTTCGCCGGGTGGAATCGTCCCTTTAAATCCATTTCCTGAATGCAGGTGTCGTAGTTTTCCAGTAATGTTTTTTGATCAGGGGCTCCCATGTAGATCAGGGCGCAGATAAAGCTGTAGCTGTCCTGCTCGGGGAGGTCGGAAAGGTTCATGCCGGGGGAGATGTCCAACTGGATTACGGTACCGGGATATCGTTGCTCCAACTCCTTGATTTTGGCCTCGTCCGGAACCGATTCAACCCAGGCATCTTCGAATTCACGGTGAAATATGGCGGCGGCGACATCAAAGCGGCCTTTGCCGGCCGGTATTTCCGGGAGCTTTCTCACAGCCAGGTCCACCGGAAACTGGTGATTGGAAACCCCATCCACTTTCTGAAACAGATCGCTGTGATGCTGGGCAACGCGGGTATTGACTTCCAACATATGGATTTTATCCAGCTCAAGATCCCAGAAAAATTCCATGTTAAAAGCGGAATTGTTGAACCCGATGTGACGCAGCAACTGTTCGGCAATTTCTTTCATCTCATCCTGCACCCGGTCGGGCAGGGTTGACGGATACTGATACCGGAAAAACACCGAGTGATCCGGATAGCGGATAGAATCAACTATGCCGTGGCTGTAGAGTTTGTTGTCGTACATACACCCTTCGAGGGTGCACTGGAATCCGCCGATCAGCTCTTCGGCCAGAAAGTGGTGGCCGCTCACACTGCTTACGGCTTCCGGCATGTCGAGATCGAGGTGATCAAGCAGGATATCAAACGGACGCGAAATGCGGGTGACGTTTTCGCGGATCACCGGCAGCGCCGCATCAAGGTCTTCCCGGTTGGTGATTTTAAATCCGAGGTGTGATCCGAACGATTTCACAGGTTTGATCCAGAACGGATAATCCAACGTGATTTGGTTGTGAGGGTTGTCATCAAACGGATCAAAAATGCAGAAATTCGGAATGTGTTCGGGGATCGATTCTTTCTGCACCATCCGGCTCCAGTATTTGTGCTCGCATTTTATAAAACTTTCCACGGATGCCGAACGGAGCCCGAATTTTTCGCTCAGCACCGGTACCATCGTACTTACGGGAAAATCCATATAGCCGATCACTCCGTCGATCGGACCGTCAAATGCTGATAGCCGTTCTTCGGCTTTTTGGAGCAGTTCAAGCACCGGGTATTCTTCCTGTTCCGTAACTTCTTTATAGGTTAAAAGTTCGTGAAATGCGAACTGATCGGCGCCCGGAAGTGCTTCAAGTTTATTTCGGTTGAAGTCATTTAAACCGATGATAAATATATTTTTTCTGTTCATAATTTGTTAGATATCCGGAATTTTTCAGATATGTGAATCACAATTCTGCTTAATTAGTGTCTGTAAGATAATTTTAAGTGCTCTAAAAAAACGCCGGGCTCAAAGTGCGCGAAGTCCCGGAAAGCGCAGTCCCGAACGATATCGGGACGAGCATTTTCGGGGCAAGCAGAACGAAGATATTGGCGTTTTCTCAGAGTTACTAATTAGTGGTGTCTACCCGTTGGCCCGGAGGAAGTTCACCAACCGGTCTGAATTCGAATTTGAGCTTTTCTACACATGCGTGATATTTGCGGTGAAGGTCACGGTAGTTATTAGCACCGACAAAAATCCATGCCAGATCATAACTATAGCTGTCTTGTTCAAACATATCATGGAGCCGCAATCCCTCATGTACTTTGATGTCAATCAGAACGCCTGGTATCTCCTTTTCGATGGCCTGGAGTTCTTCCGCGGTGGGGATTCTTGTGACGATGGCATCCTCCCACTTGCGGTAGAAAAACTTGGATGCACGGTTAAATTCGCCTTTGCGGTACGGAAACCTGGGGTCTCTGTCCATGCCGACTTCAACCGTTATCTGGTGATTCGAAGCGCCATCTACTTTTTCAAATAAATCACTGTGAGACTGTGAGATGCGTGTATTTATCTCCAGGAGCCAAATCTTGTCGGTAGATTGATTCCAGAAAAACTCGATATTGAACGGGTGGTTATCATAACCCGTATGAGTCAGAACCTTTTCGGAAATATCGGTCATACGTTGCTGAACTTTTTTAGGAAGCCGGGATGGGTAATCGTAATGCAGAAAGGTGGATTTATTCCTGTGCCGGATCGAATCAACAACACCGTGGATGTTAATTTTGCCATGGAACATATATCCTTCAAGGGTGCATTGCCGGCCTCCGATGAGTTGCTCGGCAATACAGTAGAAGCCATCCACGCGGCGTATGTGATCAGGCATGTCTACATTTACCATGATTTCGTTAAAAGGTTCAGCCATTCGCCCGATGTGTTCGCGGATCACTTGGATTGCGCGATAAAACTCCTTCTTGTTCTTGATACGAAATCCCAGGTATGATCCCACCGACTTAATCGGTTTGAGCCAGAAAGGAAATTTAATGTTAACACCATCGAGCGGATCATCTGCAAAAGGATTGATAGCGGCAAATTGGGGGATACAATCCGGGACAACTTCTTTTTGCACTACCCGGCTCCAGTATTTGTGCTGGCACATCATAATGCTTTCAAGTGTTGGCCGGGGCAGATTATGTTTTTCCCGCAGGATGGGTGTCATCATGCTTATCGGAAAATCTATGTAGGTAACGATTGCATCCACTGAACCGTTAAATTTGTTTAGTTTATCCTCCAGCTCACCCATCATACCGGGGAGATCGTAAGACTCGGCATCTTCGGCTTCTTCAGGGGGGATAAGACCGTGAAAATTATATTCATCAAAATTCTTAAGAGATTTGAGTTTTTCATGATTGAACTCGTTGAGTCCTATCATGAAAATATTCTTTTGATCAAAAGCATTCATGGTATATTATTTTAACTATATAGGTAGGCACATAACCGGCGGTTTGCCAGCAACTTATATACGCTGAATGTCGAAGGTATATTACATTTTTTTACAAATTAAATTACACATGATTAGTTTGCCGGCAAGCATCAAACGAGATCATTTTTTCTTGAAGATATGAGGAATTGAAGATGTCAAGATGTAAAGAAGTAAAGATTTAAAGAAATAGTCAGAAGAGAATCTTGACATCTTGAATTCTTTACATCTTTACTTCTTTATCATTTAACGATACAGACAAAACTTTTAATTATCTGCCACACTGATGACCTGTAACACTGTATCACTAAACTAATCCAATCCTTCACTCGGATAAGTACCTAAAAGTTTGAAGTAAGCTGATTTATTTTCTATTTCGTTCAGCGCTTTTGTGACGTGGGGTGAGCTGGAATTACCTTCAATATCCAGGTAAAACATGTACTGCCAGGGCTTTCCGGGGCGTGGCCGGGATTCCAGCTTGGTCATGTTGATCCCGTGCTGGTCAAGTACATTCAGGCAGCGGATCAGCGCTCCCTTTTCGTGGACGGTGGCAAACATCAGGGAGGTTTTGCAGGGGAGCTGCGGATCGCAAACGACAGGATCAGGCGCTACAATCACAAAGCGGGTATAATTTTCAGGTTGGTTTTCCAGGTCTTTTTCGATGATATGCAGGTTGTACAGCTCAGCCGCATAGGAGCTGGCAATGGCAGCCTGGGAAAGATCAGCATCCTCATAAACTTTTTGCGCCGACATGGCAGTGTCGGTATAAGATTCTATTTTACACCTCGGAAGGCGTGCAAGGAACTGGCTGCATTGGGTTATGGCCTGAGGGTGCGAGAGAATCCGCCGGATGTTTTCCACCTGGATCGGTTCAATGGCCATAAGACAATGGTTGATCCGCAAGACTTCTTCGCCGGTAATGTGCATTTTGTACTCACCAAGCAGATCGTAAGTGTCGTTGATGGAACCGGCTGTGGTGTTTTCAATCGGCAAAATGGCGGTGTCCGCTTCACCTTTATCGACAGCGGAGACCGCTTCTTCGAAGCTCTGAAACCCGATACAATGCACTTGGTCGTAGCGCTCCGAAAAGTGATGGATGGCCGCCTGGTGGCTATAAGCGCCCTGCGTTCCCTGATAAGCCACAGATACCTTGGTGGCCTCAAGCCGGTCATTCTGATGATCGACCAGTGAATGCGTTTGATATCTGACCGATTGCATGATGATCTCCCGAAACAGCTGTTCGGCAAAATAGGGATCAAGTCCGGCATCCGTAGCAAGATCCCGGATTTTTTTCAACAGCTTTTCTTCCCGTTCGGTGTCACGGATCAGGTTTTGGTCATCGATTTTTTTGGAAAACACCTCGCGCACCACGCGTTGCCTTTCAGCAAGTGTATCAATGAGTTGATGATCCAGTTGATCGATTAATTTCCGGTATTGTTCAAGTTTTTCGTCAGTGTGATCCGCCATAAGTCGTATTAAAATTTGAAAGCGGGAAGATACATCAAATTACTGATGAAAAACGAGGCAAAAATTTAAAATTGCATTATTGACTTTATGCAAAGTATGGAGGTTTCTAACCGCAGAGCAGACTCAGAAAAAGCTGCAAAGCTCTGCGGTTAGAGTACTAATAGATTAGAAACGGATGCCAAATCTGAAGTTTGGGAAAGCAAATGTTCCAAGCGTAAATGTAGCACGATCGATATCAACATCCTCACCTCCGATTTCTGCATCCAGGTAACTTCGGTAATTCAATCCGTAACCTACTTCTATACCTGTATATAATCGTTGCAGAAAGTGCATATCCATACCGGTGATGGCATTCAAGCCGAGACCGAAAAACCCATTGCCATCGTAGTTTCTATCGGTTTCGTCATCACGTTCACGGCGAGTCGTTCGATAGCTGATAGGCAATTCAGCACCATAATACACCGAAATCCGGTCATGCGAAAAAAAATGCCATTCAATTCCCGGAGCGAGATTAAGTTGAAAATTGCTTGTTCGGCGGTCTTCATCCTCACGATCACTTTGATACGTAATTGCACCCCGTGTACGGTAGGCGGTGTTATCATCAGGGAAAGTTCGCAGGCGAAATTGGTTAAAAGAGACCGGGTTATCACTGAATGGAGTAACACCAATTTCAAAAGTTCGGTCTCCGCTGCCGGCCACATCCTGAGCTGATGCAGTATTAAGATTACATAATAGGAGCAGAACAAAAGTTAATATAAATAGCTTAATCATGATATACCTCTGCATGAATTAAATTTAAGTTGCCATTATCAAATTTATCCATAAGCAATCTGGATGCAGTAATATAGGATATAATTACAAAATAATCTGAAAGTGTTGCATACATTTTTGGAATTCATGCTCACTTAATCTCAAACCACTAATGACAAACGAGAAACGACAAACACGGCAGATCAGTCCGAAATAAATTGCAGCACTGTTAATCAGTGATGAATCGGTGCATTACTTTATCTTATATTGATCATGTGATCACTTTTTTGCAGAACTTTTAATCCCGTTATCATTATGCCCGATTCCGATTTTCGACAGCAACTTCATCAAATGGCCGACAGAGTGGCCGATTATCTTGAACAGGTTGACCAATTCCCGGTAAAAGCTGATGTTCAACCGGGAGAAATAAAGGAGCAACTGCCGGAACAGGCGCCGGAACGGGGTGAATCACTGGAAGAGATTATAAAGGATTTTGACCGTATTATTCTGCCGGGGATGACGCACTGGCAGCATCCCCGTTTTTTTGGTTATTTCCCGGCCAATGTCAGTGAACCATCCGTGCTCGCTGAAATGCTGACATCAGCGATGGGGGCACAGTGTATGTCGTGGATCACCTCACCTGCGGCAACTGAATTGGAAGAGCAAATGATGAACTGGCTTATCAAGTTGCTTGGCCTTCCGAAGCATTGGCAAGGATGTATTCAGTCCACCGCTTCAGAAGCTACGTTGGTATCATTGCTAACCATTCGTGAAAAGCGTTCAGGGTGGGATATCAATCAAAAAGGATTTAACGGTGATGAACGGTTTGTTATTTATGCCTCTGAACAAGTGCATTCGTCAATTGATAAAGCGGTGCGGATTGCGGGCTTTGGTGATCAGAATCTCAGGAAAATCCCGGTTGACGCTGATTTCGCTATGAATCCAAAAGCATTGGAGGAAGCCATTATAGATGATCGCGATAACGGCCTTCATCCGCTTGCAGTTGTTAGTGTTTTGGGAACCACGGCAACTACCGCAGTAGATCCCATACCGGAAATCAGCAGGGTTGCACATGAATACCAGCTCTGGCATCATGTTGATGCCGCCTATGCCGGCACCGCGTTGATCCTGCCGGAATATTCACATTGGAAGGAAGGGCTTGAATCGGTCGATTCTTTTGTGTTCAACCCGCATAAATGGATGGGAATCCAATTTGATTGTACCGCCTATTTTGTACGCGATGATGAAGCCTTAAAACGCACATTTTCCATCAATCCATCATATTTGCAAACCGGTTTGGATGAAGAGGTTAATAATTACAGGGATTGGGGCATTCCGCTTGGGCGACGTTTCAGAGCTTTAAAGCTGTGGTTTACACTTCGAATGCTTGGCCGTGAAGGGATTCAGAAAAGGATAAGATATCACATTGAGCAGGGACAAAAACTTGTGAAGTGGATTCAAGAACAAGACAAACTCGAGCTAATGGCTCCGGCACCGCTAAATCTGATTTGTTTTCGGTATCATCCTCCCGGAATAACGGATGAAGAGGAGCTTAACCGGATAAATTACAATCTGATGGAAGAGCTGAACAACTCAGGAGAGATGTTCCTGACTCATGCAGAGTTAAATGGAAAATTTGTGATTCGGTGGGTAACAGGACAAACCTGGGTGACTGAAAATGATATTGATCAGTGCAGGGAAATTCTGCTCGAAAAACTGGATGGTAAACTATAGATCGCTACAATTTAATTCAGGGATTATGCTGGCAGAAACCGGGTGCCATTCTTTAGATCCTGGGTTCCCAATGTCGCTTAAAATATATTTTGTTTTTAGCATGCCCAAAGTAGTGGTAATTTATTTTTCAAACTCAGTAGTGTCCGGTTAATCTAAATTTCAATTCTTGTAACATGTTGTAGCAC
>CAZDIA010000093.1:0-2137 GCA_964505385.1 uncultured Chitinophagales bacterium
AAAAATCTGATTAACAGATAAGGCTTACCTCGAATTAACATATTCCTTAAATTAGCTGCGCTAAATTAAAAGCAGATAAAATTTTCACTAAATCAGACTGGATAGTATAATGGCTAAAGAATTCGACGTCTGTGTTATCGGATCCGGCCCGGGCGGATATGTGGCCGCGATCAGAGCGAGTCAGCTGGGATTTAAAACCGCAATTATTGAAAAAAGAGACCTTGGGGGCGTCTGTCTGAACATCGGCTGTATCCCCACCAAAGCTTTGTTAAAGACAGCCGAAGTCATGGATTATATCAATCATGCTAAAGATTATGGTATCACCGTAAAAGAGGCCTCTCATGATTTTCCCAAAGTAATCAAGCGGAGCCGGCGGGTTGCCGACAAGATGAGCAAAGGCGTTCAGTTCCTGATGAAAGCTAACAAAATTGAAGTGATTAAAGGTCACGGCAAATTTAATAAGAGCAAGGAGCTGGAGGTATTCGACCAAAATGATAAAAAAGCCGAAACGGTAAAAGCTAAGCACTTTATCCTTGCTACCGGCGCAAGAGCGCGGGAGCTGCCACATATCAAATTTGATGGCAAAAAAATCCTGGGTTATGAGGATGCCATGAAGCTGGACGAACAGCCCAAACGAATGGTGGTAATTGGCGCCGGTGCTATTGGCATTGAGTTTGCTTACTTTTATCACAGCCTCGGCACGGAAATCACTATAGTAGAACTTCAGAAAAACATAGTTCCGATTGAAGATCAGGAAGTAGGTAAAGAACTTGAAAAGATCTACAAAAAAGCCGGCATGAAAATCTACACCGAGAGTTCGGTGGAGAAGGTTGATAAAAGAGGTAACAACGTAAAAGCGACCGTTAAAACTCCGAATGGCGAAGAGGTTATAGAAGCTGATGCCGTACTTTCAGCAGTCGGTGTCGTCGGCAACGTGGAAAATCTCGGGCTTGAAGAAGCCGGTGTGAAGTATGAAAATAATACGGTTGAAGTAGATCGAAACACATTTAAAACTTCCGCTGATAACATCTATGCCATCGGTGATGTTACCGGCGTCCCTTGGCTGGCACATAAGGCTACTCACGAAGGTATTATTTGTGTCGAAAAACTTGCCGGTCTTGATCCGCAACCAATTGATTACAATAATATACCCGGTTGCACTTACTGTCAGCCGCAAATTGCCTCCGTTGGTTATACTGAGGAAGAGGCTAAGGAGGCCGGATATAAGATCAAAGTCGGTAAATTTCCGTTTAGTGCTAACGGAAAAGCTACTGGCTCAGGTCATACCGATGGTTTCGTGAAGGTAATTTTTGATGAGAAGTACGGAGAGTGGCTTGGTTGCCATATGTTGGGTGCCGACGTAACGGAGATGATAGCTGAAGCTGTGGTTGCCCGGAATCTTGAAACAACCGGCCATGAAATTATCAGCTCCGTGCATCCGCATCCAACGATTTCGGAGTGTATTATGGAGGCTGCGGCGGAAGCGTACGGTGAGGGAGTTCACCTTGGCTCTCCCCCGGCCGGTAAGAAATCCTGATTAATTGTTCTTTTTTACGGCTCCCGGCATGAAGTCCCGGGAGTCGTTCGTTTCATCCCTATGAATACTGTCGACGCTCTGGATTTAGGTCAGCGTTCCTATAAACAAACCTGGGATCTGCAGGCGCGAATACAGAATACCCTTATCGAGCAAAAACGTGCCGCTGAAAAGGGGAATCCGGTTTCGGAACCTCGTAATGATGTGCTGCTTTTCGTAGAACATCCTCACGTGTATACGCTGGGCAAGAGTGGTGATTTCACCAATCTGCTTCGCAATGAAAACGAGCTTTCTGAACTGGATGCCGAATTCGTAAAAATTGACCGGGGCGGAGATATTACATATCACGGCCCCGGACAAGTTGTCGGCTATCCGATTTTAGATCTGGATCGTTACTTCACCGATATACATAAATATCTGCGGCTTTTGGAGGAAGTGATCATTAGGGTTTGCGCTGAATACCATCTCGCAGCCGGCCGACTGGATAAAGTTACAGGCGTATGGGTTAACCAGTCCAAAATTTGCGCTATGGGGATAAAGTGCTCAAGATGGGTTACCATGCATGGTTTTGCATTTAATGTTCATCCCAATTTGGAATATTTT
>CAZDIA010000093.1:2237-6773 GCA_964505385.1 uncultured Chitinophagales bacterium
CAGGGGCTGCGTACCAAAACCGGTATTATGGTTGGATTTGGTGAGCATCCAAGTGAGGTGTTTGATCTGATGGATGACTGCGTGGCAAGTGGTGTAAATGTTCTGACGATTGGTCAGTATATGCAACCTACTAAAATGCATCTCGATGTGCAGGAGTGGGTTCATCCGGATGTATTTGAAAATTATAAGGAAGTAGGCGAAAGTAAAGGAATCGAGCATGTAGAGAGCGGTCCGCTTGTTCGTTCTTCCTATCACGCTGAGCGTCACGTGTAAAATTGACGGAATTTTTCAGCGTATCCTCAAATGGAATTGCAAGTTCATGAATTTGCAACGCAATATTATAAACCGTTCTGAATTACTTTATTCAGGGCGGTTTTTTTTATTATAATGTGATATGTTATTGTGAGTTACAAGATTTCAGGGTGATTATTTCGTTAGAGTAATAGATAATGTATAAGAATTAGGGAGATAACGTGACGGCAGGCCTGGTTACAACAATACTAATTAGCTATTTACTTGGTGCGATACCTACCTCCATTTGGATAGGCAAGGCACTGCAGGGAGTAGATATTCGCATGCATGGCAGCGGCAATGCCGGTGCTACCAATACATTTCGTATTCTGGGCTGGAAAGCCGGCTCACTCGTAGCATTGATTGATCTTGTAAAAGGATTTACTGCTGCTTTTTTCGTAAGCTGGCTTGGTTTTGCAATTGCAGGATATCCCGATCTGCTATTTGGTGCCGAAGCTTTTACGTTATTTCAGTTAATAGCCGGAACGATTGCTGTTCTGGGGCATATGTATCCCGTTTATGTCCGATTTAACGGTGGCAAAGGTGTGATAACCGCAGCCGGCATGTTGTTTGCCATCGAGCCGATTTCCATCAGTCTCACGCTTATTGTATTTCTGGCCGTGATGTTTTCCACCCGATATGTTTCCGTGGGTTCCATCACCGGAGCAATAGTTTATCCACTCTTTTTAATCATTCTCCAAACACAATTTGATATGGAGATCGCCAATAGTTTGTTATTTTTTACAATAGCTATTGGATTAATCATTATTTTCAGACATCGATCAAATATCAAGCGGCTGATAGAAGGTAATGAAAATCGTATTAGAAGTTTCAAACCGTCTAAAGGTCGCATAAACGAAGAGCAGGTAACGTGAAAACCGCTATAATCGGAGCAGGAAGCTGGGGCACTGCACTTGCTACAGTGCTGGTCGACGCCGGGCATGATGTAAATATCTGGGCTCGTGAAAAAGAAATTGTCGATGGAATCAATCGAACCCGGAACAATCCGGTATATTTGCCTTCTGTGTATCTTCCACAAAACGTGACTGCATACACTTCCATGGAAGAGTGCTGCAAAAATTGCAGCCTTGTCATAATGGCTAATCCTTCCCATGTAATGCGGGAAGTCGGTACAAAACTGGCTAAATATGTTGATAATGATACTATCGTCGTATCGGTTGCTAAAGGAATTGAATTAGATGGATTTTACACTATGACCCAGGTGCTGGGACAGGTTCTCGACGGTGTAATTCCACCGTCACAGATCGGAGTGTTGTCGGGACCGAGCCATGCTGAAGAAGTCGCAGAACGAAAACCTACTGCCGTGGTAAGTTCGTCTACAAGCAAAGTCACTGCTGATTTTATTCAGAAAAATTTGATCACCCCACGTTTCAGGATTTATGTGAACACAGATGTACCCGGCGTGGAAATCGCGGGTTCGGTAAAAAACATCATGGCGATAGCCACGGGGATTATCGATGGCGCCGATCTTGGTGATAATGCCGCAGCCGGACTGATTACACGAAGTCTTGCAGAAATCAAAAGGCTGGGGCTACAGCTGGGAGCGAACGGCGAAACTTTTAACGGACTTGCCGGAATCGGTGATCTGGTGGTAACCTGTACCAGCCGGCACTCCCGCAACCGCTATGTCGGTTATCATATCGGGCAGGGTAAATCTCTTGATGAAATTGTTGAGGGGATGAATATGATAGCCGAGGGAGTTAAAACCACCCGCTCGGTGTATAACTGGGCGAATTCTCTGGGAATTGAAATGCCCATTACAGAAAGTGTATATCACGTTTTATTTGAAAACGTTAAACCTCAGGAAGCTGTTTATGAACTTATGACCAGACAGCCTAAAGAGGAATCATTTTAAGTTAACCCTTTCAGCTTTCTTATAAAGCTGGATTTTTTTGTTCTTAAATTACAATCGTTATGAGACCTGCAAACTCAGCGATGTCGCTGGATGATCTCAAGCACTTGGTAAAAACAGGTGAAAACACCTTCCTTGAATTTAAACGTACCGTCTCTTCTCCGGAGAAAATTGCCCGTGAGATTGCAGCTTTTGCCAACACAAAGGGTGGTACGTTGCTAATCGGAGTGGATGATGATAAATCACTCTACGGAGTTGAAAGTTTTTTTGAACAAGAATTTCTACTGAAACAGGCGGCGGAGGAAGTATGTTCGCCGGAAATTATTTACGATTTAGGGTTCGTGCCTTTTGGTAAACGTGAAATTCTGGTCATGAAAGTGTCTGAAAGCCAGGACAAACCGGTATATTTGGTTGAAGGGAAACGAAGGCGTGTTTTTATCAGAACAGATGACCGGAGCATCCGGGCTAACCGGGAAACCATAGGGGTGTTGAAACGCGAGGCCAAATCCGACGGCGTAACTTTTGAGTACGGTCCCAAAGAACAAAAGCTGCTGCGATATCTGAGTGAATACGAGCGAATTACGGTGGGGGAATACTCGAAAATTGCAAATATTAGCAAGAAAAATGCCTCCCGCACTTTAGTTGAACTCACCAGTGCCGGCATACTGAAACTCTTTTCCGGCGAGCGGAATGATTATTTCACACTTGCACAATCTTCATGAGTGGGTAACCGCAGAGCTCACAGAGGAAGAACGCTGAGTAAGCTGAGGAAACAGAGTAGTTATTTTGATTTAATTATGATCACTGTTCTGTGATGTTGAGCCATTCGTCTCTATAATTTTACCCTTTGCTTTTACTCTGCGTACCTCTGCGGTTAAAAAAACAATCTACTAAAAAACGGGTAACCGAAACCCATTTGCCCGGCCGGGCACGGTGAGGATAATTTTAGCGTTGTGGTTCGGTAGTCACGTTGGTTATATTTGGATTTAGTATAAATAATAAAGTTTCGATTTTATGTCTACGGAAACTCAAAAAGATGCAGTTATTCAGCTATCCGATCGTGCTGCTCGTCAGGTGGCACATATAAGGGAAAAGGACGAAATTCCTGAAGATCAATACCTGAGAGTCGGTGTTAAAGGCGGCGGATGTGCCGGGATGAGTTATGAACTCGGGTTTGATCATAAAACGGATAATGACCAGATTGTGGAAACTAACAATGTGCAGGTGCTTGTCGATAAACGCCATGCCTTGTATCTGGCAGGTATTGTTTTAGATTTTCATGATGGTCTCGATGCAAGAGGATTTACGTTCGAAAACCCCAATGCCCAGGAAACCTGTGGCTGCGGCACCTCATTTAGTGCTTAGAAAATTGATAATCGGATTTAAAAGAGATTCCATTACGAAATTGATCTAAAAAAGCGACCTTTTCCCGACAATCCACAAAGGGAGCAAGATAATTTGATAAGTTAATTTAGAGATTTTTAAAAACCTCCGGGTCCAGAAGCCGGAGGTTTTTTATTTTTGGCCCATGAAGAATGAACCTGCTATACAAGATCAATTAGTAAAACTTCGCCGGGAGTTGCATCAACACCCCGAGCTTGGATTTGAAGAACATACTACCAGAAAAATTTTAATTAATGCATTACAGGAGCAGGGTTTCAAAGTTCACGGTCCGGTAGCAAAAACCGGTTTTTATGTGGATATTGAAGGCAGCCGGCCCGGACCCGCAATTGCTTACCGTGCCGATATGGATGCATTGCCAATTGGTGATCAAAAAGAGGTAGAATATGCATCAAAAAATGAAGGCAAGGGCCACATGTGCGGGCATGATGTTCACAGCACCATCGCCTTTGGTATAGCAACGCTTCTAAAACAAAACCGGGAAGAACTTCAGGGAAAAGTGCGGGTTTTTTGGCAGCCGGCCGAGGAAATCAATCCAAGCGGCGCCCCGGAAGTGATAAAGGCGGGTATACTTGACGAGTTTGATGCCGTTTACGGAATTCACTGTGACCCGCGGCTCGAGAGTGGCTCGGTCTGCATTTTGTCCGGAATGGTAAGCGCTTCTTTTGATAAATTTGACATCACCCTTAAAGCTCCGGCCTCTATGCATTCAGCACGCCCACACCTTGGCTCGGATACTATTTGGGTTGCCAATAAAGTGATCACTGAGCTCTATTCCCTGCCCGGAAGAATTACCAATGCACTTTACCCATTTGTGATTTCGGTCAGTATGATTCACGGCGGACAGGTGCATAATGTGATTCCACAGGAGGTGAATATTGGTGGCACAATACGGTGTGCCAAACACAGTGACCGGGAGATAATCCAGAAACATATTGAACATCTGTTAGCCAGTTTTTCTGAGATATACG
>CAZDIA010000094.1:0-4430 GCA_964505385.1 uncultured Chitinophagales bacterium
GGATCAGGAGCGCGATCACGAACATGAAGAATGTACAGGTTCTTACCACTTTGAGAAGCTGCTCTGATATAGGGCGCAACTTTATCATCGGTTTCCTGGAAATCAGTAGCGTAAATTACGGTATCGATATGTCTTTGCGGATCAAGATAATTACGGGTTTTATAGATGAAAGTGGGAAAGTTGCAAATCCGCAGGATATCAGCATCAGGACTTCCTAATATAGTGCGCTTAATCACATTTTTTCGCTTCCACTTAATCGTGATATAATCAATTTCAAGCTCTTTTGTAAGTCTGCATACTTCTTCAGCCACGTTGCCGCGATCTACGATAATCGTCTCCGTTTCAAGATTCAAATCCCGGTATAGATCTGCAATTTGATTAAGACGCTTTTCGGCTTTGCCCCGTCTTCTCGCAGTAGCACCTTCAAGAATATGGCACAGATACACCTTCTCGGTACCAAAATTTTTGATATATGCTGCCATATCATCGAGCCTTTGCAACCGCTCCTTTAAACTCAGGGGCAACAACGCGTTTTTCAGCATAACCACATCATGATATTAAGCGCTTAATGTTTAATTTCTTCATCTTCGACAGAATCAGTACCCAGCGCCCGGAAACAAGTTACTTATTCAAAATAAATTAACTCATGCTGATCCAACTTAACCTGCATTTGTGAAACTGAAATTAAGATTGTGCCGGAAAATCAAAAGACTCTTATCAATGAAATAAATACGAAAAAAGGTTGATCAAAATCAACATTCACATGCTAAAACCATTCTGGTACATCTTACTGACCAACAGGAACATCAGGGTTATTGCCATACTCTTCCCAAGAACCCTCGTAAGGTTTTACCGAATCATATCCCATCAGGCGAAGTGTGAAGTATACATGTGATCCCCTTACATTCGATTGGCAATGAGGGATTACTTCTTTATCCGGGGTAATACCTTTATCACTTAACATTGCAGAAATTTCTTCTGCTGATTTAAAATACGGGATATCATTATCCTGCAGTGCTTCACTCCACTCGATATTTACGGCACCCGGTATATGTCCGCTCCGCTCCGCTCTGCGCTCCTGACCAGTAAATTCTTCCCTGGAGCGGGCATCAAAGATGACCACATCATCCGAGTCGATATTTTCAGTGATAAAACTCAGGTCACATTGTAATTCCTCCTGAACATTGGCTTTATATTCAGCGGGGTTTGCTTCAGAAGGCTCGCTGCTTAGCGGTAAATCACTTCCCTTCCAGGAGCTGAATCCACCATTGAGCAGGCGTACATGCCCTTCATGTCCGTAATATTCAAGAGCATAAAAAAGCCGGGCTGCCGACAGCCCCTCACCTTCATCATAAATCAGAATATCAGAATTATGATCGATCCCCGCTTCACTCATGATTTCCGCAAAATGATCGGCATCCACCAGAAAATTGCTCACTTCGTGGTCCGGGTGAACAAGCGCCTGATAGCCCTTAATATTAACCGCACCCGGTATATGGCCATCTTCGAAGTTGTCCTCGCGCATATCCACGATATGAAAATCATTTGAACCCAGATTAGCCTCCAGCCAGGAAGCATCCATAAGAAGCTCACCGTTAGGATACTCACCGATGCCCTGGGCATTTCCTGCTCCGAAGGCCATTAATAAAGCACTGAATATGGCTGCACTCACAAAAACTGATAAAATACGCATGATCAATAGATTTAATTTTTGATTTCATACTTATCAACATAATGTAATATAAAATTAATTCACTTTGTATTTTCAAATCATGATAAGCTGGATATAAACAGGGATAAAAAATTGAATCAACGCCGACAGGTCCTTCGGACGCTGTCGGGTTTTAAGAAAAATACAGGTGCCCATTACAACAGCCGTAATTTTGCACCGTTCAGGTGGCGCCATGGAGGAACTGATCCGACATATTCACAGCTACCTGCCGGTAATCCGTGACAATATTCATCGCGATACCGCTCGGTTTATTCTTGATAATCAGGATAACTATTCAATTCCTGCCCATCAACTTGCCGAACTGATAGAGTGCTACCAAAAAGCTCCTCAAAAATATCCCCGAATCCACCGGGAAGGTATGGTTTACACCCGCAAATCTCTGGAACAGGCAACCGGTGAGGCCATGATCAATTTCAAGGCGAACGCTTTTGGCGGCCGCATTGCCGCCGATGGAACCGGCGGACTCGGAATGGATACCTATGCGCTGGCACGAAATTTCGATGAGGTGATCTATATTGAACCTGACCCGAAATTATTGAAAGCTGCGCGCAACAACCATCGCTTGCTCGGTGTGGAGAAGAAAATCAGCTACCACAACACCCATCTTGAAGAGTGGCTCACGCAATTTAATGATCAGGTGGATTTAATTTATGTCGACCCTTCCAGGCGTAATGAGCAAGACCGCTATTACCGAATTGAGGATTCCGAGCCGGATATCAGCCGCCTTGTTGATAGCCTCGTGGAAATATCAGAGCGTGTAGTTTGCAAATTTTCGCCACTTTTAGATGTGGATCATATCGTCAATAGCTTACCCAATGTCCGGCAGATAGAGTGCTTATCAGTGGCGGGAGAGGTTAAGGAAGTGCTAACCGAGTTCTCCCGTAATCCCGGAAACCCCGAAATAATCGCTACACCGCTTGATGCTTCCGGCAATGTAAGACAAAGAATCTCACGTGATTTAATACAGGAGGACGCTTCTTCATCCAACATAGATGAGGGTGATATTCTATTCGAGCCGGACCCCGCTGTAATCAAAGCGGGAGCCGTTCGGGCGACAGCAAATTGGTATGATTTATCAGTAATAGGTAACCCGGGTTTTTATTTGATCGGCAATAGTAAGATAGATCAGTTTGCCGGGAAGCAATATGAAATTTGGGATCGTGGCTCGTACCAACCTAAAAAGGTTAAAAAAGCTATTCGCGAAACAGGAGTAAATAACATTCGCATTCACCGGAAAAACTTCCCTTTTACTCCTGCCCGGATATTCAAATCTCTCAAGCTCAAAATGGGCAATGAGGCCGACCTGTTGCTGACCAGAGATAATGAAGGAAGACTCATTTATTTTATCGGCCAGCAACTATGAACGCTACGCCGGCCTGCTTTTTGGATATTTTGTTGAAAAATGTGGATAATACGCAAAGACAACTCATTAAGGGTATTTATAACTTTCAGTTTTTCTCATCGACCATCCGACATTTCTTTCCTTAACATAGATGCCATATACATCATATTGATTATACTGATCTTATATTGCTCCATATCAGATATAAACCAATCAATATATGTGTTTTTAAACAAGTACTTGAGTAGCACCTTCGAGTTCAATATTCAGACCAACCTGTCCTGTTGACTAAATGTGGAAAACTTGTGGAACTCTTAATATCACCTTGGCACCTTAAAACTTCAATTCTGCCATTTTGGGGAGAAAATTTTGTTTTTAATGTATCCCTTTCATAAAGAATTAAAGATTTTTAAGAAGTCAAGAATTCAAGAAAACAAGAGAAAATTGAAGCAATAGTCGGGATTTGGGACCCAGGTTATTGTCTTATCATCTTTACGTCTTTACTTCTTTACATCATTACATCTTCAAAAAGATTTTTTTCTTCCGGTTTGGCCGGGTTAGGTAATCTTACTGATCCAGCCCTGCCCTTTTGAAAATCACATCTACATTTCTTGAGTGATGAGTGGGATCAAAAGCGCGATCAATTTCTTCGCGGGTTAATGAATTGGAAAGTGTCCGATCCGCCTCGATCAGCTCCCTGAATTTCTTGTTCTCTTCCCACGCTTTCATCGCGAGAGGTTGAACCAGATCGTAGGCATCTTCGCGCGACCATCCCTTTTCGATCATCATCAATAACAGCCTTTGAGAATAGACAAGTCCGCCGGTCAGGTTGATATTAGCTTTCATATTTTCCGGGAAAACGATCAGGTTTTCGATTAAACCGGCAAACCTGTTAAGCATGTAATCGAGTAGAATACAAGCATCCGGTACCACAATGCGCTCGGCAGAGGAGTGTGAAATATCACGCTCATGCCAAAGAGGAATATTTTCATAAGCCGTAACCATGTATCCACGGAGCACTCTGGCACAACCGGTGATGTTTTCTGAGGTAACCGGATTGCGTTTGTGCGGCATTGCCGAAGATCCTTTTTGTCCCTTGCCGAAAGATTCTTCAACCTCACGCACTTCGGTTCGCTGTAAATGGCGTATCTCCACAGCAATTTTTTCCAGTGATGAACCTACCAATGCCAGAGTTGACATATAATGTGCATGGCGATCACGCTGCAACGTCTGTGTTGATACCGGCGCAGGTTTAATTCCGAGTTCTTTGCACGTTTCTTCCTCAACTTCCGGCGGGATGTTGGCAAATGTACCTACGGCTCCTGATAGTTTACCCATCTCAATACCATCGGCGGC
>CAZDIA010000094.1:4530-5959 GCA_964505385.1 uncultured Chitinophagales bacterium
TGATTTTGTTCCGACCAAATTCGCGACATTTCCGGCCGGCTGTACCTTTCGATCATAATGATAGAATTTGTAGTGATGTAATTCGGCGGAAAGATACACCGGGTGGATATTGGATGCTAATCTTTAGCTAAAGAGTCTCTATGAAGATTCACCTTAGCCCTGATTTAACCAAAAAACTGACAAGTTCAGGTAAATTTCCTTCTTTACCGCAACACAAAATCCAAAAACTCTTCCATCCGGTTCAGATAGTGCTGACCGGTTGCAATCCATCCACCTCCGTGATCTCCCTGCATTTCAAGCCATTCTTTAGGCTGATTAGCTGCATTGTATAGCTGTTCTCCCTGCTCGTACGGCACCACTCCATCGCTGGGGCTGTGGGCAACCAAAACGGGCAGCTCCAGATTTTCCATGCGATCAATTGTTTTATAGCGATCGGTAACCAACCAGCGAACCGGTAGCCAGGGATAAGCACTTACCCCCATATCCACGAGGGAGGTGAAGCTTGATTCGAGGATCAATCCGGCGGCGCGCTCTTCTTCAGCAAGCCACGCAGCAACCGCACCGCCAAGTGAGCGGCCGAAAAGAACGATTTCAAAAAACGGTATTTCACGCTCTCCGGTTAGATAGTTCATAGCAGTCCTGGCATCTTCATACAACCCTTCTTCCGAGGGTGAGCCGGTACTTTTGCCATAACCCCGATAATCAATAATAAAGACATTGACATCTAAAGAAATAAACTGCTCAATACTCTGCACCCTATCGGCAATATTCCCGGCATTCCCGTGAAAGAATAACAACGTGCCTATCGGATTTTCCGCCTTAACAAACCATCCGTGTATGCGCTCACCATCGTCGGTATCCAACCACACCTCCTCATACTCCATACCCTGATCTGCCGGAGTCTGATAAATTGAAGACGAAGGGTAATAAATCAGATGATCCTGAAAAAACCAGGCCAGTATAACTACGACCGCATATATTGCTGCTACGGTACCGAAAAAACCAATCATTCCTTTCATATAACTGAATGTAGCTTACGCTTCTTTTGCCGGCATATTTTTTTTAACCTTCCAGGCTACTCCCAGGTTAACGGCGCCACCAATTAAGCAGATATATCCGCCAAGCTGGCCGAGTATTCCAAGAATTCCGGCATCACCGGCAAAAGCATAAATATTCTTAATGCCAACGAGGATAACTACGATACCGGTCACCAGCAACACATAGAAAATTATTTTGTCTTTCATAATGGTCGATCATTTTGAACAGAATCATTTTGATATGATGCCAACACCGAATGTTTGGCACCTCCCGGTTGTAACATACTGGAATATAAATTAAATCCGGAAACTGTAAATGATCCAAAGAAAGCTTCCCGGTTCTGCTGAATGAAATCGCCAATTCCGGAATGCGGTTTTTTAACCCGGCCGAT
>CAZDIA010000095.1:0-5797 GCA_964505385.1 uncultured Chitinophagales bacterium
CCAAAAAAATCGCAAATCACAAATCGTCAATCGTACGTCGCAAATCTTTTGGTTTGGGCAAGTTTTCACCAATGTTTTAATTTGTGGTGTAGCTGCTTGCCCAACCTGAGATGGCACAAAGAGATTTGCGATTGACGATTTGCGATTGACGATTTGCGATGTATGGTTGCGATGTATAGGGCAGAGCAAAATTCATAAATCTCAAATCATAATTACCAAATAAAATTACATTGAACCAAATTTTAATTACTTTATCACTTCTGTTATTTCTGGGTTTTTTTCCAATTTCAGCTTATGGTCAGGAGCGGCCGGAGATGAACTACGAATATGGCTGGCAGATGCATGGTGCGGTTTCATCAGCCGGGGAGATGCCGTTTTGGATGCATTCGAACAGACATGGCGCGCTGGATCGCCATAGCGGCAATGCCGCGCTGAATCTGACCGGGCGATGGGATTATGAATTTGCGTCGGGGTTAACTGCTTCAGCCGGAGGAAATGTACTATTTCGGGGAGCGGAAGAGTCGGGTGTATGGTTGCAGGAAGGATATATTCAGGCGGGTTATGGTAATTTTGTGTTGTGGGCCGGACGTAAGCGCGAAGACCTGGGGCTGGTCTACCGGGAGCTTTCATCCGGCACGGTTGATCTATCTCATAATGCTCGCCCGGTACCCAAAATCACGTTTGCGACTGAAGGGTTTCAGTCCGTGCCCGGCACCGGAAATGTTCTCTGGTTTGATGCATCGTTATCGCACGGATGGCTCAATGATAACAAGTACCGCTATATTGAAGATCCTTATCTGCATCAGAAGCATCTTTATTTGCGTTTTTTCAGTGATAATGCGCCGGTGGTTCCCATGGCGGGTATTAAACATTTTGCCCATTGGGGAGGGGTGCATCCCGAAGATGGTGCTCTGCCCGATGGTTTTTTGGATTACAGAGACGTTTTTTTCTCACTCACGCCCGATGCGAAAGAAATCCTGGAAGGTGGTCAGCTTCCGAACCGGTATCAGAATCACATGGGCAGCTACGATTTCGCTCTTCAGTTTAATCTGGAGCGATACCGCATCTCGGTAAGCCGTCAGTTCATTCTTGAGGACACGCCCAACGCGCGTTTCGGCACGCCTTTTGACGGTCTCTGGGGAGCTTACATAGAGCGCCGGCCCGCCACTGAAACCAGCTGGCGTTCCGAATCCTCCGGGGAGTCCGGGGCGGAATACCGCCCGCTACTGAGAGCGGCACTCTATGAGTACCTGGATACCATCGAGGGGATAGACCGGCATGATCATCGGGATAAGGATAGTTACTATAATTACTACAATCACTCAGCATACCGCGGAGGCTGGGCTTATCAAAACCGCAGCCTTGGAAGTCCGCTGTTATTTACAGACGAAGATTATATGGGTGTCGTCAATAATCTGTTAATCGCACACCACGCCGGCTTCCTGGGTCACATCGGCGCGGTTGACTGGCGTTTCTTCGGAACTTACAGCCGTAATTACGGAGCCTCGGGAGCTACCACACTGGAAGGCGATCGAAGCATCAGAGTAACCGGGCGCCGCGACCAGTGGTCGTTCATGCTCGAGCTAAAAACCGGGGCGCTGTCTCCATCCCTCGAAACCGCAGCCACCCTCGCATACGATACAGGCGAGGTGTACGAAGATAATTTCGGGGTGATGATATCCCTGCGCTGGACCGGACGGTGAGTTTAAGTTCCAATCTTCAAATAACAAATTTCAATAAAATCCCAATAACTAATTACCAAAAGGATAGTCAGAAGCTTGTTTGGAGTTTATCCCGGAAGTCGCCGGGACAAGTTTTGAAATTTGTAATTTATCATTTGTGATTTCCCATAGCCGTTTAATTTTAAATATTCAAAAAATTAACTTTTTGGGCAGCTTCACCTTGGGGTGTGAGTTTAAAATTGCAGACAATCCCGATTGATACATCAAAGTTATATATATTTAAAGAGGTTTACCCTTTGATCAGATGAAAAAACTACCGAATGCGCCATTACAGGAGGTGATCTTCGAAGTCCGGTGGCTACTGGACGTAGATGAGGAGACAAATCTATCCTTTGATCCGAACTTTGAATTTGCACTTGGCAAATTTTATTCATCAATAGAAAGTGAAGGCTTATCCGAAATAAAAAGAAAGGTACCTAAAGAAGTTCCACCTCAATTTTTAAATTACAAAACCATATACCAGTTTGTATCAGGTGAAAACAAATGGCCCCTGATGCAATTGGGACCGGGGATATTTACGGTAAATGATACTGAAAAAAACTATCATTGGGATGAAACCTATCTCCCTTTGATTAAGAAAGGCTTAAAACTTTTAAACGAAGCATATAAAACCGATCAGGAATTTATTTTTGCAAGTTTGCGCTATATTGATACCATTAACGTAAATGAATATGGTTTTGACGGCGACTGGCAGAAATTTATCGCAGATAATCTGAATGTTACTTTTAATAATCTTTATGATACCCGAGGTGCTTTAAATAATCTTCAGTTTAACCAGGAGTTTTTATTAGAAGATAACTCGAATTTGCAAATCTCAATTTCGAATGGAAAAACGCAACGCGATAAACAGCCTCTTTTAATATGGCAAACCGGAATTTCAAAAAAGCAAGACTTTGATTACGAAGCTTTAATTGACTGGCTCGTTCGGTCCCATGAAATTACTTCCGAATTATTCAAAGAACTTGTAAAGCCTGAACTCTATGATAGCTTTAAAAAAACCTGAAATAATCGAACAGCACCCATTTGGTAATTCGGTCTGGATTGAAAACCTGGAAAATGGACCCGGGACTGAAGAGCAGTCGTTCATCAACTCGGTTAGTTCAGTCTTTGTTCCCGGAAAACCGTTTTTTGAAATCTCGGAAAATTCCGGGAAGATCATTTCAAAAATTAAATCATTTCGAAAACTCTCTCCGAATTGGGACAGTTACGGGGCAGTCCAGCCGGAGGATGAGGTTATAAACAAAGCGATATCTTTTGTATTAAAAGCAGAAGTTATCGATGAGCTTATACCCAGTTTCGCTGCTGCAGGTCCAAACGGTGAAATTTTAATCGAGTATAAAAATAAGGATGTGGAAGCTGAGGTGTATATAGAAAGCAACGGTGATGAAGTATTGGTTTATAGAGGGGAGGAGTGTGTGCTGGAAGGAAATATAGATGAAAACTATCAGGAATTAGTCAAACTGATTTCAGAAAATGGCTGAACCGGGCTCAATAGAGCTGCAAGAGATAAAAAATGAAGACCATTTATGTAGAAGAGTTCCATTTGTTGATCCGTCACGGATAAGGGATGATGGCACCCCTACATCTCTTGCCTTTATGAAGAAAAGGGAAGACAAGGGATTATCGGTGAATATCGCCCGGCTAAGCACTATAGAAAAATCAATTCAGAATCGGCGTCGGTTTTGGATATTTGAGGTGAATGCAGGCGAAGTCAGATCACTATGCCGGGAATGTGACTGCTTCATGACCCTTTACCGGAAAATTACGCCCATGAATTGATATTAGGATTAAACAGAAAACACGCAAGGCAATTGTCTAAAAAAGCTGTGCGAGTGGATCATACAGGGAATTGATTTAATCAATTTAAAAAATCCCAAAACCTAATTATCAAAAAGGTAGTCAGAAACGTGTTTGGAGCTTATTCCGAAAATCTCCGGGTCAATTTTGAAATTTGTAATTTATCATTTGTGATTTCCCATAGTTGTTTAATTTTGATTATTCAAAAAAATTAACTTTATGGGCAGGATCGCCGGGGTGTGAGTTGCCAATAAAACGAAATCTCATTGTCACCGCAAAATAAACAACCTCGCATTTATCTCTCCTCCCCCCACATGGGCGGGAATGAATTGAGCTACATCCATGAAGCGTTCGACGCCAACTGGGTAGCCCCGGTCGGGGAACATATCACACGATTTGAAGAGTCCCTGGCAAGCTATACCGGCACAGCTCATGCGGCAGCTCTCGCAAGCGGAACATCGGCTCTTCACCTCGCCCTGATCCTGGCAGATGTACAGCCGGGCGATGAAGTCATGTGCCAGTCATTGACCTTTTCGGCCACGGCCAACCCGATCCGCTATCAGGGAGCCACACCCGTTTTTGTGGACAGCGAGCCGGAGACGTGGAATATGTGTCCGAAGTTGTTGGAGAAGGCTCTTGAAGAGAGGCACCGAGGCATCAAGGCATCAAGGCACCGAGGGGATGAGCAGCAGAAGGAGATGCCGAAAGCTGTTATTGTTGTGGATTTGTATGGGATGCCGGCAAAGATAGAAGAAATACTGGAGGTTGCCGGTCGGTATGAGGTGCCGGTAATTGAGGATGCGGCGGAGGCGTTGGGTTCGCATATTGGTGGCCGGATGTGCGGGTCGTTCGGGGAAATGGGGGTATTGTCGTTCAATGGTAATAAAATCATTACCACATCCGGTGGCGGGGCGCTGGTGTCCGACTCTGATGAATACATTAAACAGGCGCGATTTCTCGCTACCCAGGCACGCGACCCGGCGCCGCACTATCAGCATTCTGAAATCGGCTACAACTACCGGATGAGCAATATCGTAGCCGGCATCGGCCGCGGACAAATGGAAGTGCTGGATCAACGTGTAAAGCAAAGAAGAGCTGTATTTGAGCATTATTTCAACGCTTTAGGCAGTACTTTCATAGAAGCAAATAAACCTAATCCCTCAATTTCCCAATTACCTCAATTACCCTCCTTTTCAAACACCTCTCCAACCGGCCTTTACTTCCTGAAAGAGCCGGAGGGATACCACAGCAACCGATGGCTCACCACTATTCTGGTAAACCCTGAAGAAACCGGCGGCATAACCCGCGAACATATCCGGCTCGCCCTCGAAGAGGAAAACATAGAAGCGCGACCGCTCTGGAAGCCGATGCATCTGCAGCCGGTATTTGAGAAATACCCGTTTTACGGAAACGGCACTTCGGATTTTCTGTTTGAGTATGGTTTGTGTTTGCCGTCCGGATCCAATATGAGCCGCGAAGATCAGGATAGAGTAGCGGACGTAATAAAAAGGGTTATGTCCGGAAAAAAAATCGCAAATCGCAAATCGTAAATCGTACGTCGCAAATCCATCGGCATCGGCAAGTTTTCACCATTGCTATAATCTGGGGTTTAGCTGCTTGCCTAACCCGGGCCGGCATCAAGAGATTTGCGATTGACGATATACGATGTACGATTTGCGATGTGGGGCTCCAACAAATCGCAAATCACAAATCGTCAATCGTACGTCGCAAATCTTTCGGCTTCGGCAAGTTTTCACCAATGCTATAATCTGGGGTTTAGCTGCTTGCCTAACCCGGGCCGGCATCAAGAGATTTACGATTGACGATATACGATGTACGATTTGCGATGTGGGACTCCAACAAATCGCAAATCACAAATCGTCAATCGTACGTCGCAAATCTTTTGGCATCGGCAAGTTTTCACCATTGCTATAACCTGGGGTTTAGCTGCTTGCCTAACCCGGGCCGGCATCAAGAGATTTACGATTGACGATATACGATGTACGATTTGCGATGTGGGGCTCCAACAAATCGCTAATCACAAATCGTCAATCGTACGTCGCAAATCTTTTGGCATCGGCAAGTTTTCACCATTGTTTTAATTTGTGGTGTAGCTGCTTGTCCAAACCCGAGCCGAAGAAAGAGATTTACGATTGACGATATACGACGTACGATTTGCGATGTGGGGCTCCAACAAATCGCTAATCACAAATCGTCAATCGTACGTCGCAAATCTTTCGGTTTCGGCAAATTTTCAC
>CAZDIA010000096.1:0-5730 GCA_964505385.1 uncultured Chitinophagales bacterium
TGGCCTGGATACTGCGGCCCTTGGTGTTGCAACACTGCCCCTTTACACCTCACTTGCGCCGCTTCCCAAGCTACTTATGAAAAAGAGCACAAAACAAGTGGATTCAATTTATACCGGGAATAAGAAAACTTTTTAACACTGACCCGGATAAATGCAAAACCTTCAGATGAAGATGACATCGTGCGAATTGAAGATGATTTTGGCAGGTGATTTTTAACATTTTCAATGTTATATATAGGTCTTCGCTTTCCATCAAGCTTTTGTTAAAACATTAATCTCTCCGCCCTCCCTCTCTTTGCCCGGTTAGTGATTATCCCTATATTCATGGTTCAATCACAGCCATATAGACTACCGGTATTCAAAATATAAATGCTGTTGGGTATCGGATTGTATCTGTGGTATGGAGTTCAAAAAATAATCAATTGAAGCCGGTAAGGCATTGAACCATAGGAGGATGATTATCGACATTCGTTTCCATTTTACTTTTTTGACTTTGCTCATAACAGGCTTTTTAATGCAGCCCGGTCAGCTGTCTGCCCAGAGTGTGGATGAAAATTATGATCAGGCGGATCTGCGTGAAATGGTAGGGCAGATGCTGATGGTAAGTTTTAATCCGAATAGTGAATATGCCGATACGCTGCATACTGATATCACTCAGCGTAACCTGGGGGGAGTTCTGCTGTTTGCATTCCACGTGGAGAATCCTTCCGGATTAAACCAGCTTACCGCTGAGTTACATCAAAAAGCTGATACCCCGCTTTTTATGGCCATTGATCAGGAGGGAGGGGAGGTAGCACGTCTCAACGGGAACAATGGGTTTGAAGATACCTATACGGCGGAAGAACTTGGGGATATGGATTCGGAACAGACCACCCGTAATCAGGCGGCAATGATGGCTGACTGGCTGGATGAAGGCGGGATAAATGTGAACCTGGCACCGGTGGTGGATGTAAATATCAATCCGGATAGTCCGGTAATAGGAGGGATGGAACGGAGTTTTTCTGATGACCCGGAAGCAGTTACCAGGCATGCAAGCTGGTTTATTGATGAATTTGAACAACGCGATATTATCACCGCTTTGAAACATTTTCCGGGTCATGGCAGCGCTGATGTTGACTCACATGAAGGCTTTACAGATATCACCCAAAGCTGGGAGCAAAGCGAACTGGAGCCGTATGAACAGCTGCTGGATCAGGATTTCCCCGGGATGATTATGCCGGGTCATCTGTTTCATGAAGAAATGGATTCTGAGCATCCGGTTACGCTATCGGAAGAAATTCTAAGGGAAAAGCTTCGGGACGAACTGAGCTATGATGGCGTGATCATCACCGACGGTATGTTTATGGGAGCCATCCAGGAATATTATGGTTTTTTTGAATCGGTAAAACTCGCTATTAATGCCGGAGTCGATATCCTTTTGTACAGCAACAATGCGTATGAAGAGCAGTCTCTGGTTCGGCAGGTGGTAGATTATGTGGAAGATGAAGTGCAGAACGGCAACATAAGCGCGCAAACCATAGAAAACTCCTATCACCGGATTATGGAAATGAAGGAAGAATATCTTCAGACCGAGACTTCCATTATTGCCGAATCATCCGAGGTGCCTGAAGAATTCAATCTCACCAACTACCCCAACCCGTTCAACCCGGCAACAACCATTTCTTTTGAACTTCCTCACCAGGAAGAGGTTATGCTGGAAGTGTATGATATACAGGGTCGCAAAATAGAGAATCTGGCTGATGGACCACTCGAGGCCGGAACCCACACTTTCGAATTCGATGGATCCAATCTCTCCACCGGCGTGTATTTTTACCAACTGTCTACCCCTGACAACCGGCTCACCCAAAAGATGACTCTTATCAGGTAAGGCTGTTATTACCGATTATCTTCGGTGTTGACAAGGGGGATAGAAGAGGGCTTCGCCCTCTGTAAAAAAAATCATTCCGAGGTCCTAATCCCGCCTTCGGCGGCACTGTTGATGAGGTGACAGAATACTCCAATCCGAAGATTTATTTATAGATATAGTGTAAACCATTATTAAACAATAACCTGTCATCCCGACCGAAATCGCGCCCGGATTTCAGTCACGGGCTTTGAGTAACTTCGCGATGGAGTGGAGGGATCTGTGTAGCAACTAACCTGTCAAAACCTCAATCAGTACTATGGCATAATCCTTGCTATTGCAGACCCCTACACTTCGCAGCGTGATAATTTTTTGCACAAGACAGGGTTACAGCCCGCAGCTTCGGTCGGGGTGACAAAAGGGGCTAATTTATCAACCTCATCTGTCACTGGCAACACCACCCACAAGTAAAAATATCATGTAAAACAATAACACAATTCACGGCAACGCACTTTGCCATACCTGATGGGAGGAATCTCCCAGCAGCAAGCAACGCATTAGCCACAAAGCGTTGATAGCAGATTAGCAGCCCTCTACCGGGAGATTCTTCACTTCGCTGTCGCTTCGTTCAGAATGACACGGGGGTTGGTGGGAAAAGGAGGGCTTCGCCCTCCGATCTATTTATTAGACGGCTGCGTTTATTCACAGCAAATACAGTTGAGCAATTGACTATCAGAAAATCATTGCGTAAAGTACACCGAGTACCCCAATGCCGGCCAGGATATATACCATTTTTGCGGGCATTACCCCTTCGCTTTCGGCTGCTTTTCCGAACATCCCGAAGACGAGCGGGTGGACAAGAAACGGCATGGCAAACACAAAAGCGATCATCCCGGCTGCTTCAGCTCCGAACATGCCTTCCTGAATGGCGGCGAACAGCCCGAAGTGCGAGATTGCCGAAGCATTTGCCATTACGGCATCCGCCAGCGACATCCCTGAAATATCCAGTATTAACAGTCCCCCGAATACAGCCACCAGCTGCCATCCGAGAGAGAAGACCATCAGGCCACGAATTTCCAGCTTATCTTCTCCGACTCCGTTACGTAATATTTTCAGGGCGTAGTAGGTCATGATCAAACCGGCAAGGACCACTACAAGGGTATAGGGGATAAGTAGCTTCCCGGCCGTTGCGCTTGCTGCCAATATCGAGAATACAAAGATATGACCGATAAATGGAATGTTAATCATGATCGGGGCCCTGATAGCGGCTTTCGAACCGAGGTCGCCGGCTGTACAGGCGCCGGTCAGACCGGAGTGGGAGAGAGAACCGGCCATTCCGGGGGCAAGATTTCGGATGTGGTTGGCTTTACCAAAAAGAATCAGAATCGCCAGACCACCGAACATCCACAACAGTTGACCGAAAAATCCGAAGGAGAGCACCGAGGTCATATCCGCAAGAGCAAAAGCCTCAGCAATGCGCGATCCGCCGACCATAAAATTCGCAGCCAATACAATCGGAATACCGGCAAATAGCAATGACCTGATAGTAGGGCCGAATTGCCATCTGACCAGGATCATGCCGAGTGCTACGCAAATAACCATTGCAAAAAAGATCTCCGGAAGCGCGATGACCGGACCAATCCAGGCGGCAATATGATAGGCGGCCAATAACACAATGATGATCATTGCAGTTTCATAAATACCTTTTCGGATATAGACGGCTTTGTTTGTGATTTTGGCCCGATGATCGATCAGAATGATGGAGGCAACCAGACCGAGGTATCCCAGCAGCGGATAGAATTGATCGAGAGGCTCACCGGTGGTATACCCGGTGACCAAACGGCGCAATGCCTCAATGCCGGTCAGGATAAAGAATCCGCGTACCAGGAACATGAATTGAGTCGCCTTTGTACCAAGAAACAGCTCCTGTGAAGACGGAACCACCATTTCTTCCGGACTGATCTCCTGATTCGATAATAGTTTACGTATCTCCTGGCCACCTACAAAGAAGGATGCCATCAGAGCAGTAATGGTCACACGGCTTGTAAGTTCAACTAAGGGAAACTCGGGGAGTCCGGGTGTGGCAAGATCGGTTGAGACCATCACATAACCCATGATCAGACCGAATACAACGATGATAAGTATTGGTGAATAGCGGGTACCGGCCACAAATGTCCGGGAAATTAACACCATGGAAATTACCAGAAGAAAGGTGAGCACATACTGGGTCAGAATATGAACAATAGCAAAATGATCGCTTGCAAACTCCATACTAAAAATAATTTCGAGGTAGTCGTTTTGCGAAATGCAGGTTTAACCGGTGTAATTATTTAGCCAGCATTAGTTTGCCCGGTATTAATCTGACATTTCGCGTAAATAATTTTGAGACAATAAATTATTAAAGTCGGAGCGCATACCCAAAAATTTTACAGGGATTTTGAACTAAAAATTAATTCGACTACTGCAGTAGGAAGGGGGTTAAATCGGAAAAAAACAGTTGCACAATAACTGTCGGGCAATGGGTTATCATATAACTTTAACAAAGATTCTAAGTACCGGCTACTATGGGTTAGCTAACTGAAACAGAATCGGGAAATTGAAAGAAGTTTTTACCGGCTCTCCTTCTTTTCGGCCGGGATGCCATGATGTTGCTTCAACGGCATTCTTAGCCGCATCTTCCAGTGCTTGTTTGGTAACACTATCAACCGGCTCATGATCGGCATCGGCGTATCTTTGGCCGTATCCCGTAACCATGACAGTATCCATAGACACTTCGGCAATGTCAACATCCGGCTCATGCAGGACTTGAATATCGTACAGATCACCATCCGAATCTATAATAACCTCAAGTTGAATTGTGCCTTCAATGTCTGCTCTTCGGGCATCCCGGGGATAAATTAAGTTTTTGTAGAATTCTTGCATGCCTCCAACAGGCTCGGGAGCATCATTTACCTCAGCCAAATTGAACACTTCGGTATCCTGATCAAGTGGTTCGTGCTGAACCTGATCTCCGGAAATATCGCAAGAGTAAAACACAAAGAGTAACGCTGCAAAAAGAAGCGGACTATGGCCGAAATTGAGAGTATCCATAGTGCTTTAAATTTAGAGATGGAAAGTACTAAATACAATGTACAGTACAGGAGGTACTAAAGCAATAATTTTTAATTGAATAAATGACTTTTATAACGACATCGGATGGGCGGGTATACGGTCATGAACCAATTAAATTAGTGAAATTCAAATCTTCCAATAAGCGTCGCAGTATTTTGCTATATCTGATGGGAGCAATCTCCCATCGACATGCAACTCATTTCTTTATACTTGTCTGTATTAATACTGATAAAAAATAATCGTAAGAATGAGGTATCAGGAGGCTTTTTTTCGTGTAGCTATATATACTTTAAATTTAAAACCCTAACAATCGGATTGAGCTATGACCTTATCTAATATTCCTTTCTTGAAAAACCTGGCAATTTTCTCCCTGATAGCTGCTTTTACAGGAACAATGTTCTTAGGCGGTTGTGATAGTGATCAGGTTAGCGGACCTGATTTTGAGTATGAGGATATCAGCCGGGTTGAAATTTATCCTCGTAGTGTAGAATTAGAAGCAGGTGATAATGAAGATTTCACCTTTTTTCTCCTGACAGAGGAGGGTGACACGATTGATACTGACAAGTTTGATATTGAGACCGAATGGTGGTCAACTGACACCAATGTATTCACTGTAGAGGAAAATGGCTTTGCAACCAGTCATGAAGAAGGGGAGGCGTATTGCGTCATAGATATAACCGTTCACAGTGGTGATTCAAACTTTGGAGGGCGTGATTCGACTTTAGTGTTCGTATTTTAATTTGTACTGAGCGATGATGGCAGGGGAGTAGCCCGCT
>CAZDIA010000097.1:0-5571 GCA_964505385.1 uncultured Chitinophagales bacterium
TATAGCCGTGGGCTTCGTTGGAGATGCTGCCGCTGATGTTGAATACCTCAATGTCGGTATCACCTACCGTGCCATCCTGGGCATGCAAATAGGTTGGAAAAAACATTAACAATCCCGTCATCAATGCCGGCCGGCTCAGATTATTAAGCACAACACACGTTTTCTTTTTCCAGCAAAACATTTGAAAAACAAGCACCATGGTTTATAGGAATAATCTGCACTTACCCCTTTAATTCTCTATACGTATACTATACTAAAATTGGCTCACATTTTTTAAATAAAATTAAATAAAGTAAATATTATTAAATATAAGTTAACAGAACTGTAGCGTGAATAAGGGAATTCAAAACTTCTATCGAGTACAGAGCTGGGGCTGCTCGTTATGATGCTTTATTAAAAATCATTACAGAGTCCAGCATAGATGGCTTTTATTTCAACTTTCTATGGTTTATTTGATGAAATATCTGATAAATTGCCTCTTGATGACCGCTTAACTTGTTTTTGATATTTTATTTTGATCTTAACATTTTTTAAAAAGCGCTTACCTTATCAGCATCATCTGCCTTGTTTCAATATATCTGCCCGCTTTCAAACAATAGAGGTACGTCCCGCTCGACAGATTTGAAGCGTCAAATTCCACCTCATACCTGCCTGCGCTCTGGGTTTCATTAACCAGCGTTTCGACATCCTCGCCCAGTATATTGTAAACCTCAAGGCTGACCTCACTGCTTACTGGTAACTGATAACTGTCTTCGGGTTGAACGGGTTGGAATAATTTTGATATAGTTCAGCTTCTTCAGGTTTCGGTTTTTCCGGTATGGAGGATGTGGGCAGGCTATCCTTAAAATCATACTCCTCACCTTCCGCATTTACATAGCCAATCATCCCTCGCCTAATCCTTCTTTGATTAGATGATTCCACCGAATTATGGTGGGTCAGCTCCAATGCAAAAATCCCCATGCCTTCTACATGATAGAAGGGTCGGTCGATATTCATAAAATCCTGATCCTCTGACGGCATCAACAAACCGCGATAATTTAGGGTAAGCACTGAATCCACAAAGGTTTGTTAATCGGGAAGATCGACCTTTTTATACCCTTCATCCCGCTCGCTGTGGACATACACCACACGGTATTTCTCTCCATTGGGAAATGTGGCTACGGTGTTGTATTCAAATTTCTGAGATATACCCGCGGGCAGCATCATATATACTTCTAACGTATTGGGTAACCACTCCTCAAAAAAATTCCTGAAATCCGTATTCACTTCGAAAGAAAAGTCAAAAATAAGACTGTCTCCGTCCTCCGTCCATTGATATAGCTTGCGGCCTTCGGTAGCGGCTCCGCCGGCATAGGGATGGTCGTCATTGTCATCGCTTTCAGCCTGGACAATGGCCGCCGACAATACCATCAAGAGAAATAGCAGACTTAACAGTTTAAGTTGGGCAAATCGTAGAATACCTCACATAAATCAGGGTTCCGATTCGGGGATTGGTGCAGGCTTCCGGTATGGCCGAAATAAACCAAATTTTTATCAGTAGCTACTCGAAGTTAACTTCCCATCAACATAAATGCGGCCCAGTGGGCGGGGGTGGCTGATACGTCATCTTCAAGCATGGCAAGTTTGGCATTGCGCAACGCTTCTTCATATGACTCCCCGTTGAAGTGATTTTCATAGAAATGGCTCATAAGTTCACGGGTATGGGAGTCACTCACTTTCCACATGGAGTAGATCACATTGTTACTGCCGGCCTGGATGAAACCGCGGTTCAGGGCAATCATGCCTTCCCCGGCAGCAAGTTCACCGAAGCCGCTTTCACAGCTACTCAACACTACCAGATCTGCATCCAGGTCAAGGTTGTAAATTTCCGAAGTAAACATCATGGTATTGGAGTCATCGGCATCAGGATCTTTCATAGCCAATCCGGATAAGGCCGGCACTTCTGCATTATAGAAGCCATGAGTGGCAATGTGAACAATATCACCTGAAAAACCATCCTGAAACCGCTGTCTGTTGGCTTCTTCATCAAGATAAACAGAAACCTCTATGCCCAAATCTTCGGAAAGCTCGTTGATCCGTAGCACCTCTTCCCTGCTACCGGGTAATGCCGAAAATTCATACCCTTCAAAAGATCCCGCCATTTCAATGCTTGCGATTCTGCGCTCCTGATCCATCAAGTCGCTGAACGTTTCGGTTTCAACTATTTCTTCGAAAACCGGTGCAAATGCTACCACTTCTTTGGTGGGGTCCGGGGTTGCCGACTCCTTATTTCTGGTGAACAATCCCGGGGAATAACTGTAACTTATCACATGGTCTCTAATCAGAAAGGGTTGCTCAGCGAACCCATCATCGGTTCGTTCTGCCGGATCCATCAGCATTTCAAAAGGCAGCACATGGAGGGCACCATCCGGGATTATCCTCACGTATTTATTTCCATCCAGATGCTGTTCTACCGGTTCAATCAGCAAAGAATAAAGTTCATCATTCAAATCGTACAACTCATTTCGCAACGGTGCCCTCACCACAGATTGATTAGAGGCAAGCTCAAAGTGGCGCGTAATCATAGACTCAGGGTCAGTTTCCGAATCCGGCTTTACAAACTTTACAGCAGAATCATCTTGTGAGGTTTTCAGGATATAAATTCCCTCATCGGTAAGGCTATACTCAACCAGCACTTCATCCTGATCAACATAATTTTGTAATTCTTCATGTGAGATGATTACATCCTCAAAATGAAGCTGATAGTAATCACTGTAATTGGTGCGGATACTGTCCATAAGCTTATCCCGCTCATACCGTTTTTCAAACAGGGATGCTTTGTATTCGGAGAGTAATTCTTCATCAACCTCTTCCCTGTTGGATTCAGCCGCCGCAATCTGAATCTCCCGGTGGGTTATTTCGGAGCGGAGAACCTGTTTTCGTTGTCTCAAATCTTCCGGCAACTCGCCCGTATCCAAAATCTCCGACTGGATTAAGGAACTTTGAAGCGTGGTAGATTTACTGTTTTGAGAATACTTTCTGATGTTTTCCACATATCGATCATCAGCAGTATTGTTGTATCCCTCATATGCAAGAGAAATTGCATTTCGAAACACTTCATCAAGCCGCTCGCTTAGATCTAATGAGGATGCCTGCTCCCGGTAGTTGCGTCTCATTTCCCAGGAAACTTCAACTACTTCATCGAAATGTTCAAGTGCCTTATCCAGATTTTCCCGGTTTTGATTTTGCCGGTATTTTTCGGCATAAGCCTCACCCAACAGACTGTGAATATTCAGGTCAATTTCCGGTTCAGAGATATTTACTTCCACCAGCTCCCCGTCCAGATCTTCACTGAGCACCGTATGCTGATTGATCTCCAGACTCTGCAACCCAAGCTCGATAGTCTCTTCCATCATGCCTACATCAAAATGGGTATTTGCCATGCCAAGATACAGCTCCCCTCGGGAAAAGTCGGTTTCAGGATCAATTTCCTCAAGCTGATTTTCGGCAAGCGCGTAGTATGATTCAGCCTGATCGACCTGATCCCTGTGCATTTCAATATCACCGGCAAGTTTATACGCACGGAAAATATCCCGGTGGACGGTATCGAAATCTTCTCCTTCTTCTATCGCTTTATTGACGAACCTCATTGCTTCTTCAAGATCGCCTTTCTCAAAGTAAATCTGTCCCTTTTGTTTCAGAAAAGTTACCCTTACATCGATTGGCCGATCGAGGTTTTCATCCATATTCTCAAGCAGACCGGTAATATGCTCAAGGGCGACTTCCGGACTTTCTGATTCCGATAGCATCCGGGTGTAATTGGTCTGATTTCTGTAATACCTGGGATCCTCATACCCATATACTTCCTGCAAAATCTCATACGACCGCTCCTGATACTGCCGGGATTTCACCATATCCCCCAAACGTTTGTATACCATACTGAGATTCGCAAAATGAACGGCCCAGTGTTCATGATAATCCGGAAGTATTCTGGAAAAAATTTCTTCAGCTCTGTTGTAGTAATTCAGAGCAATTTCCGTCAGCCCGAGCTCACCGTATATATTGGCAGCATTACCGTAATACTGCCCGAGCTGCCCCATGTGTTCTCCATCAAGACTTTGTAGACCCTCCTCGATAGCTTTATCAACATAGACTCTGGCGGAATCCAGTACTCCATGATGTCGAAAAGTACTTTGCATGTTATCATAGAGCAATGAACGCAGCCGGTGGGGATGGTCGGTGTTTTCCTCTACGACCTGAAGACCTTTCCGAAATTGATCTATTATTTCCCAAAGCTCCCTTTGCTGTAGCTGCCAACTAAAACCAAGAGTGAGGTATGTAGCACCATAGACATCCCAGAACGGGGTATCACGCAATTCTTCCCGTGCTTCAAGCATTAGGCTGTCGCCTTGGGCAAATTCCGCAGCCTGATTTATCAGGTAAGCAGCTTCGTTATACAACTCGATCCCGGTGGAATCCACTTCATCATCCGATATTTTATCAGATGATAGTGAATAAGCGGGCAGGGAATGCACGATTAATAACAGTAGTAAAGTCGGAATGAATACTGAGCCGTGATGCACTTAAAACTCCTGAATCATTTTTTCAAATATGCAGATGATACATTTGAATATATAAAACCTTAATCATTATCTGAAATGCTGGTGAATCTTATGATCCTCAAAGTTTTTCATAGAAGGCTTTGCACAACTATCTTTGTGACCGTTTGTTTCATTAATATTAAGCAAACTCGAATAAGTATGATATTGTATATCTGATATTCCTATAAGAAGATTGATAAAATGCCTCCAAATCCTGTAGTTGAAATTCGCATCCCGACTTATCGACGGCCTGCGGGTCTGCGCCGCACCATCAAAAGCCTGCAAAATCAAGAAGAGGAGAACTGGCGGGCGCTGATTTTCGACGGCTCACCGGATGAGGAAGCAAATGGGGTGATAGAAGCGATAAATGATCCGCGCCTTGCATTTCATGGTACTACTGAGCCCGTCAGTGAAGTAATAAACACTGAAAGAGCGTATACTTCAGATTCATTAACCGGCGCTAAATATGCCATAGTGGTCCGGGATTACTCTTCATTTCCTGCCGACTACCTAAGCACCTTCATCGTTCACGCAAAAAAGGATGAAGTGGATTTGTTGCTGGCCCCTACCTTCTATCTACCGGAGAATACTGATGAAGAATTTCTGAATTCGGAAATATTTGAGCACTGGTTTAAACCGAAAATCTATTCACCTATAGAATTTCATGCCCACTTGTTTTTCGACAAGGGTGTGGGTGTTGGTAATATATTCTGGTGTACTGAAAGCAGGTTGCCTTTGCAGGTCAGCAAAGTTAAACATGCGGGACTGGCAGAACTCTGCCGCACACTTCAGATCAACACACCATTGCGTTATTTGGCCCAGACGTATGCTGTAACTACGCAAGCTCCCGGGGATGAACCAACAGACAACACACCTGCATTTACTGATCCTTATGCGCGCGGCAGGCAATCCGTAACCCGCTACCTGATCCGGAAATACGACGATTCCATCATAGAAAAGGCACGGGAAATTGCCGATGAAAAAAACCTTC
>CAZDIA010000098.1:0-5571 GCA_964505385.1 uncultured Chitinophagales bacterium
TGCCCCTGCAAGTCAACAACTTATAGAGATTAGTGTACCGGAGGTGGGACTCGAACCCACACGGCCGAAGCCACGCGATTTTGAGTCGCGCGCGTCTACCAATTCCGCCACTCCGGCATTCAATTACGAAGCGCAGTTGAACGTCTGCGATAATTTAAATAACAATGTAATATGGAATCATCAAAATTACTAAAATTTGGCAGCGGCATCAATAATGAGTTAATCAAAGTGCATTACTCTGAGATTTCAAACTCCAATTCTTCTTTTCCGATGAAGGTATTGCCGGAGTTTTCATTAAACGTGATTCGATTGGTATTGGGATAATGGCCTTCCCGCTGATAAGCCTCCGGCTGTGGAATACTTAAAATATTTTCAGGTTCTGGTAACTGACGAAGCGCTGCTTCATTCACCTTGGTTTCAAGATAAACCAGCTCTCCATTGTTGAAGCCCCAGGCAAAGGCATAGGTAAAAACCTCATCCTGATCTGGCATATGGCCGGTATTAACCCATTGACTGCCCACCGGTGGCAGATTTTCCTCATCACGTTCCAGTAACTTGAGGTTGGGAGCCTGATAGGTAGAGTCGGGCTCAACGGTGCGTTCCTCCAGGTCGGCTTCTTTCAGCTCTTCGTATTCAGTTTCATCAATAAGATAAGTGCGAAATTTAACCTGGGAGTTATCAAAACCTGCGGGATCATGCCCGTCGGGATCAAAGTAAAGCCTCAAGTGTTGATAGGGAGAAATGGGGTCTACTTCATCCGGCCAGGGAAGTACCACATTTAGCTCTTCTTCGGGGGGATCGGTCAGAAATTCTTCAGAAATTATCACACCCATGCCAAACGGGGTATCATCACTGCCGATTTCTACCCACAACTCAGCAGTGCCTTCACTAAACTCAACTTCGTCACTAATATATGTACTTTTCAGGTTTTCATCCGGCTCTTGACACGCATTGACTAAAAGCGAAATTGACAACAGCCAAAATAGAAGAGTGAAATTTAAATATGACTTCATATTGATAGTAAATTTAAAGGATAATCCAAAGTATCAGAAGTATAGCAAGGACCCAAACCAAAATTTGTGATCCGCTTCCGGGTTCATCCGGAAATTCATATTGGCAATAGGGACATTCTTCATAACTCCTGTCAACTTCCATTGCACATGAGGGACATTCTTTGGTTTTCATAAGCAACACTTTGCACTTATATTTGACTAACAACGGCACCTACCGGTTGAAGTTTTGCCGGTAATCAGTATTTTTTTGCCAACAATAATGAACTTATTAATCAAAATTCGAAATTATTATGAAAATTCAGAGTGTAAGTGTGATCGGTGGCGGAACTATGGGAAACGGGATTGCTCATGTGTTTGCCCAAAGCGGTTATAATGTAACTTTGGTTGATGTACAAAAAGAACAACTTGAAAGGGCAACGTCGACCATTGAAAAAAATCTTGCCCGGATGGTAAAAAAGGAAAAAATTTCGGAAGCCGACAAACAAGCTACCTTGGATCGAGTTTCCACATCTACAGAACTCAAATCCGGCGTAGCTGACTCCCGGCTTGTTGTGGAAGCCGTTAACGAACAATTCGAGCTGAAAAAGAAAATCTTCCAGCAACTGGATGAGGCAACCTCAGCCGATGCAATTCTTGCTACCAATACATCATCCATTTCTGTTACCAAAATCGGGGCCGTAACCTCACGCCCTGATAAAGTTATCGGGATGCACTTTTTTAACCCGGTTCCGGTAATGAAACTTGTGGAGGTAGTAAGCGGGCTTGATACTTCCAAAGAAGTCACCGAAACCATTACCAGTCTTTCAGAGAAGCTGGGCAAAAGTCCTGTACCGGTAAATGATTATCCGGGCTTTGTATCCAACCGGGTATTGATGCCGATGATCAATGAGGCGATATATGCCGTTTACGAAGGTGTTGCAGAGCCCGAGCACATCGATGAAGTGATGAAGCTCGGAATGGCTCATCCAATGGGACCGCTTCGCCTCGCCGATTTCATCGGCTTGGATGTTTGCCTGGATATTCTGCGAGTATTACATGACGGATTTGGTGATCCGAAATACCGACCATGTCCGCTATTGATTAAAATGGTAGATGCAGGAAAACTGGGGGATAAGACCGGTCAGGGGTTTTATTCGTATTAGAGTAAACTCAGGTTTCAGTGCTTTGAGATTCTGGGTACTGGGCACTGGGGACCCAGTACCCAGCACAGTTACACTTTTTCCGTGGCATCCGCTTCCTTCTCGTCGAAGGATACCTCAATACCTTTTTCACTGAGACGGTTCATGAATTCGTTTTTATCAACCACAAGCTCAGGCGGAAATACACCAGCTGCCTCGGTTGTTTTTCTTTCATGAATCAACTCAGCGACAATCGCAACCGGTATAGCCGTACATGCCATCATTGCAGGAAGCTCATACGTTTGCTGATAGTTATGTACGATTTCATAATCCCTCACCACGGAACTGTTGCCCATTTTTCCGCTCACCGTAATCTTGGCCAAAACAATGTCTTCACTGACTTTTGGCAGCTTTTTATTGAGTTGTCGAATCAAAAGATTCCGATAGGTAAGGCTTGACCGTATATCAATAATTCCGTTTGAATCGAAGCCGAGTTCAAAAAGTGCCTTCATGATGTCACGGTGACCTTTATAACGAATCGTTTTGAAGTCCAGCTCATTGACCTTGCCTTCAAGATGTCGGGCAAGCGAGGTAATATGGCCACTGGTATAGAAAGCTTCCAGTTCTCCAAATTCCGGTTTGGAGAAGAATGATACTGTTTCGTGACCTTCCAGCGCGTCTACTTCCGTGGCTTCACCCCCTTTTATAATAATAGCTTTATCAAGATATTCATTAACCAGCCCTGCGGGAGAAAAACTAAGCTCATGTTTGAGCGGTGGTTTAGGATTTACAGGTAATCCGGCAGCTCTTATTCGAATAGAGTCCACGCTGTCGAATTGTTCAAATGCCTGCAATGCAATTATGTTCAATAGTCCCGGAGCCATTCCACAATTGGGTATAGCGAGAACTCCTTGTTCTATGGCTTGTTTATTAGACTCGAGCTGCTCTTCATAAGTTGAATCATGGGCTCCCAGATCGATATAATTTATTTCATTATCGATTGCCAGGCGGGTAAGCTGTTTGTTATAGACATGGGGAAGTGCAGAAACAAGGCAATCGGCACCTTTAATCAGGGTGGCGACGGATTGTTCTTTTTCCACACCCATGCGAAAGGTTCGCAGCTTACTATCTTGAATTTTTTGCTGGAGAGATTCGAGAACTGTACCGTTTTTGTCAATAACTGATACAGCTGAAACGGAAGGTTCAGCACATAGTACTCGAGTAAGCGCTGTGCCGACAGTACCGGCACCGATGACGACAATTTTCATAAATAAATTTTCTTGTAAATGTAATTAATGACTACTCTTAACCCGTAAAAATAAGAAAGATTTCAAAGATACTATAAATATCTGATAGCATAATATAAAACATTTATACGACGTTGCTATTATGTACTTGTGAAATTTTGCTGTATTAGCCAGGGGGTGAAACTGGCTTCGACGGGATGCGAAGGGTCACAAGCTGCATGTCGGGTTCTATCCATGGTTCCCGTACTCAACTGTGGAAGCATAAACGTAAATGCTGACAATTACGAATACCGAATGGCTGCATAAAAGCCATTCCATCCTTCATTCTGCCCGCCTGCCGGCGGATTGAAAGGGTGCCGAACTCAGGCAGGATAGCGGAATACGTTGGCTGAGCGCGTTTCGTGAAACTTTATCAGCCTTGCGTGAGGTTGGCCTCGTTGCCCGGCGACAACCTCGCGCGAGAATTAAAAGGGCAACTAAGCATGTAGATGCTTGATGGGTCTCCATCTCGGACCGGGGTTCGACTCCCCGCACCTCCACAAGTTATTGTCCCACTATGAAAAGCCTTCTCTGCAATCGCTGCAGGGGAGGCTTTTTTGTTGGGGATTATGTCTATAGATTGTTTATAGAATTTCGCAGGCTTGCGTTATTTCTATACCACTTCTTTTTCAAAAATTCAGGATATTAAGATGGATAACATCAAATATTCTGAAAGGAGCGTGTTATGGAAATCAAGAATCATAAATTTGATCAGCGTGTTGCAAAATTTGAATCCACAGACAAGCATAGCGGAAACTTCAGCAACAAACAGCTGCCGGATACAATTGTAATCCACTATACTGCAGGGGGTACGGCGGATAATGCGGTCAGAACGTTTAAAGATCCTGATATCATGGCATCGGCGCATCTGATAGTGGATTTCGACGGGAGTATAATCCAAATGATTCCTTTTAATAAAATAGGTTGGCATGCCGGGAAAAGTGCCTGGAAGGATCGTACCGGTCTGAATCATTATTCAATTGGAATTGAGATCGTGAATGCCGGAAAACTTACATACACGGGAAGTGCATGGGAAGCATGGTTTGGGAGGACATATGAGGAGTCTGAGGTGGTCAGAGCCGTGCATCGCAACAGAAACGAAGAGGAATTCTGGCATAAATACACCGAAAAGCAGATTGCTTCAGTTTTTGATATATGCAAATCACTAAAGAAGCATTATGATATTCAGTATATACTTGGGCATGAGGAGATCTCACCGGGAAGAAAAATTGATCCCGGACCGGCTTTTCCAATGGAGAAACTAAGAGAGAGGTTGATGCAGTCCGACCGGAAAGAAGACAGGGAGCCCGAAGAGGAAGCCGGAAAGAAAGGTTACGTAAATGCATCATCATTGAATATCCGTGAAGGACCCGGCGCCACGTACAACCGAATTTCTGAACCGCTTTCAAGAGATACTGAGGTTACTATTCTTAATGAAAGTGAAGATTGGTATCAGGTTTCGGTGAAAATTCGGGGTTGGGTATCAAAAAAGTATGTAAAAAGAGGTGGGAAATCGTAAATCATTGATTCTGCCATTCCGAGGTCCTAATCTCGTCTTCGCGACACTGTTGATGAGGTGACAGGCAGTTTATTTGAATAGAAAATTTACCATTGAAGATTGAAAATCTTGGTCATCGACTACTAAGCCAGGTGATTTGGAGAATCTTCAATATTCAATCTTAATTTATAAATTAATAGGTATTTATATCGCATTATAGATTCGGCTAAACCGATAACCCCTATTTTAACACCATCAATACCTTAACAACTTATCCAGCTTTTCCGGCAGGCGGCTCCAGGCTAAGTAATCTTTTTCCAAAGCAGTTGAAGTAGGTATGGGTGTATGGAGGGATGAACACTTCATCACCGGCGCATCAAGGTGCTCAAAAGCGTTTTCGGTGATGATAGTAGAGACATAATCCATCGGACCGAGTACCGGTCCGGTTTCTTCAAGCAGCAGGACTTTATTTGTCTTTTTGACGATATCGATTACCGCCTGTGTATCCAGCGGATACAGTGTTCTGAGATCAAGCACGGCAATGTCGCGATCATTCTTTGTCTGTGCTTCGGCTTCCTCCAATGCTTTATGGACGCCCATTCCGAAAGTAATGATTACTGCATCGGTGCCGTCCCGACGAAGTTTAGCCTTGCCAA
>CAZDIA010000099.1:0-5488 GCA_964505385.1 uncultured Chitinophagales bacterium
CTCCCGGATGATCAAACTGTTTACTGGTTGTTGTTAACTGATCAAATGAGAAACGTCGAACCGGGTAAGATTGGAGTAAGTACGAAGACAATCGCGAAAGCCCGACGCGCAAAAATCATTTACAAAAAAATGATTGCAATGTTTTTGAAACAATATTATTATTTGCACCGGATGTTAAAAATCAAATTATCTGTGAACTTTTGGATAATAGAAAATTAGATCATCTTCTGAATACAACAGGAGTGTGAGAGCAACCAAACGCAAATTCAAACGTGTCGGCAATTAACTAACCCCTTGGCGGGTATGAAAATCCCAGCGGAACTAAATCTTGAGATAATATGAGTCCATACAAAGATTTTCTCAATGGAAACGGTCACTCCAACGGAAACGGCCATTTCAACGGAAACGGAAACAACCCCGAGCACCTCCAAAAATATACCCAAAGGCAGGGTTATGAGGATGATGATACTCTGGACCTGAAAAACATATTTTATACCTTGTTAGGGTACAAGTGGGTCATCTTAGCTGTATTAATTGCGGGGACCGCCATCGCCTATTTTTACGCTACAAATCTTCCCCCCACCTATCAGACCAGCGGCACGCTCATGATTCAGGAGGAACAAAACCAGTATCGCATGGCCGGCAGTGATATCGGCGACCTGATGACCAGCCGCTTCGGAGTAGGCATGGGCAACAGCAAAGCCAACGAGATCGCGGTGATTGAATCGCGCAGCTTCTCGCAGGAAGTTGCTGAGCGTCTCATGGAGAATCCCGAACAGGAAGACGGGGAGGTCTATCCGATTCTGTGGGAAAAGTATCCCGAAGATTCTGAAATGGTTGATGCCGCCACCGCAGCTAACCGGATCAGATCCAATCTTGAAATTGAACTGCTTGAGGAAGGTTCGGATATTCTGCAAATCAGCTTTAGAAGCGAATCTCCGCATGAAGCTCAGGCCGTTGTCGACAATGTGATAGAAAATTATCATGAATATTCCCGCGAAGCCGAAAGACAACAAGCCGGTTCCGCTCTTGAGTTTCTCTCTGAAGAAGAACAGCGGATTGAGCAGCGCCTTCAGGAGTCCGAGAATCAGTTGAGCGAGTTCATGTCGAGTGAGCGCGTTATCAATGTGGATCAACAGGCTTCCGAGGAAATCACCCGCATTGCTACGCTTGAAGCTGAACTGGAGACGGCTACCGTAGAACGGCAGGCTGTGGAAGAAGCTATCAGGCGCCATGAAAATGAACTTGAATCTATCCGGCCGGGTCTGGATGAAATGCTTTCGCGGGGTATCTCGCAAAATTTAACCTATCTGCAGCAGCAGCTGGCCGAACTCCGCACCGAAAGATCACTGCTGATCTCCAGAAATCCCGACCTCAAAGACAACCCGGAAGCGGAACCTTCCCTGGTTGAAAAGGAGCGCCAGATCAATGCGATGCAGGAAGAGATCCGGGAGCTTACTTCCGAACTTACCGATTCTGAAACCGATCACTACCTCGGTTTTCTCGGCTCGGAAGACGGAAACGTCATTGAGCGGGTGAATGAGCTGCGAAGTAACCTTATTGAGCTGAATGTAGAGGCCAGCCAGTATGAAGCACGCCAGAGAGTGGTGGAGGAAAGACTGGATGAGCACGAGGAGTTTTTTGCTTCACTGCCGGACAAGCAGCGGCAAATGTCGCAGTTGAAAAGAAATGTTGAAATGAATTCTCAAATCTATTCCACCATCTCTCAGCAAGCCTCTGAGATGGAGCTTTGGGAACAAACACAGATGGGAATGGGGCGTACCGTAGATATGGCTGCGCTTCCTGAAGCACCTGTATCCCCACGGGTTCCGTTGTATGTGCTTATTGGTTTTATGCTGTCCGGTGTGCTGTCCGTTGGAGGCGTAATGTTACGCGAAGGATTCAAGAAAGAAGTGGACAGCGTAGAGAAAATGAGGAATTACGGTGGCAATCTGCTGAGTGTTATTCCGGATACCAAAAAAGAGATCCGGGTCAATTTCAACAAAGCCAAAATATTGAAAGTAGGCAACAATAAAGTTTCCACCGATGTGATTGCCATGCTGGATTCCATCTCCCCGACAACCGAGGCCTATCGAAGGCTGCATACTAATATAGTGTATTCGCAGCCGGACCAGCCGTTCCAGACCCTGATGGTAACCAGCTCAAATAAAAGTGAAGGCAAGTCCACGGTTGCCGCAAATCTGGCGGTGACCATGACCGAAGCCGGTAAAAATGTGATCCTGCTGGATACAGATCTTCGACGGCCGCGTATGAGCCGTATGTTTGGTCTGTCCAGGGAGCCCGGTGTCATGGACCTCATGTTTGATGAGGAGACAAAACTTGAGGATCTAATTCAATCAACTCCGGTTGAAGGACTTGACCTGCTTTCCGCAGGCAAAAAGGCTCCCAATCCGGCAGCGGTAAGCCGCAGCAACAAGATGCATAATTTGCTGGCTGAGTTAAAGAAGAAGTATGATCATATCATTCTTGACACTCCGCCATTCGGTTTGATGACCGATGCTGCTCCGCTTGTCCGATATATGGATGGGGTGCTTCTGGTTGTACGGTTCAACCAGACCACTAACAATGAGCTCCAGCATACCACTGAGCACCTGCATCAGGTAAGGGCTAATGTAATCGGAAGCGTGTTTACTGCCTACAACTCCAGCAAAGCTTACGGTGATTACGGCAGTTACAACTACACGAATTACTACGACTACGCCGGCTATCAGTATTATCAGACGGAAAAATAGGCCTGTGTGAGCCGGCCTGTAGAGATACTCCATGCACTGTTTAGCTGTATGGAATTCCCAAAAATCTAAACTGTAACAAATACCCGCCGTAACAGGCGGGTATTTTTATGATAAAAGTTAAATCGTTCATGACTAAGCGACCTGTTTCCATTCTCTCACCACTGTTACTTTGCATATTGTTTTTTGTTAATAATCCCGAAATTATAGCCCAGGACACCAGTGACCGGCTGTCAAGAATTGGCGAATCCAGAGTCCGGGTAGCTGAACCGGGGCAGATGGCGGATTCGGTATACGTATGGGGTGACTGGACCGGTCAGGCTAAATACCACATTCCCAGAGGTACGACAATACCTGAAATGATCGGATATGCGCGTGGTGTAGAGTCAAGAAGACTGACCAGGCAGGATGATGTACAGTTTGACTGGTCGGAACAGCGGCTTGAAGTCTCCGTTTCAAGATTTAATGAGGAAGAAGGATACGAGGAGTTTTATGAGTTCACTTACAATTATGATGAGCGGCTTCCTGAAGGATTCAGAGATTTTACGCTGAAAAACCGGGATGTGGTTACCATACAGGTGCGCCGCGATCCTTCATTCAGGGAATATGTAACCTTCGTGGCCACAACTCTCTCGGCTATTGCCACCACATATCTGGCTATTGAAAATATTGTAAACCGCTAAAATGCAGCTCTTGTTACACCGAGTCCCTCAAAAAGCGTGTCTGCGCAACATCGAAGGGCTCTTGACAGGCTTGATAAAGTGTGGCCAAAGAGCAAGATTTACCCCTTGACCAGGCAAATTGGATGTAATCACAAATCCAAACGCTAAGCCCCGGATAAAATAAAGGATAAAATTAAAAATTTTATCCTGATCCCCTTGCAACAAACATGAGTATATCTTATACTCATTCATGTGACTCACCTGGCGAAGCTGCACCCGTTTTCAGTTAACAGTGATCAGTAAGCAGTTATCAGTTAGAACACTGAATTAGTTGAAGTGACAGAATAACAAAGTAATCCAGACTTTATCGGGACAAGCGCCGTGACAAAGTATTGGAAGTATGAAATATTGGGGTTATGGAGTATTGGAATGATGGAATAATGGAATAGTGAGTCAAAATTATACTACAATCCCCCACCATTCCAACGATCCATTAATCCATTACCCCAACAACCCAACATTCCAATCCAACTTAAAAACTGCTGACTGGTAACTGAACCCTGCAAACCTCTGTGCCCTCAGTGGTTAACAAAATAGTTTTTTGCTCGACGCTATTATCACATCCAAACTTCGGGTTAAACTGTTGTTGAAATTTTTCATCAACCCCGAGACTACCGCGTGGCTGCGCGGACTGGAGAAGGAATTCGGCGTTTCCAGCAATGCGGTGCGCCAGGAGCTGAACAAACTCGAAGAAGCCGGCATTATTAAATCCGAAAGCAGCAGCTATCGCAAGCTGTTTCGCGCCAACGATCAGCATCCGCTCTATGAGGAAATCCGCCGGATCATGATGAAAACCGCAGGCATTGAACAAATACTGGAAAAGGTGATCCGCCGGCTGGGAGACCCCCAAAAAGTATACCTCACCGGCAGCCTTGCCAGAGGAGTGGACAGCGACCGGATTCAGCTCTGCATCGTCGGCGAGATTGACCGGGACTACCTCGATCAACTTACCCGCAAAGCCGAACAGCTGATCAACAAAACAATCACCACCACCATCATCCATCCCGATAACTGGACCCCCGCCGCCATAGAAGCCGAACCCGGATTATTGATTTATTCAGGGGAGGGGGGAGTAGCAGAGTAATCCCGACCTGGTCGGGCCAGGCGCCGTGACAAAGGCAACAAGGCATCGAGGCACAAAGGCACCAACGGTTTGAAAGAATTAAAGATTGAAGATTGAAGATTAAAATTTCCTTGATAGCAAGCACGGCAGCCAAATTCCAACAAATCGCAAATCATACATCGCAAATCGTCAATCGTAAATCTCTATGTGCCGGCTCGGGTTTGGCAAGCTGCTACATCACATATTGAAAAGTGGTGAAAACTTGCCGGATCAAAAAGATTTGCGACGTACGATTGACGATTTGCGATTTCAGATGTTTTTTCAGTTGCCGAATTCAAGAGTCTTCAATTAGTTGAAGTGACAAAGTGAAAAAGTAACAGAGTGGGAAAAGGCACCAAGGCATCAAGGCACAAAGGCACAAAGGCACAAAGAGGCTTAATACAATTAACCCTATTGAAGATTAAAAAATAACAACCACACTCAGTCATCAACTAAAAATCCCTGTTTACTGATAACTGTTCACTGCTAACTGCTAACTGCTAACTGTAAACTACCCTTGCAGGGTCTCCTTACAGTCGACCACTTCAAGGGGATTTGTTGCACCCCAACATTCCAACATTCCATCATTCCATTACCCCAAAATTGCATTAACTGATAACTGGTAACTGATCACTGTTCACTGATAACTGAATTTGACACACTGTAGCCCTGCCTGTCCCGAGCTTGCCTCGGGGATACACTGCCCAATATACCCTTGCAGGCACCGTAGCCAAATTCCCCAAAATCGCAAATCATACATCGCAAATCGTCAATCGTAAATCTTTTTGTGCCGGCTCGGGTTTGGCAAGCTGCTGCACCACATAGTGAAAAATGGTGAAAACTTGCCGGATCAAAAAGATTTGCGACGTACGATTGACGATTTGCGATTTCAGATGTTTTTTCAGTTGCCAAAT
>CAZDIA010000100.1:0-5474 GCA_964505385.1 uncultured Chitinophagales bacterium
ATTTGATATTTGAAAATTCACTATGCGATACTTGATCATTGAACATTGGAATTTAAATCATGCCATATCTACACAAATCCATAACACTCATAATCCTTCTACTTCTCATATCTTGTGAGGAAGAGGCCGACGACCCTGCCGATGAGGTAGATGAGGATCGCGTTGAAATTCGCCCGACGGTGATTTTTGATATCGCTGACGATGAGCCGCTCCATTTTCATGTGGAGACCCAGGGTACGGTGGAACCTGCCAACGAAATTACGTTGCAGACCCGGATTTCGGGTTATGTGGACCACCATCAGATCCGGGAAGGGCGGCAGGTGCAACGTGGCGAAACCCTTATTGCTCTTGATGATCAGGAGTGGCAGCTGGCTCTTGAACAGGCTCGTGAAGATAAGGAAGAAGTGGTTGCCGAATTTAACATCGAACGCAACGCACGTATGCGAAACCAAAGCGGCGATTCCGAGGGGCAATCCGACTTTACGCAATTACGCCGGCTGATGGGGGTTCGAAGCGCCGAGCTTGCCGTCGAACAGGCTGAACTGGAGCTGAGTTACGCCACCCTCAAAGCTCCGTTCGAAGGTACTATTGCTGTGGAGAAGAATTTTTCAAGCGGGGAATATCTCTCGGCGGGCACCGAAGTAGGCCGGCTTGTGGATAACAGCCAGGTACAGGTGCGATACGATCTGCTGGAAAACGAACTGACCATGGTCGAACCCGGCATGGGCGTGGAACTCACCACCTCAGGTGGTCAGACGGTGGAAGGGGAAGTCGAAGCGGTCTCGCCGGTAGTGGACCCCGAATCCAAGACCGGCAAAGTGGTAGCCCGATTTGATAATCCGGACGGCATACTCCGATCCGGAATGACCGTGGACGGCCGTATTCTCACCGAGATGGTGGATGGACGGGTCCGCGCACCCCGCGAAGCCATGCTCGAACGCGACGGCCGCCCGCTCGTTTTCAAACTCAATAACGACACCGTCGAATGGATCTACATCGACCCGATAGCCGAAACCTCCGACTGGATCATCCTCGACGAAGAAGAAATCGCCCCCGGCGACACCCTGGCTGTGGATCGGCATTTTGCGATATCGCATCAGCAGATTGTCGAGCCCAGAATTAGGTAAATGAGGTAATTGGGTAATTGAGGTAATTAGGTAATTATGGATAGATAAGGTTAATTATTATGGAAAATCAGGAGTTCAGTGGGGGGTTTATGGAATTGGAAGTATGGAAGGAAGCGAGGAAATTTCGGAACGAAATGTCTTTGGTTGCAAAATCTTTTCCTAATGATGAAAAGTATAGACTTGCGGATCAGTTAACCCGGGCATCCAGAGGAATTACAGCTGGTATTTCGGAAGGATATGGCCGATATCACTATCAGGAAAATATTCAGTATTGCAGGCAATCCAGAGGTTCCCTTATGGAATGCCTTGACCATTTAACCTGTGCAGTTGATGAAAACTACATCGACCAAAACCAATTTGAATCTTATCAAACCCACTATTACAAAATCCTCAAATTGCTAAACGGCTACATCTCCTACCTCCAGAAACAAAAAAAGAAACCCACCACAAAACCCTAATTACCTTAATCACCCCAATTACCTTAATTACCTCATTTACCTAATTCAACTAATCACCATGCATCATTTGCTCCGTCGAAGATATCTCATTTCCCTCTTCTACATGATGGTCATCACCGTCGGGGTGGCGGCGTGGTTGGATATTCCGATGGAGATGGCGCCGGAGCTGGAGCGGCCGTCGGCTACGGTTTCGTATTCGTGGGGGCAGACTACGCCCGAGGTTATGGAGCAGGAGGTGACGCGGCGGGTTGAGCAGGCCGTTCAGCGGCTGCGGGATGTGGATAATGTCGAATCGGTTACTCAGGCCGGGCGATCATCCGTGACCATCGACTTCCAGCCGGATGCCCCCGTCGATTTCCGGCTCGTAGAGCTGCGCGAATATTTGAGTGAATTTCAGGAGGAGCTGCCTGATGCGATCCGGGAGCCGCACATCAGCCGGAGAGTGCCGGAAGAAATATCGGAGATGCAGACGTTTCTCACGTTCACCGTCAGCGGGGATCGCCATCCGCATGAACTGCGGCGATTCGTCGATGAAAACATCAGGATGCCGTTGATAGGCCTGGATGGTATCTCAGAGATTGAGATCACCGGTGTCCGGGAACCGGCACTGCTGGTTGAGTTCGATCATCAAAAAGTGGAGCAGCTCGGCCTCAGTCAGCAGCAGATCATGGGAATGATCCGGCAAAACCTGGATTGGCGGTCGGCCGGATACACCGATAAAGGCGGAAATCGCTACAGCATCGATGTGCCGCCGGCGCATGAGGATACCGAAGACATCCTTGATCTTCCGATCAAACTGAATGCATCCGACCGGCAGATACTTCTCAGTGAAATTGCCGAAGTCTCAGTGCAGGATAATCCAGACATTGACCAGACCTACCGTCTGAATGCGAGCTCCGCCATCACCCTGCAGTTTGAACGCGAAAGCGGCTCGGATGCGATGGCTCTGGCCGAACAGGTACATGAAGAGCTCGACGAACTCAAGGCGGGATTTCCGGATGACATACTCATCCAACTTGGTCAGGACAGCACCGAAGAGCTGCGGGAGATGCTTACCGAACTGGAGTACCAGGCGCTCATCAGTCTGTTTAGTGTCTTTTTGATCCTGCTGATTTTCATCCGGCGTCTTCGCGCGCCGTCTGTCATACTAGGCAGCATTCTCTTCTCGCTGATGCTCAGCGTCAGCGCGCTCTATCTGATGGATTACACGATGAATGTGATCACGCTCGCAGGGCTGACGATAGCGCTCGGCATGATCATCGACAATGCGGTGGTGGTTTTTGAGCACCTTAATCCCAATCTGCCGGCAGGTCGCGGGCCGCGTATCCGTCACGTGAAAGAAAACATAAAGCAGGTTTTCGTGCCGGTGCTCGGCAGTACGCTTACCACCGTCGGCATCTTTATTCCTGTGCTGTTTGCTCTGGAAGAAGTACGCATCTACCTGATGCCGCTTGCTCTGGCGCTCACTCTTACGCTCGTCGCATCGGTACTGATCTCGCTCACCTGGATCCCGTACGCCCTGACCTGGCTCGTTCACCCTGAAACCCGCAGCAAAGCTGCCGCCGCGGCCGGAAACCGTTGGCATCATCGAATCGGAAAGCGGTTGAAACGGGCGGGGATGTATTTTTTCGTGTGGCGTTATCGCCTCCGGTGGGTGATCATCCCGGCCATGACACTGCTGATCGGCCTGCCGTTTTTTGCCATCCCCGAACCCGCTTTTCTGGATGATGACAACCACGAAGAAGAGGTTGAATCTGCCGAAATAAACTGGTGGCAGGTACCCGTAGCGCTCTATTTTGATAACCGGGATGACATCGACCCATGGGTTGGCGGGTTGACCTACCGTTTTGTGAATGAAACCCATTTCGGAGAATCGTGGGGCCGGCCTGAATATGAACGACTGACCGTCAACATCCGCACGCCGGAGGGGACGCCATTTGAGCAAATTGATGAAATTGCATCCAACTTCGAGGAAATTGCAGGACCTTACGAACATGCGATGTCGTATTTCGAAACACGCATCAATCGGCATACCGGCGCCCGGATTCAGTTTTTCTTTGAAGATGAATACTTAATGCGCCCCGAGCCTTACCGGTTGATGGCGGAAGCTTCGTTTCTGGCCGCCCGCACCGGAAACTCACGAATTTCGGTGAGCGGTTTCGGAGATGCCTTTTCCAGCGGAACTATCGGTGGTACGCGACATTCTTTTAACATTTCGCTTTCGGGCTACTCCTACGACGAACTGGAACTGATGGCCGAAGACCTCGGCGACCGGCTAAAGGAAAACCAACGGGTGGAAGAGGTTGATATCAACCAGACCGGTTTCTTTTCACGGGGAAATCTCTATCACTATGTGGTGGATCCGGATGTGGACCGGCTTGAAGCCAAGGGAATGAGCCGGACGGAACTGTTCGGAGCATTGAATATGGATGTTAACCCCAGCAACACATTCGGGTTGATTGAATTCGGGGGACAAGAGATGCAGCTGATCGGGCGTAACACGCTGCCGGGTGAATATCAGCGTGACTTGGAAGAGCGGCTGCGGTACAATGCAGACACGCCGTTCCGGCTGAATGAAGTGGCAAGTATTAACCAGGAGCGGGTGATGGATCAAATCCGCCGGGAAAATCAGCAATATTCCCGCACGGTCAGTTTTGATTTTCTGGGTCCACACCGGTTTGGAAGAGAATTTGCAGAAGAGGTAATTGAAGATTTCCCGGTTCCGATTGGTTCGAGCATCGAGTTCGGCGCGGGATGGTTTGGCTTTCAGGATGATGACGCCGGTGTAAATCTGCTGCTGATATTCGGTCTGGCGCTGGTCTGCGTCTGGATGATCGTCTCTGCCCTTCTTGAAAAATGGCTTGATCCCATCGTTATTCTTCTGGCCGTGCCGCTCAGCGCTATCGGCATCATGTACGGCACGCTGCACCTCGGCCTGGATTTCGACCGAAGCGCTACGGCCGGTGCCTTACTTGCCGGTGGAGTGGTCGTGAACAACGCGATTTTACTGATGCATGGCAAAGAGCAAACCCGTCGTGCCGGCATCTCCGGTCTGCGCAGCTGGATGCATGTGTACCGCACCAAAATGCGGCCGGTGCTCATCACCTCCCTAACCACATTAGGCGGACTGATGCCGCTCGTCCTGTTTGAAACCAGCGAATTCTGGAATACACTCGCCACCGTAGTAGTTTGGGGCCTGGCAACAAGCACGCTCTTTCTGATCCTGCTGATGGGAATGTGGGAACGACCAGTTAAGCGGGGATGATGGGTTGTTTAATGATTTTTTTAAGCAAGAAGTCAAGATGTCAAGAGATTAAGAAGTCAAGATTGTAAGAAATCAGGGGTTATTCATTTATTTTGAGAACTCTGACCCGTTTTTCCTGCAATAAATCTGTAACTGACAAAAGATTCATTTAATCCAGAAAAGCCCCGAAGGGGTGAAAGCAATAGCATGGGGCGTAGTCCTATGTTTGGAGGTTCCCCACAATGGATAGCCCCGAAGAGGGCGGAAGCCCTCTGAATTGGCCTTACCGGTGTAATCTCTATGAGCAGTATAAATGCGACAGAGTGACATTTAGTTTTGGGCATTAGCCACAGCAATTAGCTTGCGCTCTTTCAGAGCTATGGGAGGGTGGGCTTGGTTACATAGGACTACGTCCCATGCTAATGCTATCGCCCCATTCGGGGCTAATTTCGCATCAACCCCAATGCATGAGGCAACAAATCAGACACAGAGCGACTAATTGGATCGTTGCAACATCACATCGCAAATCGTCAATCGCAAATCTCTTGGTTCCAGCTCGGGTTCGGAGTGCAGCTACACATCGAATAATAACAATGGTGAAAACCTGCCCGGCTCAAAAAGATTTGCGACGTACGATTGACGATT
>CAZDIA010000101.1:0-5424 GCA_964505385.1 uncultured Chitinophagales bacterium
AACACCGGCAATAAATCGGAATTAGCCGTTGGGTACTGCACTCTTTACGGAGATATGGCCGGTGGACTTTCCATCCTCGCTGATGTGTACAAAACGGAAGTCTATGTTATTTCCGAATGGATAAATCAAAGCTATTTTGGCAAAGAAGTAATTCCGCAATCAATAATATCAAAACCACCAAGTGCTGAGTTGCGTCCCGACCAAAAGGATACAGACACTTTACCGGAATATGATATTCTGGATGCAATTTTAATCAACTATCTTGAACATAATCAATCAGCAAGTAAAATCGTTGAGCAAGGTTTTGACCCTGAAACAGTTAAAAAGGTAATTCGACTCGTAGATCTGAATGAGTATAAAAGAAAGCAGGCCCCACCTGCTTTGCGGGTAAGTTCTAAAGCATTTGGGGCGGGAAGGCGTTTCCCGATCGTTCAAAACTGGACTTCTGCGCAGTTACTGCTTGATTCTTTTGAAAGTTGAGATATTTTGCGTTTCGCAAGGTATAGTAATTACGTATTTTGATTTTGATAGCAGTCACGCTTAAATCGGACTCTTGATATCGACAGAAATAAATTTTTGATGTCGTATTTGTTATCATTGCAGGCTATAATAAAACCAGAACAATTCAATCCACAAAGATCCTTAGCATGATGGGGAAAAAAAATACTATTATGATGGCTGCCATATTGTTGGTGGCTATTAACTTACAGGCTCAGGAAAGCAAGACGTTAGAAACTAAAACCATGCCTGAGGTATGGCTGCCATTTGACAACCCCATTGATGAGCTGCAGGAACGGGAACGGCATTATGGCGTAACCACCGAAATTGAGCTTAGTTCCAATACGTCAGTAGCCATTGCCGAAATTTACGAGCTGTATGTAAAGAGTTTGCGTGCTCAAATTGAGGATGATTTAGTAGATGCTGAAGACTACTTAATTGAGTCAATCGAAGAACTGCGAAAAGTTTTAGATGAAGAGCCTGAAGTGCAGGGCAATCGTAAGTTTACCGAACTATACCGTACAATAATGGCTGCTTATCAGGATTTTTACGGTATTGATGAGCCGCTAAGTGAAGAGTATGGAGATATTTTTGCCATTCGCAGTGAAATGTTTGACACAGATGACGAGTGGTTTGATGAGCAACACTTCTCCTTCCCCGAAGATTTTGAGCTGCGGGAAAACCAGGTACCGTTAATCCGAAATGAGCAGGTAAATAATCATATTGCTTATTTGACGATGCGACGCCCTGAAGTTATGCAGAGTTGGCTGGAGCGCTCGCAGCGTTACTTCCCGATGTTGAAAGAAATTTTTGAGGAAGAAGGAGTACCCCAAGAGCTTATTCATCTTGCCATGGTTGAAAGCGGACTCCGCCCTAATGTAACTTCTCATGCAAGTGCAGTGGGGATATGGCAGTTTATCTATGCAACCGGAGCTCATTACGGTCTTGAGCGGGATTGGTGGATGGATGAGCGGCGCGATCCGGTTAAATCAACCAGAGCAGCTGCAAGACATCTGCGTGATCTCCATGACATTTGGGGAGACTGGCACATGGCAATGGCAAATTACAACGTGAGTACCCGACGGATGAGATGGGCAGTACGCCAGGCCGGTGGCTCGGAGGATTATTGGGATATCTTTGCCTATTTACCTCGGGAAACCCGCGGATATGTTCCCGGTTTCATAGCAGCTACAATTATAGCACAAAATCCCGAAGAGTTTGGCTTTGAAGTAGAGTCGGTGAATGAACCTTATAATTTCGAAATTGCGGAAGTTGACGGTTCCATCGACCTGAGTATCCTTGCAGATGCCGCGGGCATTACAACCCAGAAGCTCAGAGATTATAATCCGGAACTATTAAGATGGGCTACACCGCCCGGCTCTGAACCGTATCCACTCAAATTACCGAAGGGCACTAAAGAGAAGTTTGTTCAAAATTATGAAGAAATTCCGGATGAAGAGCGCCAGGATGATATGGTGGTTCATACGGTCTCATCCGGAGAAAGCCTGGGTTCCATTGCCAACCGGTACGGAACAAGTGTACGAAACATACATCAGGTGAATGAAAATCTTAGTAATGTGATCCAGCCCGGCCAGAAAATTGCCGTTCCCGTACGTGAAAGCTCGGCTTCATCAATTGATAGTGATCAGCCTTCAGGGGCAAGGCAAGCGGCTTCCCGCCAGAGTTCACCTACTACCCAACAGGCGTCAGCTTCTTCCAGGCCCGATAATAGTACGGCAGTTCAGTACACTGTTAAACAGGGCGACACCGTTGGACATATCGCTGAGTGGTTTGATACCCAGGCCTGGCGGATTCGCTCCTGGAATAATATCGGAAACACAATTCGGCCCGGTCAGACTTTGACATTATATGTGCCACAACAAAATGCTTCTCAGTATCAACAGATTGATGACATGAGTTTTGAAGAAAAACAGGAAATGGCACGCTCAGGAGGAGCTGAATCGTTAGCTATGGGAGACTCTGATGAATCGGGAGAACAAAATACGTATACCGTACGCCCAAATGATAATTTGTCAGATATTGCCCGCAGATTTAATGTTTCCGTTCAGGAACTGATGAATGCCAATGGTTTGAATTCATCCCGAATCTATGTGGGTCAAACATTGCAGATACCAAACTAAACTGCGTTAAACCGGATTTTATATGAATCGCTATCCTCGTTTCTTGATATCAACTGTGATTTTAGTCGTTATTGCAGTCTCAGTTGCAGGTTTTATTTCATCATCAGATCAGTACTTCTACATCAAAAAAAACTTCACCATTTTTAGCGAAGTTTACGAAGAGGTAACAGACAGCTATGTAGATGAAGTAGACCCTCAAGAGCTAATGCGCAACGGGATAAATGCCATGCTTGAGACGCTCGATCCGTATACCGTTCTGGTAGATGAAGCCGAAAGTGAGCAAATGGACGTCATGACGACCGGCCAATATGCCGGGGTGGGCCTTGAAGTGGGCGCGCGCGATGGGCGGCTCGTAGTTATTGCTCCGATCGAGGGATATTCTGCCGACAGAAAAGGAATTCAGGCTGGTGACATTATTCTGGAAGTTGATGGTGTATCCACTGAGGGGATGAATTCGGATGACCTGCAAAGCCTGCTGCGTGGTGATGCCGATACAACAGTAGATATTGTTATCGAGCGATACGGCATGGACCAGGAGCTTGAGTTTGAACTCACCAGAGAAACCATTGAAGTAACGAATGTTACCTACAGTGATATATTGGATCACGATGGGGATGAAAGAATCGGATATATAGTGCTGAACCGCTTTGCTCAGAATGCTGCCGAGGAAGTTCGCGAAACGATCATGGAATTTAAAGATGATGGCGAACTTGACGGGCTGGTACTGGATTTGAGAAATAATCCGGGAGGATTGCTCGACGAATCGGTTAAACTTGTGGATCTTTTTGTCGAGTCCGGTATTGAAATCGTCTCTACCAGCGGGCGAGGTGATGACAATGAATCATTTGAATCATCACAACCACCGGTGTATGAGGATAAGCCAGTGGCCGTGTTACAAAACAGCGGCAGTGCAAGCGCATCAGAAATTGTTGCTGGTGCCATTCAGGATTTGGACAGGGGCATTGTAGTAGGTGAACGCAGCTTTGGCAAAGGCCTGGTGCAGGTAATTCGCCCGCTTTCCTATAACATGGCACTTAAAATCACTACCTCCAAATATCATATTCCAAGTGGCCGTTCGATTCAGGCAATGGAATTCGTGGCCGAAGAAGATAGCCGTGATGCCGACATTTCTGAAGACCAGCGCGAGCCTTTTGAAACCAGAGATGGCAGAACTGTGTACGAAAGCATCGGTATTGAGCCCGATGTTGAGGTGGAAAAATCGGATCAGAGCATGGTTGAACTCTCGCTTTTACAGGAGAGCCATTATTTCTTCTTTGCAAACCAATTTGCCTCTGAGTATGATGAATATTCGGAGATGACCGATGAAACATTTGAGGCATTCAAAGAGTATCTGGAAGAGGAAGATTTTTCCTTCCGGACGCGTTCGCAGCAACAGTATGATCAATTTGTTGAAGCTCTTGAAGATGATCTGAAAGATAATGCGACCGAAGAATTGGCTGCACTCGAAAAAGCTATTGCCGAAGAACAGGAAATGCAATTCGACCGATACGAATCAGATATCCGGAATGAACTGCATGAAGAGTTGCTCTCCAGATTTGATGGCGAATCCGGAAGAATGCGGGCTTCCATTAAATCGGATGAAGTGATACATGAGGCTGCCAGGCATTTTACCGATATTGATCTTTATAACCAACTGCTGGAGGTCGAATGAGCGTAGCTCTTGCGGATTTACACCTTCACTCGACAGCTTCAGATGGTAAAAATGATCCCAAAGATGTAATCCGGCTCGCCTCGGAAAAAGGACTGAAAGCCGTATCATTAACGGATCATGATACAGTAAACGGTTTGGCGGAAGCGCGAATAGCTGCTTCTGAACATGGAATCGAGTTTATAAGTGGTGTTGAACTATCCACTATATTTCGAAACCGGGAGTGTCATATTCTTGGTTATGGTTTTAATGACAATGATGAGCAATTAAGCCGGGTTTTTCGCCGGCAATATGAAGCCCGGGTCTACCGGGCAAAAGCCATTATTGCAGAGTTGAATAAGCTTGGTTTTGAAATCGATTTTGATGAAGTCTGGGCGGAATCAAACAACGCGCCCGTAAGCAGGGTCCATATTGCCCGGGTGATGATTTCCAAAGGATACTGCGCCACACATCAGGAAGTTTTCATGAAATACCTTGGTGATGATGCTCCTGCTTATGTGCCATTTGAGTTCATCAGCAGTGAAGATGGAATTAATGCCATACACGAAGCCGGTGGAGTTGCAATACTCGCGCATCCGTCCCGGAATTATCTGTATGAAGATTTAAAAGAATTGATGGATTATGAATTGGATGGATTTGAATATATTCATCCCAGCCATAATTACACTTCCCAGTTGAAGTATAGCAATCATGCGAAAACTCGCGGTTTATTGATTACCGGCGGATCTGATTTTCACGGCTACCTTAACAAAGATTTTGTTAACCTTGGTTTAGTAGCCATCCATATGGAGTATGTGCGCATGTTACAGCAAAAAATTGAAGCCAGAGCTTCCAAAGTTGAATTAACCTGATACATCATGGAAAAGATAGAGGGAAATATTACCGGAGTGACAGGAAAGGTCGGTATAGTAAGTTCAAGGTGGAATGAATTTATTACCGAACGATTATTCGAAGGAGCCGTCAGCCGGTTCAGACAACTCGGTGTTGATGAAGAAAATATCATATCAGTCAAATGTCCCGGGTCCTATGAAATACCGTTTACCGCTCAGCAATTGATAAACCATACTTCCGTTGAAGGTGTTGTTTGCCTGGGGGTAGTTATCCGTGGCGAAACTC
>CAZDIA010000102.1:0-5262 GCA_964505385.1 uncultured Chitinophagales bacterium
TTTACTTCCGGTACAACCGGAGAAGCCAGGCCGGTGCATATTTCCCGGCAGCAAATGCTGACCGCCGCAAATAATGCCGCCAACAACTTCAAACCTGATACCGGCGAGCAATGGGTGCTCTGCCTTCCCCTGTTTCATATGGGGGGATTAAGCATCATTTATCGCTCTCTGATTTACGGTTCAGCAATTCACCTTCTCAGAGATTTTGACTCAGAAACATTTACCCGGAAAATTAAACATCATCATGAAATCCGGTATGCTTCTATGGTGCCAACTCAATTACACCGGGTTCTCAAAGAAAATCCACCGGAAAACCATTTTCTTAAAGCGATTTTAATTGGCGGCGGCCCCATTTCAGCGGATTTGCTGAACCGGGCACGGGCAAATCACCTTCCCGCCATTGGCAGTTACGGAATGACGGAAACCTGCGGTCAGGTTGCCGCACAGCCCGTAAACAACCCGGAGCAGACACCTGTATCCAGTGCCGGAAAACTATTTGATAACCATGAAATTCAAATACGGGATGAATCAAACGGTAAAATTTTGCCGGAAAACTCCTCGGGTTTGATTTACCTGAAAGGCAATCAATTGCCCGATATCGATCTGAATCCCCATTTGATCGATAAATTTGATGAGGATGGATGGTTTGCTACCGGCGATTTCGGGTATGTTGATGAACAAGATAATATTTACATCGAGGCGCGACGTGAAGATTTGATCATAACGGGTGGGGAAAATGTGGTTCCTCAAAAAGTTGAAGAAGTTCTGTTAAGTATTCCAGCACTTGATGATGTAGCTATAACCGGCATCCCGGATGAAGAATGGGGACAGAAAATTGTTGCGGTTTATACAGGCGAAAAGCCGGCTGATGAACAGCTGCAACATGAAGTTCGGGCAAAATTGCCGCGCTTTGCCTTGCCCGGAGCGTGGATCAAAGTTGAAGCTGTTCCCCGAAACAGACTTGGAAAAATTGAAAGGCATAAAGTCCGGGAAATTGTTATGAAGCGTTCATAGTAAGTGATTAAACTGCCTCATCCTTTTCCATAAAATCGGAGAACTTGAACTTTTGAAAAGAGTTTTTTTAACCAAAAAAACAGAAACATCACTTCATCCGGTTTGGTTGAGGAATGCAAAATTAAAGCTTTTCAAAGTTGCGATATATCTTGTTCTTTACCACTTTAGTAGTTTGTAATAGCCTAACCGGCTGACAGTCAGATCATTAACATTAGCTATGTATAGACAAATAAACCCGGTCAAACAATATCAAATTCTATGGGTGATCAAATTTATCTGATATTAGTCGTCATTATTGGATTTGTTTTGTATCAGACATGGCGATCCTATAAATGGCTGCAAAGAGGCATTCCGAAAGCTAAAATTACCGGAGCAGCATTTCAGACATTTTTGCGCGAAAGTTTTATATACACCCTGGGAATTGTGGTGGTGCTATACCTGCTTTCAAGAGAAAATGTTTTAACCACCGGTTTTGGTGTAATCCTGGCTATTTTGATTGTTTATGCACTGGTGAATATACTTTTTCACTCTGCCATGAAAATGATGGTACGGAGTGAGAAAGAGGCTTGACCTAATGAGATCACTCGTAATAACGCTCCTCCATTTCCTCATAGATTCTCATCATCAGATCAGGTGTGCGGAATGAACCGTGGTCACCCGGATGGATTTCGATATAACCACCATGGTCTTTATCCTCCAGAAAATCATCAAGTTTTTGAAGGGCAAGCTCAAGGTAATAGTTGTCTTCAATGCCACCGATGATATGGATCTTACCCTGTAAATGAGGCTCCAGCTCATCCCAGTTTTCCTCCAGAATCATTCTGATGTCGTAATCTTTCCAGGCCTCAGCCACTTCATGATCAATTTCTCCGGTAACCTGATCCCAAAGTTTTTTGGGGCCGCCATCTTCATCTTGCGGACTGAAAACGGAAAACCAGGATATCCACTGACCACCCGGTCCGGTAACGTACTCATATTTATTTTCTTCGCGTATCGAGAGCAAGATTTCGTCCTCAACCCGCATGGAAGGCCGGGCATAGCCGTGATCATCCCAGTAGGCATTGTCATCTTCATAAATATTAATGATCTGCATCCGCCGAAAATCAACCGGATCGGGTCCGGTACTCCAGGTGCCGCCGAAAAATCCGGGATAGGTGACCTGTAGCCACAATGAGGCCCATCCGCCGGATGAATGCCCTTTTACAAACCGTGCATCAGATCGGGCATCCACTCGAAACTGTTCTTCTATTGCAGGGATGAGCTCCTCAACAAGCGCGTCACCGACCGGTCCGTTGTTTTCTGAATTTGCGAATGTACTGTTCCCGTATCGAATATCCGGATCCAGAACGATACGTAACATCGGCATTGGAAAATCACCTTGCTTCCATTTTTCACCAAAGTTTCCATCCATCCAGCTCCACGCTCTGAAATGGCGACCGCCAAACCCCGGCGCCACATAAACAGCCGGATACTCCTGCTCAGATTCATGATATCCCGGAGGCAGGATCACCCCTGCCCTCATATACACGTCTCGGTCGTGGAATTCACTAAGGAGTTCGCTTCGCACTTCAACTTTTTCCACCCACTCGGTATCTTCCGGCGCTGATGGCTCTTCAGCCATATAATCGAGACTCAGCTCAATGATTTCATCAGAACCGGGGTCGATAAAATGCTCTTCAGTTTCTCCATAGAGATTACCCGGCTGCTCGTTTATGCTCCTCCGGTAACGATCTTCACGATCAGCAACCGCCTGAATATACCAGTTATCCGCATCCCAATTATTGAACGGCTCCGGAAACGACTTTGCCACCGGATGACTCAATTCATCAACATCCATAACAACCGGCGTGCCGGGTTCCAGGTCTTCCACATCAACCGCAATGACCGGCTGCAAATCTGCGAGTGGTGAACCAAAACGGGGTTCCGGTTCCTCAGAATCCGAGAAAAATATTAAAATTCGCCCGGTAAACGGCTCCTGCTGAACCTCTTCAGAGATGGTCACTTCAAATTGGAAACCATCATTTTCCAGGGCCATTGCATCGGAATTCATCAATAAATACATCACGGATAAACAAAACAAAAATAATATGGATTGCGGTACTGATCGGACATCTATAATTCTCATCATAATTACCATCAATTGTCTGTTGAGTGGGTGGATTGAACTGAAACAAGAGTAAAACTATACAGGCATAAATCCAAATTTCACATGCTATCCCGTTTTTTGATCAGAGGGTTGAGCAGTTCATCAAGTCCGTTGGTTTTAATTTCGTACATGGTTGATAAATACTGACCCAATTTGCCGGAAGGAAACCCATTGCGACTAAACCATTCCAGATACGGCACAGGAAGATCGGTAATATAGCGGCCTTTAAATTTGCCGAATGGCATCCGGGCAAGAACAAGATCACTCAGAAAATTCGGATCATACATAGTGGTACAGCAGTATTAATGAATTTGCCACTAACATTACCAAAGTTCAGACAAATAAAAAAGGCAATCCGGTTTTCATCCGGATTGCCCTGACATGTAAGTTATATCGTTCTATTCTGTTACGTGAAACTGATGTGGACGATATCCGGCCTGAATGGTATCGGCTATTTCACCGTCTGCATCAAAAACAAAAACTTCATCCCGGGTTTCAAAATCCGGCTCAGTGCCTGCAAACACGTGGTTACGTGTGGTATGGTCGAAACCTACGCTTCCGAGATTTTCTTGTTCTACAAAAAGCTCATCATCAATAGCGCCGGTGGATTTATCCATGCGGAGAATGCCACTGTCAGTGGCAGCGAACACCTGTTCCCCGAGCTCATCAAATGAAACAGAAGTTACCGGCTCAGGAAGCTCAAACCGGTTGAGTTCATCCCCGGTTGTGACTTCGCGAATGCTGAAATACGCTTCTTCACCACTTACCCAAATCCAGGCTCTGTTATCCGAATCAGTTTTCATACCGGCTGGTGCACCATCAAACTGGAGGGTTTGTTCTACAGACTCATCCTGCCAGTTGAACAGTATTATTTCATTGGAATCGAAAATATCAGTGCGAATGAGTGCATGATCACCATCCACGGCGATTTCCTCACTTGTGGTCCCGATATCAATCGTGCCGGTTTGCTCGTGGTTTTCGGTGTCAATAACCGCAAGCTCCGTACTTGCAAGACTGGTAACCAACGCCTGATCACCGGAAACCCCGGCTATAAATCTTGGACTTGGTTCATTATCAATTTCGATGCTTGCCTGCTGTTCCAATGTATTGGCATCCGTTACCTGAATCCTGTGACTGTTATTCACCACAATATAGAGTTCGTCGCCGATGGCAGCCATACTGTGCCCTACATCGCCGAGCTGGCTTTCATTCACCTGCTGATAAAACTGAGGCTTCTCCTCGCCGGTGCCGATATCATAACCGGTTATTTCGGCATTGGAATTTTGAAACTGTCCCTCACTCAGAATATAAGCCATCACCCCCTCATGACCGTTTTCATCAGGGTCGGCATTATCGTTGCAGGAAACAATTAAGATTGAAATTGCGATGATGTAAAGTAAATTCTTCATGTAATTTGTCTTTTTATTTGTGTTGATTAAAGTCCTAATGAAAGTGTAACCATATGGCGCCGGCCGGCTACGGGGTAATTTGGAACAGCATCATAGCGATGATCCAATGTATTATTCATATTCCAGCGCAGGCCGACATCGACACCTCTGATTTCATCGTCCCAGGAAACAGCCACATCCCATTCATGATAGGGATCAACCGAATCCTGTTGGATATTTTCGGAAGAACTGAATCGACGGCCCACTCCAAACCAACCTGTTGAGATGGATACCGGTCCGCGATTCAATTTGAGCTGTGTGTTGAAATTATGTTTCGGCATGAAACGCAGTTGATTACCTTCGTTTTCATGCCCCGCTCCATACCGTGATCGCGTATATGAATAGCGATTGGTCCAATCCAGGGAAAATCCCCGAATGTAAGTGAGCAGGGTGGTTTCAAGTTCTATCCCGCTTGCATTGATCTCCTGAACATTGGATGGCCGCCACAGATCATTAACAGGACGCCATTCTATGCCATCGTGTAATCGGGAGATAAAACCAAGAGCATCAAAACGCAGAGCTATGATGCCGCTTCTTTTGAAATAAAGACCGGATTCAAGTCGATTAGCGGTTTCCGGATTCAAATCCGGATTGCCTGACTCCGGCCAGTAAAGGTCGTTAAATGTCGGCGCCTTAAAATCCCGGCTGGCATAA
>CAZDIA010000103.1:0-5247 GCA_964505385.1 uncultured Chitinophagales bacterium
AGCCTCTCAAGCTAACCAGTTGGGACTCTTTGACATTTAACCGGACACTACTGTTTCAAACTATCATTAACTAAGGCGTTATTCATGTTTAATTGATATAATATCTAATGCTTATATAATTATCATGTATTTAGAGTATACTACGTACTCGACAGGCACAATCAGAGATGAAACCACATATTTGAAGGGCATAAACTAAAGTCCAGTCACTCTTAATCTGGAGATTCAGGGGGATGACTTTGCGTTTTTTGCTGGTTGGGATATTGACAACACGTTGATCAGGAAACCGAAGTTCGAATTATTGAGGAGGAAGCTGAGGAGTTTGAAGGTCAGTATGAGGAAATGGTATTTGTAGGAATAATACTATGGAAGACTGGGATGACGAAGAAAGTCCCGATAGCCGTCAATAGAGCTATGCATATGAATACGGTGTTGTTAATTACGCCGCCGAACAAGGGGAGAACCCTGAGGAGTTTTATCTTTATGATGCTTATCCCAATCCGTTTAATCCGGAAACGACCATAGAATAGAAACTGCCGGAAAGTGTAAATATACGTCTGGTAGTTTATGACGCAATCGGTCGCAAAGTTTCAACATTCGTGGATGAACCTCAGGATGCAGGTATACATCAGGTTAATTTCCAGGCAGATGGCTTGTCGATCGGAACATATATACTGGATACAGGCAGGTGATTTATTTGAGAGTATGAAATTATCATTTATTAAGTAATTGTTCTATCTTAAACATCTCTTAGTAGTATATATTAAAATGTATCTTGTTATAGAAATTTTTATTTGCATTTTTTTATAATTCACTTTATAATTAAACGTAACAAGTTTGAAACCCCTGCAAATCTTGCCAGTTTCCGAACGGCTGATTATGCTTATAATCACACATACTGGGAGTCTCAATAAGCTATTAACTCTCAAGTAGATATAAAGAAAGTTTGGAAAGAAAGAGTAGAGTTTTACAATAATCCTACAATAAGGTAGGACAAAAGAAAAAACAAAAGTAAGAAACCCCTGGTGATCCTGTAGTAATATAGGCATTTGCCGTTCAGGATCTCCTACCTCTCCTGCCAGTTTCCGGACGGCTCATGGTGCCAGTAATCGATACGCTTGGAGTAGAATTCCCAATTCAGACTCTTAGCCTTCACAGATAGTATAGATATTTATCATACTTGAAGTATAAGATTACAGGCTACAATAACCCCTAAAGTCCGCATAACACTTATAGGTATTAGAGTACTGCGCTCTATTTATAGTTCTGATGTATAATTTATATATCAGAAAATAAAAGGGTTATAGGATAAACTCTGTACAAAATATAGGACAATAGGTGAGTATTTAATGCTCGCTTATTGTCCTTAAATACAAAAAATATTAAAAGTGTTATGAGTACAATAGTTTTAAATATTAACAATGTAATTAAAATAATATCAATAATTACTTTTGTATTGATAAGCCATTTAGGAAGTGTGTATGCAAATGAAAATTACAATGATAATCATAATCAATGTAGCCTAATACACCACATTGAAAATAAAGATATAGATCAAGATAAGTTACAATCTGAGGAGATGGGGATTGAGTTAGAATCAATAGATGATCCTGAGGTTGGAGATCGCCGTGATTTTAAAGTAATGCGATTTGACGGAAGCCAGACTGGGTCGGGATATGACAACGTTGAATTTGAACTTCGAGCAATAAGTGATAAATCTGAAATATGGGTTGAAGTTGATGAGTTAGAAGAGGGTAAAATTAATGATCAGATAGTAGAAGATATCTTGAGACAACAGGATGAAGAAACTCCCCCAAATTCAATAGACTCTGAATCCGGTATCATTGAGACAAGCCAAAGGTTGTTTGGTGATCCTCCTGATATTGATGGTACCGGACGTTTGAAAACATTGCTTGTCAATATTCAGGATGGTTGGGAAGATAACCCGATGGGTGGGTATATCTCCGGTTTCTTTAATCCGGCAGACCAAAACCCGTCATCATCATACGGAAACAACTCAGACATCATCTATATTAATACATATCCGGGCATTTACAGGGATAACCGGGAGGCGGATGCTTCCAGAATATTTAACATTATTGCCCATGAGTATCAGCATTTAATTCATCATAATTATGGAAACCTTAACTCATTTCAAAATGAAGGGCAGTCTTTGCTTGCTGAAGTGCTTTTGGGTTACAGCTCCAGATATATGGGGTGGCTGGATAAAACTGAAGAGCTTGAAGCCACCGTCGAGGTAGAAACCGGACCAGAGGGACTATATAGATTTCGGCGAAACAGCAGTGACCTTTCTTACGACTATCAACGGGCTCAATTACTTCACAGCTATTTGTATGAAAGAACAGGAGCAGAGGCAGCAGCATCTATCACAAGATCATCAAATGATGGTAAAAAAGCGTATCTCGAAGCTTTGGAAACAGCTGATCTCAGCTGGGATGAATTTCTGCTTGACTTTCAAATTACAAATAAAATAAATGATCCTGACATAGCCGAGGGAATTTACGCTTATTCACTTGAGCAATTTGAGAACATAGGAATAAGAAGAAACTTCTCTACTCATAAAAAAAAGGATGATAAAGAATCTCAAAAAATTGTGAATAGCGGAGTTAACATTGGGTATGGCGGTAGTTATTATTCAAATTTTTCTAAAGAAAGTGAGTATGAAGAGTTTGAGATCGTCAAAGAAGAAGATGAAAAAATAAAATGGGCTGCAGTAACAAGCGATGAAGTAATCATTCTCGATGACGGACCGAATGACTTCGATGAAGATATCATCCTTGTAGCCGCTAATACGACAGCAGAAAATGGCGATGAAAGTAAACCATCCAGGTTAACCTATCGATATTCTTACACATTTACCGAAAATCCGCCAACACCGACTTATGCTGATGGTGAAGATCAACAAAAACCGGTTGAACATGAACTTAAGGGCGCTTATCCCAATCCATTTAATCCATCGACTGAAATTCGCTATAAGTTGAGTGAATTTACTGATGTTCAAATCTCAGTTTATGATATAAATGGCCGGAAAATTGAAACTCTTGTTGATGAAGCTCAGCAGCCGGGAGAATATCAGGCAAGATTCGAAGGCGGCAACCTGTCAAGTGGTGTTTATATCTACCGCATAACTACCAGCGACTGGAGCGACGTAGGTAGAATGACGATGGTGAAATAAGGAAAAATCTCCATTAGTGTTGAGTAGACTGCCGGAAGGCAAAACCACTCAGTTTACCGCTTGCCAGACTTGTTGCATTTGTTCTACAGGTCCGTTGAAATTGATAACATTATCAAATCCTGCACTTTGCATTTCTGATACTGCAACTCTGCTCCGATTCGCTGCCCGGCAAAATACAAGGTACGTTTTATCAGGGTCGAGATCGCCGATTTTTTCCCGGAAATGTTGCGGTTGTTCGACATCAATATTAATCGCCGGGGGAATAGAGCCGGAATTAAACTCACGGGCAGTTCTGACATCTATGATTTTAAGTTCAGGGGAATTTTTAACTAACTCGACAGCATCATCCGGATTCACATGTTTCATCGCCCCATTATCGGAATCGCTATTGAATCGTATCAAAAAGGCAAGCAGTACAGCAGTGATTAATATTGTAAGAGTTATGACATGAATTCTTCGCATATGGACTTGAGTGCACAGTTAGGTTGAATGGTTTCGAACACCTTATATAACAATTTATATTATTAAATATTATCAAGTTGATATAATGTCATTTTCTAAACTTTTGCATTTTCGATGTCGTTATGGTAACGTCAATCGAAAATTATTTTAAATAAACAGATAACCAGTTAATGTCACCAATTTATCTTGACAATGCCGCTACTACTGCGGTGGATGAGCGGGTTTTCGATGAGATGCTGCCATATTTCAGGGAGCAGTATGGCAATGCTTCGTCGATTCACACCATCGGAAGGGAAGCAAATGTGGCAGTTGAACAGGCAAGGGAGAAAGTGGCACATTATCTCGGGGTGGAACCGGCTCAGATAATTTTTACAAGCGGAGCAACCGAAAGTAATAATACCGTCATAAAAGGTGTACTTGGTGCGGCGGGGAAATCTCATGTAATCAGTTCGCCCCTTGAGCATGATGCGGTCAGGCATCCGCTGATTTCACTTGTTGAAGAAGGAGTTAGCACTTCCTGGATGTCGGTGGATGAGCACGGTCGAATTGATCCGGATGAATCAGAAAAGTTGATCAGCGGGAATACCGCACTGGTTTCAGTGATGTATGTAAATAACGAAACCGGTGTGATTAATCCGATTTCTGATATTGCTGAAATCTGTAGGAAACACAATGTCCCCCTGCATTCTGACACGGTACAGGCATTCGGCAAGTTACCTGTTAAATTTGATGAACTGGGAGCGGATTTCATTACCCTTAGTGCTCACAAGATACATGGTCCCAAAGGGATCGGAGCATTGATCATAAACCCTGATGCGCCCTGGAAACCCTGGATGGAAGGTGGCTCACAGGAACGAAATCGCCGGGGCGGTACGCTTAATGTGCCGGGAATTGTGGGATTGGGCAAAGCAGTGGAGCTTGCATTTCAGGAGCAGGAGCAGCGGTTTGCTTATCTGGATCATCTTAAAGAAAAACTAACCCGAAATCTGAAAGATACTTTCGGAAATCTTGTTCAAGTGAACAGCGAAGAGGCTGAAACCTCTCCGCACATATTAAATGTCTCATTTCCGGTGAGTGACGGCCCACAACTGGATGGTGAAATGCTACTATTAAATTTGGATACCGAAGATATCTGTGTGTCCAATGGGTCAGCCTGTACCTCCGGCGCGATTGAGCCTTCCCATGTGTTGCTGGCTACCGGTATGGAAGAAGAAGTGGCGAAGTCGAGTCTGCGCTTTAGCCTGAGCCACTATAATACGACCGAGGAGATGGATATCGTCACAGAGCGACTAAAAACAATCATCGACCGAATGCTGGAGACGGCTTAGGCAGTGAGTGAGCAGCTTATAAGTGACAGCTGAGGTTGAGATTTTGGCTCCCTTTGTCACCCAGAGGTCCTAATCCCGCTTTCGCAGCACTGTTGATGAGCTGACAGAAACATCTAAAAACTACAACGTCATCCCCGACACTACGTGTGCGGGGCAGGCTCCGGAAAGCCTGTAGCGGTAGCGGAAGGATTATCCGGGATCCAGGAAATACCTGTACCCTAATTGCAAATAAAAATGCAAATTGTTGTACCGGTAACCCAA
>CAZDIA010000104.1:0-4972 GCA_964505385.1 uncultured Chitinophagales bacterium
TCCCAAAGCTGATGCAACCACGCCATCTGCGCATGAAGCCGGTTTTCCGCCTGGTCGATATGAACTGCTTGCGGATGATCAAGCACTTCATCGGCGATGACAACATTACGCCGCACCGGCAGGCAGTGCATCACTTTGGCATTATTTGACGGTGCCATTGTCTTTTCTTTAACGGTCCATTTACGGTAGGTCGTGGTGCGCAATTTGTGCTCAGATTTAGGTGAAGAATACAACAGCGGAGCGCCCCATGATTTAACATAAACTACATCGGCATCGGCCAAACCTGAATCATTTTCATATGAAATGGAAACCTGATTATTATGCTGTTTTGCATATTGGCGTGCGTCCGAAATGATCTGTTCATCCGGCACAAACTCTTCGGGGCAATTCAGCACTACATTCATTCCGGCGCGGGCAGCAACCTGCAGGGCGGTATTCGGAACAGCCATGGGTAACGGTTTGGGATGCGGCGCCCAGCGAAGCACCAGTTTTTTACTTTTGATGGATGATCCGAATAGCTCATTCAGTGTAAGCCAGTCGGCCAGGCCCTGGAAGGGGTGGGAGGCGGCACTTTCCAGATTGAGGAATGGCACGTCTGTGTATTCCGCCAGCATTTTGATCATGTAATCGGAAATATCCTGATCATAATCTTCCATGCCGGCAAAAGCGCGTACCCCGATTGCATTACAATATCGGGATAAAACCGCCATAGCTTCCTTAACATGTTCGGATTTATCTCCATCCATTACCACTCCATCACCGGTTTCCAGTGGCCAGGTACCACTGCCGGGTTGAATTATAGTAGAGGACGCCCCGAGTTGTGCCGCAGCAGCCTCAAAGGAAACCCGTGTTCGAAGGGATGAGTTAAAAAACATCAGCCCGAGAACTTTCCCGGCAGCGAGCTGTGAAGTTTTATTATCCTGCTTGAGTTTAGCTGCAAGATTTAAAACCTGTTGTAATTCCTCGTTGCTATAATCTGCGAGGTTGATGAGTGAGCCTTTGGGATAGTTCAAAATTTTTCAATTAAAGGTGGATGTAACTGTAAATAATTAGGATGGATCCTTGAAGTGAATCAATGTGAAGACAATTATTCAATGACCCAATAAGAGCCTGGCTACTTGCTTGGAGCTTTAGGCATTGGAAGTTGGAGCTTAATTGTGTTTTGTAATTTGAAATTTGTCATTTTTAATGTTTTCTGGTAAAATTCTGCCCAAAATGGTAGAAGTTATTTTTTAAGTCATTTAATTGCATACTTATACGCTACGCGGTGCCCGAAGCAAACCGGTTTCCTGAGAAAGCCCATTCATCAGGTTCATATTCTGAATGGCCTGAGAGGCAGCACCTTTGAGCAAATTATCGATGGCAATACCGGCTATGGTATGATTTCCGGATTGATAAGCTCCGATTGCAGCCAGCGGTGTATCGACAATTTCTCTCAACTCCGGCAGACCGTCTGTGATCTGCACCAGTGGATGTTGGCTGTAAGCCTGCTTATACAGGTCGGCAATATTGAAATTACCGGAATCCGGAAAAGTAGCTGTCATCCAAATGCCACGGGCAACTGGCGCCGAAACCGGTGTGAATAAAATTTCCGGCGGATCTTCCAGCTGATTCATACGCTGATGCGCTTCCGCCATATGTCTGTGCTCCAGAATCTTGTAAGCCTTAAAGTTGCCGTATCGCTCCGGATGGTGCGTGGTTGATGAAGGTTTGGCGCCGGATCCGGTAGAGCCGGTTAAACCGGTAACCGAAACCGGCAGGGTGTATCCCGCCCTGGCAACCGGTGCTGTAAGCATCTGCAATGCTGTGGCAAAACAGCCCGGATTGGCAACCCGTGTCGCTCCGGAAACATTCTGATGATCCAACTCTGTTAATCCATACACAAAACCGGATAGCAGCTCGGGACAGGGGTGTGGTTTGCCATACGTTTGCTCATATAGCTCGGCATCTCTGAGGCGGAAATCAGCACTCATATCAATGATCATACCGTTGAATCCGGCTCGATCGATTTTTGCAACCGTTTCTGCCGCACTACCTTGGGGCAGAGCAAGAAACAGCATATCTGCCTGAGATTCATGTAAACTTTCGAGCGGTTTTAATTCATGATCCGCCCAGCAGCTGAAGGATGGGTATAACCCGGAAAATATTTGCCCCGCTTTGCTGTGGCTGTACAGTTCAGCAACCTCACAGTTCGGATGCTCTATGAGCAATCTCAACAGTTCACGGCCGGTATACCCGGTTACGCCTGCTATGGAGCATTTGATTTTTTCCATCATGCCTGTACCGCTTTACTTTTACCTGAAAACAAATTTTGCTCCATCAAAATGCCGATCTGCCCGGAATCAGCTCGCGAATTAATCGCCTCGATTCCGAGCGTGTTTTTGATATAATCTATGCCGACTTCATTATCCGTAACCGGACCGGTCATTAAATGGATTGAGTTGTCGTATCGCTCTTTAAAAAGCCGGTCAGCTGCCCAGCATCCCATAAGATCCTGGCCGGCGACTATATGCGCAGCGATGAACTTTTGCAATTCTTTGTCCATCAGCAGAGAATCAACGCCATAAGGTCCGATAATCCCATCGCCGAGTTCAATTACGATTACGTCGGGGTGTTTTTCATTCAGATGATTTATAAGCCCTTTGGCCATGGGTAATATATTTTTGCCGGTCGTGGAAACCACACCGGCTTCTCCGAAATGGGTGCCGGTTATTGCGCCGCACTCTTTCATTGCGCGGACATCCCGAAGGAGAGATGCGCCGGTGAGCTTAGCAGCGGCTACCCGGTAGCCTTTGGACGATAGCTCAGAAACCACCTGACTGGCGGCCAACGTCTTGCCAACATTCATGCAGGTTCCGCTAACCATAATGATCGGCTTACTGTGATCCAGTTTATACGACCATTCGATAGCAAAATCCTGGACGCATGCATGTTTGAGTTCGTAATCTTTCTCAATCATCACGGCTCCGAGTACTTCAACCCGCATCGGAGGACCAAGCTCAGGGTGAGGGGAGAGGCACTTGCCGATAATGCCACCTTTATTCAGCACATGCAAAGTATCACCCGCCTTAATGCTTTGGGGGATTATACCGCTGTATCCGCGAAGTGCCTGCCGCTCACCGAGCGCACCAATCAGTATTTGATCTTTACCATACGGGCGAATATGGCCGTCACTGGTTTCTACTTCATTGTAATCCGTTTTGTTGTCCAGCGTACGAACAGCCAGCACATAACCTTCTTCAGCTACAATAGAGCGAGTGAGCGTCAGTTCCTTATGGAGAGGTACCGGATAGCTGCTCGAAGTGATGATGTTTGCCTGGGTATGGGAAAAGTGAGTCATGATACGGTTTCTTCTTTTTGATCTGATTTTTTAGGGATGGGATTAGCGGCGATTGAGTAGAGTTTTGAAAAAGCGCGAGCTTCAACTCCGGTCCACCCGGACTGATGCTCGCCATAAGTGGCCTGGCCTTCACTCAGCGCATCATTAGGACTTTCAACAAACTGTGGGATGATATTCCCATTGCACACATAAACTGTTACATTTCCGGTGACATCCTGTTGGGAATTATCGAAAAATGCTTCAATATCGCGCATCGCCGGATCATAAAATTTCGCCTCATGAAGCATCATTCCATAGGTATCGGCGAGTTGATCTTTGAGATGTCGCTGCCATTTGCTGAGTACCAGTTTTTCCAGCTCCCGGTGTGTTGCGTATAGCAATTCAGCGGCAGGAGCTTCAAAACCGATTCGCCCTTTGATCCCCAAAATGGTGTCGCCGGTGTGCATGCCAAGGCCTATGTTATGTTTGACGCCGATGGATTCCGCTTTTTGAAGTAATTCGGGCGGATCAAATTCTTCACCGTTTATAGCTGTAGGAAGCCCGTTTTCAAAAGTGATTGCAACCTTTTCTCCGGATTGCTGATGGTCTTGAGGATCGCCAAGTTGCGGGAAAGCTTCAAATGGAAGCGCCTCGGTAGCAGTGGTGGTTTCTTTCCCGCCGATGGTAGTGCCCCAAATACCTTTATTAATGGAGTAGTTGGTGGTCGATGCGGGAATTTCATAACCTCGTTTTTGCAAAAATGCGGTAGTATCCTTTCGGGTGAGTTCCTTGTCCCGGATCGGTGAGATGATATTTATATCTCCCAGTTCAGCAGCAGATGCCTGTAGTGCGGAATCAAACCTGATTTGATCGTTTCCCGCCCCGGTAGACCCATGTGCCACATTATTGATATGGTGATCTTTCATGTAACCGGCAATCAGCTCGGCCTGGATATATCGTTCGACACCCACACAAAGCGGGTAGGTTCTGTCGCGAAGCACATTTCCTTTAATCAGGTATGATATCACTTTATCGTACATGATTTGTACGCCGTCAATGAGTGTGGCATGATCCGCACCTAGGTATCGTGCGCGATTCAGAACTTCCTCTGATTCTTTGCCCGACAGTCCGTAACAATCGACGGATACTGCGTGAATTTCGGCGTCATAGTTTTCCTTTAACCAGGGTATGCAGAAACTGGTATCGAGGCCTCCGCTGAATGCAAGTACAATTTTCATAAAGTTTTGTTAAAATTGTGTTTGGATTAAAAAAGTTTGGGCAAAAAAAAAGGGCAGACCCGAGTTGGATCTGCCCTTTTTAAAAATTACATACGGCTCACACCGCTACATGGCACATCCTTCCCGGGGTGGTTTTAGTCCACGGCGACGACGGATGCGGCGATTAGCAGTTTGAGCGGTATGTAGAATTTGGTTTTTCATCGAAGCCTAAAGAACGGGCTTGATCAGGACAATGTCAAGTGCATTTTTTTCGGAAGTTACCCCGAAATATACTGATGTACCATAGTAAGATATTATAAAGCAATGAGATATACCATTGGAAAAGTGAAACAAATCGATTTATCGAATAATCACTTGGGTCCGACACATCGCAAATCGTACATCGTATATCGTCAATCGTAAATCTCTTTGTGCC
>CAZDIA010000105.1:0-4948 GCA_964505385.1 uncultured Chitinophagales bacterium
TGAAAAAAGACTCATCATAATCTTCCTGCTCCAGGTCGGAAACGATATACCACCATTTATCCAGAATAGGCCAGAATTCCCAGAGGGGGTGATCGGGATTGCTGTTTTGCCATCCGGAAAGATGATCAAGAGATTCCTGGTATTCAAGATTATAAGCCAGCTCAATAGCTTCACGGGCATCATTCAGGAATTCATCCTTTAGCAAAAGTGATGTTTGCTCTTGTGCAACACCGCGAGCGGATATTAATAAAAGTACAGCAATAGAAAGTATTACCGGCTTGAGAAAGCCATTACAGATACTCTGTAAACCATTCGATAGTTGCATCAGCAAGCTTTTGAAAATGCTCGGGATAGTTATTGTCCTCGGGTGGATGTGCCGAGTCGAAAGTGTGTCCTGCTCCCTCAATTATCAGCAGTTCTTTATCTTCCGCCGGGCATTGTTTCCATAATTGCCTGGAATTGTTGGGATGGACCCCTTCATCGGCAGATCCATGAATAAACAACGATGGAGCGTGAACTTCTGTGATACGGTTTATTGCAGCAACCCGATCTGCCTGCGTAATGCTATCCTGATAAACCACTTTATCAACCGGCATGAGTTGCCCGGTTCGCGCATTTAAAATGTGGGCAACGCCCTCGTTTTCCCACTGGCGGATTAAATCTTTCGACCAAAATTTCGAGAAATCGGATACAGTTGCCCAGGTGACAAGTGCGGATATTTCACGGTATTCCGCCGCCGCAGCTGCTGCGGTGGTTCCGCCGCGGGAATGACCAATAATACCGATATCGTAAGAGTTCAGACGGCAGCCATCAATACTGATTTTACCCTTATCAATAGCCTGGATTACCAGACCAACTTCATCAAGATTACCGCTTAATGTTTGTTTACGAAACAAATCCATTTGATTGAGCTCCGTAAGTTTTTCATCAGTGCCGTTTTTTGAAAAATTTAAAGCAATAACTGCGTAGCCTGAAGACGCCAGATCCCGGCAGAAAACCGGAAAGTGCCCCCAGTCCTTAAATCCTTTAAATCCATGTAGAAATAAAACCGGATTCAGCGACCGCGCCTCTTTGGGATAATATATATCGTAGCGGACAGGAAGCTCTTCAGATGTAAATATTTCAGAAGATTTCTTTTCAACTGAGTGGATTTTCATCAGGCATTCTTTTTGGTTGGTAACTTAGTGACCTCCCGTAGCCAGTTGACTTCTTTCGGTCTGAGCTGGCGCCATCTGCCGACTCTCACTCCTTTAGTCGTGAGGCCGGCGTAATGAGTGCGCTTTAACTTTACCACGTTAGCCCCGAGCGCTTCAATCGTACGTCGAATCTGACGGTTTCGGCCTTCATTTAATCCCATGGAAATTGTGGCGGCATCCATAGGATTGCGCCGGACTTTGTATGGTTTTGATAATCCATCCTCAAGTTTTACCCCGGCTCTGAGTTGATCCAATTGCTCGTCTGTTAAAACCGGATCGGTGGTGACCTCATAAATTTTTGGTATCGTGTAGCTGGGATGCATTAGACGATTAGCCAGATCACCGTCATTAGTGAGAATCAGCACTCCGGTAGTATCGCGATCCAGCCGGCCCACCGGATATACCCGCTCACCGGTCGCCGATTTGACGAGATCGGTAACGGTTTGGCGCCCTTTCTCATCATCGGTTGTGGTGATGGTATCCTTTGGTTTATTGAGCAGCAGATAGGTAAAAGATTCAAGATTGATTGTGTTTTCGTCAACTTCCACCTTGTCCCCGGGAAGCACTTTTACACCAAGCTCTTTCACCGGTTTGCCATTGACCTTTACACGTCCTTTTTGGATTAATTCATCGGCTTCTCTGCGGGAGCAGATTCCGGAATGGGCGATATACTTATTAAGCCGAAGTTCACCGGACTCCGGCGCTTCTACAGGTTCAGGGCGTTTTTTGCCCTTTCCACCGGGGCGTTTTTGTTTTTTGGGCATAGAGATACAATTTGTTTCTCTTTTGAACGCAATTTGAAGGCGGGGAAATACATATTAATTGTTAAATCCATCCTCATCAGAAGAATTCTGATTGTCGTCTCCATCTCCGGATTGTGATTCCCCGTTGCTGCTATCTCCCTCTTCCAGGTCCGATTTCAGTTCAAGCATAAACTGGCGGTGTTCGGCCATGTCATCATCCTGCAGAATTTCTTCGATTTCTCTTGGTTTGGGCAATTCCTCAATTGAGTTGATTCCGAAATGGGTAAGAAAAAGCGAAGTGGTTTGGTAGAGCAAAGCTCGCCCGGGCCCGTCGTAGCGTCCGGCTACTTCGATCAGTCCTTTATCCATTAACTGGCGCACGATATAACCGGAATCGACTCCGCGGATGTGATCCACTTCCGGTTTGGTGATGGGTTGTTTGTAAGCGATAATGGCAAGAGCTTCCACGGCTGATTGCGAAATTTTGCGCTTCTCATTTTCGTGCTGAAACACTTTCAGCCACGGATGCAGTTCTTCACGTGTTCTGAATGTATATCCTCCTCCAAGATAAACAATGGAAAATGCCCGGCCCTCTTCTTCATACTGCTCATTCAGCTTGTCTATCAAATATTCAATTTCGCGCGGGTTTACCTCAAAGGCGTTTTTAGTCTTCTGCAAGTTCTGAGAGATTTTTTCCGCAGAAAGAGGGCCGTCACTTGCAAAAATCAGCCCCTCGATGATGGTGTCCAGCGAAATACCTTCAAATTCGGGAATATCCATAGTGATTGATTATGGGCATTGAGGGTTTACATAAGGTTAATCAAATCAGGTGGAATATACAATGAATCCACCGTTTCCACATGAAGTTTTATCTTCGCTTTTGTGCGGTGTATATGTTTTTTGTATAATCACTGCGAATTGAATCTATGAATAAATCTGTTGTATTCTGGAACGGCTTGATCAAATTTTAGATACGTTTGTAAGTCTGGCATGGGGTATGCCCCTGGTTGTTCTGTTGGTGGGTGGCGGATTGTTTTTCCTGATTTATTGCCGCTTTCTGCCCTATACCAATTTCCGGCACAGTTTACAGATTCTGGCAGGTAAATACGATGACCCCGATGCGCCGGGGGATATCACACCCTTTCAGGCATTATCGAGTGCTTTAGCCGCAACTGTAGGTATGGGCAATGTGAGCGGGGTAGCCATCGCCATAACTGTGGGTGGTCCGGGCGCAATTTTCTGGATGTGGATCAGCGCGCTGGTCGGGATGGCAACTAAATTCTTCACCTGTACTCTTGCGGTGATGTATCGCGGCAAGGATACATCCGGCAAAATACAGGGCGGGCCGATGTACTACATCTCTGAAGGACTCGGCAAAAAATGGATGCCACTGGCGGTTTTTTTCTCCATCGCCGGGCTGATCGGGGCGACTCCGATATTTCAATCAAACCAACTTACCCAGATCATCCGTGATACCATATTTGTAGAGCACGGATGGTTCGGCGTGGATACCATGATCGGGGGTGCCATTATGGGAGGCGACGGATTTCGTCTGTCTGATGCGCTGATGGGGCTGATTTTCGTCGGGCTCGTTTCTCTGGTCATTTTCGGGGGGATTAAGCGGATCGGTGTAGTTGCTGCACGACTCGTTCCTCTCATGGTATTTATCTATGTAACCTCAGTAGTTTACATCATCATCAGTAACATCACCGATTTAGGATATTATTTCGGTTTGATTTTCACTGATGCTTTTACCGGCCAGGCAGCCGCTGGCGGAGCTGTCGGAGCAGTAATTATTACCGGCATACAGCGGGCGGCATTTTCTAACGAGGCCGGTATCGGAATGGAAGCACTCGCTCACGGTGCTGCCAAAACGCGGGAACCCGTCCGCGAAGGTCTCGTTGCGATGAATGAGCCGGCTATCGATACACTTTTGGTTTGTACGATGACCGCCCTTGCCATCCTTATGACCGGTGTCTGGGATACCGAAGGCGTGGATGGTATCACTCTCACCGCAATGGCGTTTGATGAAGGGATACCGATATTCGGAGCTTATCTTCTGATTCTTGCAGTAAGCATCTTCAGCATCACCACGATGTTTACCTATTCCTACTACGGTACCAAATGCCTCAATTTTCTGATCGGAGCAGAAAGACAGCATTATTACAATTATTTTTATGTTATAAGCATCTTTCTGGGAGCAATTTTTACTCTTGATATGGTGGTCAATCTCATTGATGGCATGTTCGCTATGATGGCAATACCGACTATGACCGGAGCACTGCTACTTTCTCCAAAAGTAATGGAGGCTACAAAAGATTACTTCCGCCGGAAAAATAACGGAGAAATGGATTAATGGATGAATATTAAATTAATCCATTTCATCTGTCTATGAACCGGGAAACCTTGTTGCTTTCAGGCTGAATAGAAACAGGTTATATGAAAGGCAGGCTCTCATGAAATTCAGCAGCCCGGATAACTATGGTGTAAGATTCACATTTCATGATGAAAGAATTCTGAATCTGAAAAACAGAATCGGCGAACATCCGGAAATTGCAGAACTAATTTCACTGGGTGAAAGTGAAGAGGGTCGGCAGATAGCGGGATTAAAAATCGGAAATGGAGACAAAAAAATCTCACTGATGGCCGGTGCCCACGCTGATGAACCGGTAGGTCCGGAAACATTAGCTTTTCTTGCTGATCAAATGTTAATCCACGCAACAGAAAACAAGGAGCTGCTGGATACTTTCACCTTCTTTATCATCCCGCATATCAATCCTGACGGTGAGATGAGAAATAAGGAATGGATTGAACGATTTCCCGATCCGGTTTCCTTGATAAAATACCGAGACAGAGAGCCTCCGGGTCGCGATATCGAATTTGGATACCCCGATATGCGACCTGAAAACAGGGCCGCTTCAAACTGGTGGAAGGAAAATGCACCATTTGAGTTGCATATTAACCTGCACGGTATGCCCATATCAGAAGGTGCTTTGTTGTTGATAGATA
>CAZDIA010000106.1:0-4787 GCA_964505385.1 uncultured Chitinophagales bacterium
GCACCGATAACCGTCGGCGATGTCGCCCGCAACGGAATGAATGAATTGATTGTAGCCACCGCAGACCGTCAGCTTCATGTATTGGACGGGCGTGGAAATAACATTGAGGGATGGCCGCAAACCACTAATGCCTCCATTCGAAGCCAACCCAAACTTCAGGAGGTTGATGGCGAGTGGGGCGTATGGGCTTATGCGGAAAACGGCATCCACGCCTGGCAACGCCGTGGAGATCGCCGCAATGGTTTTCCCGTTTTTGGAGAAGCGCCATTCCAGGGTGAACCCACATTTTATCAAAATCATCTGCTCGCCTCCGGAGCCGACGGACAGCTCTACGCCATCGGAAGTGATGCACTATTCGAAGATACACTTGCAGTGGACACCCCGAATGTTGAAGAAGAAGCCCTCGAAGAGGATGATTTAACCATTCAGGCACTGGAAATTTCCGGAAGTTCGCTGGTCGGCAATGCTCAGGTTGAACAGCTGAGGGTGCGATCGGAAGCTGATGAAAACGATGATGAGGAAAACAACTCCCGGGAATTTTACGATGAAATGATGTTGGTTGTAGGTGATGAAAACGGATCGATCTTCGCTTACAACCTCGCCGGGGAACTCCGTTTTACCGAAAACACCGGGCGGCCTGCATCACCGGATCACTCTCCATTTGTGTATGATCTTGGCGGTACCGGTAATTACGACATCCTTACGCTAACTGAAGACGGCCGGCTATATGCCTGGGATGTTTCCGAGAACGAGCAGATACGGGAGCTGCCCTCAACGGCCATGACTAAACTACTTATCACTGACCTCTATCAGGACGGGCGAACCGAATTAATCGCTGAAACACGCGACGGGCTCCGCGCCTGGACTATTTCCCGGATTCTGGAGGATGACCCGTCTTGAGGCTACAGTGAAAATGATTAGAGAATAAGCTGTTGCCATCAGGTGATCATAACCGGATGGCAGCGGCATTTTCAATATCCCGGATACAAAGCCGATTACTTTGTTTTTTTTGATTAAACATTATTCGGATAGTAAGAACAATCGCTTCTACCAATCTCACCTCAATGCTGCCGCGGCAAAAGCACAGCATCTATGATGTGAATTACCCCATTATCGTATTCAATATCCGGTTCCACGACCGTGGCCTCATTAACATTGACTACTTCATCATCCCCGAAAACATACAATTCGTCACCAAGCACCGACTGTACACTGGTGCGATCAGCAATATCATCTGCCGAATGTACATCCTGGATCATATGAAACTGCAAAATATTACGCAGCGATTCCGGATCCTCTCTAAAGCCCTGCAACACCTGCTCGGGGAGATCATCAAAAGCATCATCGTTCGGCACCACAATGGTATACGGTCCGCCTTCCCGGATATGTTCATCTAAATCGACGGCTTCCACAAGATCGATAAATATATCAAATCCACCCTTCGAGTCCAGCACAGATAGTAACTCCCCTTGATTTGCCCGGGCAGGCTGCATTGCCACCACCAATATTAAACCTAATAAAATTAACCTCTTACTCATTTTTTGGTATATCATGGCGAATCCTCCCTTCAATTACTTTTGATTATTTTGACTTGATTACTAATATAGTGTTTATTGACTTCCAACAAAATTCACCTATCCAGTGCCTCTAAGAAAACACGAATATCTTCGCGCGCCTTGATCCTGGCGTTTTCTTAGGGCACTTAGAATTTTATTACAGACACTATCTATGAATCTGAATCCGGTAAAATTTATTTTAAGCCTGGGGGCGACGTTGGTCATCATTATCCTGCTCAATACCAGATTTGGCTCCATTCCTGAGGTTGGGCCGTTTTTTAGTCCTTTCCAGGGCTTCTGGCAACACGCTGAACAAAAGGGAGAGCGAACAGACCAGGAAATTATCATACCGGATTTAACTGATGATGTTTCAATCCATTACGATGAATACGGAATTCCCCATATCTTCGCGGAAAATGATCGTGATCTGTATAAGGCACAGGGATATATTGTAGCCAAAGAACGGCTTTGGCAGATGGAATTTATGACCTATGCCGCTGCCGGGCGACTAACTGAGCTGGTGGGAGAAGAAGCGCTCGGTCACAGCCGGCAAATGCGAAATCTTGGAATGATGATCGGAGCTGAAAATGCCGTTGAATCCATGAAGAGCGACGAGCATTCCCGGCTTTTTCTGGAAGCTTTTGCTGAGGGAGTAAATCATTATATAAACAATCTTAATCCGCGCGAGTTGCCGCTTGAATACAAAATTATCGGGCATGAGCCGGAAGAATGGACACCACTGAAAACCGCCCTCATTTTGATGAACATAAGCCATACATTGACCGGCGGAAGCAGTGATTATGAAATGACTAACACACTTGATGCGCTTGGAAAAGACTTCATCAACCGTTTTTTTCCCAAATATTCTGACGATCACGAATATTATATTCCCGACGAAGGGCAATTTGATTTTGATCCCGTTTCGGTTACTCCACCGGACACTGGCTTCGTGCCCGAGATCATGGAAGATTCACCGGTGGAACTGCCTGATCCGGGAATCGGCAGCAATAACTGGACGGTGCACGGCAGCCGCACCGAATCCGGCAGCCCGATGATGAGCAATGACCCTCATTTGGGGCTTTCCCTTCCATCCATCTGGATGGAGATGCAACTGCACACCCCGGATTTAAATGTTTACGGAGTTACCATCCCGGGCGCGCCGGGCATTATTATAGGTTTCAACGAATCACTTAGCTGGGGAGTCACCAATGCCGGTTCGGATGTGATGGATGTTTACGAAATCGAATTCCGTGATGATAATTTCTCCGAATACAAATATGACGGAGAATGGCATCCGCTCGAAAAGCGCGAAGAAATCTACGAAATGCCGGATGGCAGTACGCACACCGACACTCTTCTGATCACCCGGCACGGTCCGGTAACTACCCCGCCTGATGAATCTCCGCTAACGGGAAATTCACCTGAGGGACACGCCATTAGGTGGGTTGCACAGGAGCCCGGAAATGAACTACTGGCATTGAACATGGTTAACCGGGCAGAATCAATTTCCGAATTTAAAGATGCTCTTACGCACTATCATGTTCCGGCTCAGACCTTTGCCTACGCCGATACCGCCGGCAACATCGGACTGTTTCACCATGGAAAATTCCCCGCAAGGTGGCAGGGTCAGGGAGATTTCATCAGTGACGGTAGAGATCCGGCACATGAATGGCAGGATTGGATTCCAATGGACCAAACCCCGCGTGTGATTAATCCCGACAGGGGATTTGCGGGATCAGCCAATCAAAACCCGGTTGGACAATATTACCCATATCCGCTGGGGTGGGGATATGCAAGTAATGAACGCGGTATTCGGGTCCATGAAATGCTGGAGGCGGAAGATTCTGTTGATCTTACCTTCATGCAAAAGATGCTTCATGACGATCATTCCGTCGAAGCCCGTCGGATACTGCCTTACCTGCTGGAGTGGATCCGTGAAGATGAACTGGGAGATGAACATCTCACCGTACTGGAAATTCTGGAAGAGTGGAATTTCAATTATGATCCCAACAGTAAAGCCGCCTATTTCTTTGATCGATGGTGGCAATCTCTGCACGATGAAATCTGGAGTGCAAAATTTTCCGAATTGAACCGCAATGTCCGTAAACCGAACAGAGAGCGCACCGCCCTGGAGTTGATTGAACATCCGGATGATGAAATCTGGACCGGTGAAAATCACGAAGACCTATACGATTTAGTTACTGAAGTTTTTTTATATGAATATGACCGGATGACAAATCAGTACGGTACTCCGGGAGATGATTGGCAATGGCAGTATCATCAGGGAACACGGCTGGATCATCTTGCCAATATTACAGGATTCGGAGCAACTGATCTGTCACCGGGCGGAAGCCGGCTTTCACTGAATGCGACGGGAGAAAATTGGGGGCCATCCTGGCGCATGATTGTTGATCTGTCGGAGCCCGTGCAGGCATGGGGAATGTTTCCGGGAGGAGTTTCCGGCAATCCTGCCTCCTATTATTATGATAATTTTGTGCATAAATGGGAGTCGGGTGAACTGAGAAAGCTCCTATTCTGGAATTCAGAAGAGCAAGCGCAGCCCGATTTTACACTTCAACTAATAAATTCGGAATAATGATCAGTTTTCTTTCATCTTTAGCGTTTGTGTTTCTGGTTGGCTTGTTGTCACAGTTGGTTTTACCATGGTGGACGCTGGCAATAGCCGCGGGCATTGGCGCCTTAATTTTTGCAGATCGCTCATCCATTGCACTTGCTGCCGGAGCTATCGGAGCCGGACTGCTGTGGTTAATTTCAGCGCTTGTATTCCACTCTGATTTTGGCGGAGGAATTGCCGGACGTATAATCGAGTTAATGTCACTGCCATCAGTTTTCTGGACTTATGCTATCACCCTCATTATCGCGGCCGTGGTGGGAGGATTAGGCGGATTAACCGGATACTATCTTCGCGGTTCATTTTCTGCTCAGAGCTAAACTGCAAAATATTATACCACGGGCGAGGTCCCACACATCGCAAATCGTACATCGTATATCGTCAATCGTAAATCTCTATGAGTCAGCTCGGGTTTGGCGTGCAGCTACACATCGAATAATAGCAATGGTGAAAATGTGCCGATTCAAAAAGATTTGCGACGTACGATTGACGATTTGTGATTTCAGATTGCAGAAGGAACTTACTTGTAACCCTGCCAAATAGTTCCTCGTTATCGAGTCGTATTACATAACAATCATTGAGATTGATGCATACTCAGC
>CAZDIA010000107.1:0-4587 GCA_964505385.1 uncultured Chitinophagales bacterium
CCGCCGAAGGCGGGATTAGATAACAGCCTATGGAAGGAGACTCCTCCCATGAGATTGGGCTGAGACCTGTGCTATGGTTGATTTGGTAATTAAATTATAATTCGTTGCCTGGGGTTTGCGGTCTGAAACCTGTGCCGAAAACCTTCGGCATGACAATGTAATAATAACAACCTCTGCTTGATGCCTTTGTGCCTTTGTGCCTTTGTGCCTAAAACCACTTTGTCACCCTGTTACTTTGTCACTATTAAAACAAAACAAAAAACCTCACTCAACAACCACCGACTCAATCCTGCCGTCGCGAAATACGGATTCACTCTGCGGATGCGCCGAGAATCTTTCAATCATGAGCTCTTCCCCTTCAAAATCATCCTCGGAATAGTCATAGATTGTCTCCCGAATATCCTGACTCATTACTGCCAGCCCATCCGGAGCGAAATTATCAAAATTTGCCGCCCACATGAGCATCGCCGGCTCTATAAGTATCTCCGGATAATCAATGTCAAAATCTGCAGCTACATCAAATTCCGCTTCCCTTGCATTGCCGCCAAGTAACCAAACCAGCGCAAGGTCATCCACCTCTTCTTCGGTTCCGGCAATAAAGATGTTAAAAAAACTTTGCGGATCTTCTTCAATCTCCCAGTCAAACGTAAAAGATTCATCCGGCTTCAGAGTATCGGGAAAATTGACTTCCAGATCATTAACAATCTGAAGATCACCCTCGAATATGATGTCGCTCAGCTCCACCTCGTATTCCACTTCATCTCCCGGCTCAATGGGCAGGTCGCCGAGGTAAGCGATATCAGCATAAACTTCCTCACCAAAATCATCTTCGGCAGGTTCAAGGTTCAGCTCAAATTCCTGCTCTTCAACGATGACCGACACATCCTCTTCCTGCCTGAATTCCGCGATCACATAAAGATCATCTCCCTGGTTCTGGAAATAGACCAAATCTTTTTCATTGGTGATAACGTTTATAATGTCCAGCTCTTCCAGAGCTTCCGCATCCGATATCCGGTCAGCATCAGCGGAATCATCATCACATGCAGCTAATACTACTAAAAGAGGTAGCAAAAATATTATAGGTTTCATAATGATTTAATCTGTCATTTAAATTATTTCCCCGATAACTTTTATTGAAACAACATATTTTCAGCTGAATCATTTACTGATTATCCGGATGAATTTCTCGAAACATCAACAGGCTAACAGAAAGCAACAGAAAAAATTCCAAACCAATGCAAGATTTTACACCCTTGAAAAATAATTTACTCCTGCGTGCGCTCGACGGCGAAGAAGTGGAACGTCCACCGGTATGGATGATGCGGCAGGCCGGCCGTTACCTGCCGGACTACATCAAACTAAGGCAACAATACTCATTTTTTGAAAGGGTTGAAAATCCTGAGTTAGCTACCGAAATCACGTTGATGCCCGTCGATCAGATTGGAACAGACGCCGCCATTCTGTTTTCGGATATTCTGGTTATTCCCCAGGCTCTCGGCCTCGAAGTGCGGCTTGAGGAAGGTATCGGACCGCGACTGCCTGATCCGATTCAAACGGTTGACCGTGCTATGGAGATCATCCAACCGGATGTAGATGACCGCCTCTATTACATCATGGAGGCCATCAGGATGATACGATATGAGCTGAACGGGCGTGTACCTCTCATCGGTTTTGCCGGAGCTCCGTGGACGCTGCTGTGCTATATGATTGAAGGGCGCGGCTCAAAAGACTTTTCAAGCGCTAAAGCATTTTGTTATAATCATCCCGAAACTGCCTCTTATCTGTTGGATACGATCACTCAAACCACGATCAGCTACCTGAAGGCGCAGGTTGCGGCAGGCGCCCAGGCTGTGCAGGTATTCGACAGCTGGTCCGGCTTACTGAGCGCCGAAGACTTTGCTAAATTCTGCATGCCATACCTGAAACAAATATCCGACGCACTTGCTCCCGAAGTTCCCGTGATCTTATTTGCGAAAGGAAGCTGGTACGCTCTGGAGCGACTTGCATGGCGAACCGAAGCAGCTGCGATCGGCCTGGACTGGACCGTTTCACCCGAATACGCGCGTCAGGCTACCGGAGGTAAAATCACCCTTCAGGGTAATCTTGACCCGAGCTTGTTGCTGGCGCCCGTCCCGGAAATCAAAAAACAAACCCGGCTAATGGTCGACCGATTCGGCAAGGATTTTTATATCGCAAACCTGGGACACGGCATATTGCCTCGCACTCCAGTGGAGCATGCAAAAGCGTTTGTCGATTCGGTGAAAGAATATGCTTAGGCCACTAAGAAAACCGTACCACTTATTTTAGCGGATGTGGTACTCAATGGTTGTTTTCCTCTTTTTTCCTGAGCTTGTCATTGATCAGCTTCAGCATGTGCTCAGGATCGATGGGCTTTAGTATGTAAGATGTACAACCACTTTCCAAAGCTTTGCTTTTGGTGACACTGTCACTGTTTCCGGTTATATAAATCACCGGCACATTTGAACTGAACTCCCTTATTTTTTCAACCGCTTCAATTCCGTCAATTGATCCCTCCAAAAATATATCCATTAGGATAATCGAAGGATCGACCTCTCTCGCTTTTTCTACAGCTTCATCTCCGTTTTTAACGAAATGAATGTCCGAGTAACCATTTTGCTTGAGGATATGTTCAAGCAACATAGTGAGCATAAATTCATCCTCAGCGATCAGTATTGAATGGCTATCGGACATGGTCAGTATTTAATAATGTTATGAATGATGTTTACAACCATACAAGGCTTAAACTAATATTCTTAAAGAGCATAAACAAGCAATAATTGTACTTTATATTTACATTTTGTGAGTTTTGAAGCTATTTACAGCATTTCTCATCAAGCGTCCGGCTTAACTACGGATCGTTGGAGTTTGTCCTGATCACCTTTTTGTGTTGTTACCAGCCTCTTATTAGCGAATTTTATAAAAATCATAAACTATATTCACCTGCAGGACCGTGACCATTGTAAACTTCCGGCAACAGGCATTTTCTCAACATCATGCCTGAGCAAACTCTGACAACGCATTTTCAATTCTTTTTTCAACTTCCTCTTTCCCCAGTAATTCCATGGTAGCAAACAGGTCAGGGCCGTGACCCACTCCCGTCACACTCACCCGTACCGGCAGCATCAGCTTGCCGAAACCAACGCCTTCAGCTTCAATAACCTCAGTGAGCTTTCCCTTTAAGTTATCCGCCTTAAACTCTCCGTCCTCGATTCCGCGGATTTCATCAAGATATTTTCTGACCAATTCCGGTGTCTGAGTCTTCCACGCTTTCTTTGCCGATTTTTCATCATATGAATCCGGCGCCTCAAAAAGATAACTTCCGTTTTCAATGATTTCAGGAGCACGTGATGCCCGCTCACGCATGAGGTCAATCACTTTTTCAAGATAGCTGTCTGAAGCCTCATATCCCTTTTGCTCAGCAAACTTTTTCACTCTTGGTAACAACTCATCACCAGGTTTTTCCCGCATGTAATGTTCGTTGTACCACATCAGCTTTTCATAGCTGAATACGGCCCCCGATTTGCTGACCCGATCAAGTGTAAATGCCTCCACCATTTCCTCAAGTGAAAGCACCTCCCTTTCATCACCGGGCCCCCATCCCAGAAATGCCAGAAAGTTGATAAGCGCCTCCGGCTCAAAATCCAGTTTATAATAATCCCGAACGTTGATCGGAATACCCTCTTCTTCAGCTTTTCGTTTCGAAAGCTTGCCACCACCCGGTGACATAATCAGCGGCAGATGGGCCATTTCCGGGATATCCCAACCCAAATATTTGTAAAGCAGCACATGTTTAGGAGCGCTGCTCAGCCACTCCTCCCCGCGAATTACATGAGTGATACCCATCTCATGATCATCCACCACATTTGCCAGATGATAGGTCGGCAGACCATCCGACTTCAGCAACACCTGGTCATCCAGTCTCTCCGACTCAAATGTAACCGCTCCGCGAATGCGATCTTTAAAATTCACACTTTCATTTTCCGGCACTTTTAAACGCACCACAACATTATCGCCGGCGTCCAGCAGGCGCTTTACTTCATCATCCGGCAGCGTAAGGCTGTTGCGCATCGACCGGCGGGTCACAGAATCATATTTAGGTGCAGATCCATCCGGCTGATTAAACCGCTCCGGCATCTGCTCCAACTCTTCTTTAGAATCAAATGCATAGTAGGCATAGCCGTCACGAATCAGCTGTTTTGCATATTTCTGATACAACTCTGTGCGCTCACTTTGCCTGTACGGACCACACGCAGTATTTGTACCCGGACCTTCATCCCATTGCAAGCCGGTCCATTTCAATGCATCCAGGATATCCTGCTCAGCCTCTTCCACATACCGGCTTTGATCAGTATCCTCAATCCGCAGGATAAACGCCCCGCCGTGATGCTTGGTAAACAAATAGTTGTAAAGTGCCGTACGCAGACCGCCTATATGCAGCAGACCGGTAGGTGAAGGTGCAAAACGCACACGAGTGGATTCAGTCATTTTTTCTGCTATGTTAATTTCCGGTAATTCAGGGGATGCCAAATATACAAATCCACCAGGGAATTGTCATTTAATTCCGCT
>CAZDIA010000108.1:0-4543 GCA_964505385.1 uncultured Chitinophagales bacterium
TAAGAAGATTAATCGTCTAATGCATAATATATTTGGCGATTTTTTAATTTTTAAATCGTAGTCATTTTTTAACTCCCCTAACCCGGACAAGCCGGAACCAAAATTTTTATGAAGAGTTAAGGCAGGAAAGATGTGAAGAATGGTCTGGGCGCTGGGCTTTGGAAAGCACCGATGCCCCCTTGAAGGGTCGACGGTAAGGAGACTGCAAGGGCATATCTAATCAAACAATCACTGGTCAAACTATTTTAGGGACAGACAGCCGGTGTAATGACTATGAGCTGTATCTATGCGAATGAACGACATTTGATTTTTGTGCATTTGCCACGACGGTTTTGCTTGCGCTCGGAGCTGTCGAGTGGTAGGGCTTGGTTACATAGGACTGCGTCCCATGCTATTGCTGATGCCCCTTCGGAGCTGAGAGACCGTCGGTCTTTCGAATTTTTCGATAAATCAATTCTTTTCACTTTTTCAATGACTTTTCTCATTGTATTATAAAATCTCACCATGGTACATCAGCAGCGTAACTTCTGCATTATGCACTTATGAGTGTGGGTGATCAATTTGCTATATTTGGCCGGTCTGAAATAATTCTTTCTGTGAAAAAGTCAATATTCGCAAGAAAACAAACTGTAACGATCTAACTAATGGCATCCAATAATAAGCTACCGCGTAAATCAACTGAACAAAAACAAAAGGCGCGCCGGTTACTGGAAGAATTATACCGGCATTACCCCGCCCCAAAATGCGCTTTGCATCATGAAAATGCTTTTGAGCTTCTTATTGCTACCATTTTAAGTGCTCAATGTACAGATGAAAGAGTAAATAAAGTCACTGAGCAGTTATTTAAAGAGTATCCGGACCCGCAGGCTTTTGCTGAAGCCGAGCTGCCGGAAATTGAAGAAATGATCCGATCCACTGGTTTTTATCGTAATAAAGCTAAAGCGATTAAAGAAGCATCCATTTCAATAATCGAAAATTTTAACGGGGAAGTTCCGCAAACTATGGAGGAGTTGCTCAGCCTGCGGGGTGCCGCGCGTAAAACTGCAAATGTTGTCCTGGGAAATGCTTTCGGAATCAACGAAGGTGTCGTGGTGGACACGCACGTAAAACGGCTTGCCAAACGGTTCGGGCTCACCCGCCATGACAATCCGGATAAAGTCGAAAAAGATCTGATGGCGCTGTTTCCCAGGGAGGAATGGACTAATCTGGCGCATCTGTTAATAGCGCACGGGCGAAATGCATGCAAAGCAAGATTCTCCAGCCCACCGGATCATGAAATCTGCCAGAACTTCGGGAAACATTGTGAATGCGTAAAAATGAGATCTCAATCCTGAGAAAACATGACAAAAGTAACAATAATATTACGCCCTATAAGTAATGGTCAACTCAAACCACACAATAATGTGCTTAAATGAGCTTTAGTTCGTTATTGGTAACTTATGGTAATTCTGCTCTTTAGGCACGATTTAAAACCATTTTCCGTTTCTAAGCAGGAATTAAATAAAGAAAAATAACTTATCACATGTCTGAAACAGATACGATGCCCCTCTTCGATTCCCTCACAAAACCGGTGCCGCCCTTCAGGGCAGGGATTGATATCTTCCCGGTGGAATCTGATGGGAAGAAGCTTATCTATATTCACGATACCCTTGGATACGTGCCTCGTCCATTTGTATTAAACAAAGAGGTTGCAGGTTTGATGGCACTTATCGACGGGGAAAAATCTGTTACTCAAATCCATCAGGAGATCGTCAATTATCAACCCGAAACGGATGTAACCGAGGAGTTGCTGATTAAATTTATTCAGCATCTCGATAAAAACCGGGTTTTGTTTTCAGATTACTTCAAACAATATGCTGAGGAAATCGAGTCGGCTTTCGAAGCTGAATCGGTTCGGCCGCCGACAAACAGCGGCACCTCTTATCCGGAAGATCCAACCGAGTTGCGATCCAAACTGGATGAGGCACTGGGCATGGGTAAAGTTTCTGAAAATGCTACACGGTCAAGAGTGCTTTATGCCCCGCACATCGACCCGAGAATAGGGCTGAGCACGTATGGCAAGGCATTTGCCCCCCTCCAAACGGTGCAGCCCAAGCGGTTGATCGTGCTGGCTACTTCTCATTATGCCGGGTCATATCATCCCGAATATGAAAACACCCCGTTTATCATCTCGGATAAAACGTATGAAACACCGCTTGGCAAAGTAGAGCCGGATAAAGAGCGATTAAAGCAACTTTCCAACTCGGCAGATCACTACGGTATCAATACCAAAGATCGCGCTCACCGTGTTGAGCACAGCATTGAGCTGCATCTGATTTTCGCCCAGCACATCTGGCCGGAAAATTTCACCATGACGCCCATTTTGGTTGGCCCGTTTGAAGAACTCTTCTATTCCCAGGACAGCCACCTTGAGAAAAAAGTGGACGCCATGTCCGGCTGGCTCAATGAACAAATTGAAGACCCGGATACCTTCCTGTTGATTTCGGGTGATCTGGCCCATATAGGCAAAAAATTCGGCGACAGTGCCGCGGCACAAACAATGTTTGAGGATGTTAAGGCATTTGATACAACCTTTCTCAATTACGCCAAAGCCGGTGATTCCCAGGCGCTCTATCGACACATTTCCGACGATTATGACCCGTATCGCATTTGTGGATTTCCTCCGCTTTACACCTTCCTGAAACAGGCTCCGAATTTGGAAGGTGAGATTACCGGATATCAAATATGGGATGAAAATGAACGCGAAAGTGCAGTCACTTTCGGTTCCATTCTGTACAGTGAACACGAATCCGGATAATGTGAAACAGGAGAGGCTTTTGTTTTAAGCTCAGCCTCTCCGGTTCATGTTACTCTTCATCCACGATTTCCATTTTCTCGGCGAAATAGGCGCAGAAATCACGCATGTCCCCTGCGATCCGCTCATCCTGTATAGATTTTTCGAGCGTGTCCGCCATGGTTACTAAAGTTTGATGAAAAAAGATTTTCATCTCGTCCTGAGCCATGTTTTTCGTCCACAAATCAAGGCGGAGTGTATCCTTATTTTTCTGATCCCAAAGGGAAAGAATCATTGCCCTTACGTTTTTTGACTGCTCATCCGGGGCATCACCGGCTTCCCACTCAATTTGCTCCGGCACATTCTTTTCATCCAGAGTGACCGTGACTTTAAGTTCTTTTTTCTGCTTGTTGCTCATTGTGAAACTGGTTTAATAGGATAAATGCTGATTTCAATCAAAGTGAATACGTGTGGGCAGAGTATTGAATTATTTCATAAAAACATGAGTTCGATTGTTTTTGGCAAAATAATTGCTTTTTGCAAGGAGATTCCTCCTATGAAATAGAGCAAAATCCGCTGCCAAGGTAGAATATTCCAATTGTATCTCTATTGCGAGTGACAGATGAGGTTAAGATATTAGCCCCTTTTGTCACCCCGACTGAATCCCGACGCAGTCGGGAGGAATGGAGGGGTCTGCAATGGCAAGGATTATGCCATAGCAGTAATTGAGGTTTTAGCAGGTTTCTTGCTACACATATCCCTCCGCTTCATCGCGAAGTTACTCAAAGCCCGTGACTGGAATCCGGGCGCGATTCCGGTCGGGATGACAGGTTGTTGTTTAATAATGGTTTACTCTATATCTATGAATAAATCTTCAATTTGAAATATTCTGTCACCTCATCAACAGTGCCGCGAAGGTGGGATTAAAACCTCCGAATGACAGCCTAAGTTGCTTTAATCCTCGATGCCTCGGTGCCTGGATGCCTCGATGCCTTACCCTGTCAACCTTCTCAAAACTGCCGTCGAAGGCGAGGTTAAAACCATGCGTAACAGCTATTTGAAAAAATCACGTCAGCGTGCACAGTTTTCTGATTTTGCTCAGAGCATAGGAAAAATCCTCCGGAAGTTCGGAATCAAAAAGGACCTCTTCTCCGGTATGCGGATGTACGAAACCAAGAGTTTTAGCATGTAAACACTGCCGGCTAAGCCGAATAAACAAGGCCTTATACATTTGTTTTCGGGAACCGGTATTTGGTCCATATATCACACGATCACCACCGTAAGTCGGATCACCAAACACCGGCATACCCGCATGCTGAAAATGAACCCGAATCTGGTGGGTACGACCGGTTTCCAGATTGATCTCTACATGGCTTAGATGATCAAAATATTCCAGCACCCGGTAGTGTGTAACGGCATGCTTTCCTTCTCCCTCCGGCACTACAGCCATTTTTTTGCGATCCTTTTTCGATCGCCCCAAAGGAGCCGAAATGGTACCAGTCTCCTTTTCCGGTACTCCCCAAATCATAGCCTGGTAGCTTCGTGATACTTTGCGTCCGGCAAATTGCTTGGCCAAATTGTTATGGGCGATTTCTGTTTTTGCAACCACCAACAAGCCGGAAGTATCTTTATCCAGGCGGTGGACTATGCCGGGTCGAAGCGCATTCTCATCATTAGCAAGTTTGCCCACATGGTAAAGCAGAGCATTGACAAGAGTACCGTGCCGATTGCCAAAAGCCGGATGAACCACCATTCCTGCCGGCTTATTGA
>CAZDIA010000109.1:0-4443 GCA_964505385.1 uncultured Chitinophagales bacterium
CCTACTGTTGAAATCGTGCAGGCCCAACTTGGTTCACTGCCCCTTGAAGAAAGATTGACCGGTGTTGTCCGAGCCCGTAATCAAACCGGAATTTATCCGGAAATTTCCGGTCGAATTACCGGGGTTTATGTAGAAAACGGAGACCGGGTTCAGGAAGGTGATCCCTTAGTGAAGCTGCGCGATGACGAATTTCGGGAGCAACGCAACCAGGCTCAATCAGATTTGGATGTTTCCCAAGCTCAGGTGAGGCAAGCAAGAGCAAGTTTAAACCGCGTGGAATCCCGACTTTCACGTGTGGAACAATTATCCGAGCGCGACATGGAATCCCAGCTCGAACTCGAAACCCTGAGGGCTGATAAAGAAGAGGCCGAAGCCAATCTTGAGCTTGCCAAGGCTCAAAAAAGACGAGCCGAATCCGAATTGAAAGACAGCGAATACGCCTTAGATAACACCGTAATTAAATCACCCATCAATGGCGTGGTTGGAGGCCGGAATGCCGAAGTCGGCCAGAGAATTGATTCCGGCAATCAGGTTTTCGAAGTCGGCGATGTGAGTAACATGAAAATAACTGTTACATTAACAGAAACCATGACCGGTCACATTCAGCAGGGGCATACCGCTCAAATTTCTTCCCCGGTTCTGCCGGACACCCTGATTGAGTCAGAGATCACCAGAATCTCACCGTTTTTGAATCCGGTTTCTCATACCACACAAGCCGAAATTGAAGTTCCCAATCCCGGCAACTCTCTGCGTCCGGGGATGTTCGTCTCTGTTGATATTCTCTATGGTGAGACGGAGCAATCAACCCTTGTACCCAATGCTGCAATATTTTCCAATCCGGGCGATGGACAGCGCGGGGTTTACGTAGCTGAAGGCATCGGTACGGAACTTGACCTCGAAGCTCAGGAGGAAGACGAGGATGGAAATCCCGTAATGGGTCCTGTCCCGGTGGAATTTATCCCGGTTTCAATTACCGCTGAAGGGCGTGCTGTATCAGGAATTAGTGGTTTATCAGATGATCAATATGTCGTAACTCTTGGCCAGAACATGCTTGCTGATCGCGACAGCGACGAAGCGAGAGTTCGCAAAACCGATTGGGAATCAGTCATAGATAAGCAACAGCTTGAAAGCAGAGATATTCACGGAATAATTTCAGATAAGCTGGAGCGAATTCGCGAAGAAGAACAGTAATTATACTTTGTAATTAATTCGGTCTGCGATAAAAACTCATACTGCACTAATTCATTGGTCCCCATAACCAAATGTAATTTTATATGTCTTTAACTTCACGTTCTGTTAATCGCCCCGTCGCAACTGCGATGGTTTATTGTATCATCGTAGTTCTGGGAATTGTCGGATTTCGGTATTTACCGGTAGATTTGCTGCCGCCTATAGAGTTCCCCAGACTTACGGTCGTAGTCAATTATGACAACGTAGGACCGGAAGAAATGGAGCAGATTATCACCGATATGGTGGAAAATGCTCTGGCCGGAGTTCCAAATATTGAAGAAATCTCCTCCAATTCGAGCGAGGGTACCAGCAGAGTCAGATTGAATTTTGGCTATAATACAGATCTTGAAGCCGCTACAAATGATGTGAGAGATGCCCTGGACCGGGTGCGACGCAATCTGCCAGATGAAGCTGAGTCACCCCGGATTTGGAAATTTGACCCCGATGACACGCCTATTGTTATGATAGGTGCCAGATCCAACCGCGACCTGGCCGAACTAACTCGTATCCTGGAGCAGGATATCGCAAAAAACTTTGAGCAAATTCCGGGAACCGGATCTATTGATGTCTGGGGGAGTGTCAACGAAGAGGTGCGAGTTGACCTCAACCGGGAGCGAATGGTTTCTTCCGAACTTACCTCCTCCGATGTAGTGAATGCCATTAATCAGGAGAATGTAAATCTACCCGGGGGAAACATCAGGGATGGATTTAGTGACTTATACGTACGTACACAGGGCGAATACGAAAGTATACAGGAAATCGCCCAAACGGTTATTACAACTGTAGATGGCGACCCGATCCGCGTTGGAGATATCGCAAATGTAGAGAATGCCTATGAAGATATCGGGCGATACATCGAGATCGATGATGTGCCCACCCTAAGGATGGCTATCCGCAAACAAACCGATGCCAATACGGTAGCTGTAGCCGAGGATATCAAACGGGAAGTTGAGCGGATTAACTCCATCCGCAATGATCTACAGCTTGAAGTTATATCGGACCAGTCGGAGTTCATTCAATCCTCCATTAACAATGTGCGTAATTCGGCGCTTTGGGGTGGAATTCTCGCCCTCATCGTCTTATTTGCCTTCCTTCGAAACGGCTCCACCACGTTTATCATTGGGGTCACCATTCCGATTTCCGTTATCGCCACTTTCGGGCTGATATATTTCGGCGGATTGAGCCTGAACATGATGAGTTTTGGCGGTATTGCACTCGGCATCGGTCTTATTGTGGATAATGCCATTGTTGTGCTGGACAACATAGTGCGAAACAGACAGATGGGTAAAGAACGTAAGGAAAGTGCCCTCCTCGGAACAAAGCAGGTTGCCGGAGCCATTATTGCAGCTACCTTGACCACTTCGGTGATTTTCCTGCCGGTTGTATTTATGCAATCTGTCACCGGTATGATGTTTCAGGAACTCGCCCTTGTGGTCGTTTTTGCCTTGTTAGCATCGCTCATTGCCGCTCTCACTTTGGTACCGATGATATCCAACCGCTTTCTAACCTACCAGCCGGATGATCCCGACCCGGAAAAAAGAACACGGCATCAGCGGTTTTTTGAGCAGATGGAAAACAAATACAAAAGTATGCTTGCCCGGCTGCTCGAACGGAAAAAATATGTCGGTGGGGTTACCTTAATTTTGATCATAGTTTCGGTTGCTTTTATTCCACAAATTCCTTTCGAGCTTGCTCCTCAAACCGATGCTGATGAAGTTCGCGTCAGAATGCGGATGGATGATGGCGTCAATATTGCGGTGATGTACGACTATATGATGGAACTTGACGAAATCGTGCAGGCTTCAACACCTCCTGACGCTGTACAATACTTTACCCGTGATGTCCGAAACGGACGAGCTGATGTCCAACTCACGCTGACTGACCGCTCTGAACGGGATATGAGCAGCAGCGAACTGGCTGATCATCTTAATGAACAAGTTTCCAATACCATACCCGGAGCTGATATTCGCGTAACAGCACGTTCCGGCTTGTGGGTGCTTCGCCGTGTCTTCGGTGGCGGCGGAAGAGGTGGTGGAGATGACGGCGATGAAACTCTCGAGTTACAGCTTCGCGGTCATGATCTTGAAACCATTGAGGATCTAAGCCAGCGAGTCCGAAACCGGATTGAGCCGCTTTCCAAAGTCTCCGATGTCGAAATCGGTGAAGATGAAGGGCGGCCTCAGCAAAATATTCGTGTAGATCGCGAACGGCTGGCTCAGCTCGGCATCGGGATGCAGGAAGTTGCATCCACCATACAGGCAAATATCGGGGGGTCCGTTGCCGGATATTACCGGGTTGAAGGGGAAGAACGTCCCATCCGGGTTCGGCTCAGACCGCAAGACCGTGTAGGCCCACAGGATCTTGATAATATTACAATCCGCTCATCTGAAGGTGAAATCCTGCCCATTTCAACCGTGGTGAGTAAATCCAGAGACCGTGCACCCACCAGTATTAACAGGGTCAACAGCCAACGTGTGGAGTACATTTCCGTAAACCTACATGGGGATGTAGCGCTTGGAGATGCCGTTAATGATATACAGACGGCTATTGCGGATATGAACTTCCCCGAAGGATATTCAGTCTATTTCGGCGGCGAATACGAAGAACAGCAACAGGCACAGCGTGATTTCACGCTATCCATTCTGATTGCGCTTCTGCTGGTCTATATGGTCATGGCCGCTCAATTTGAGCGTTTTGTTGATCCGCTTATCGTCATGTTTTCAGTGCCTGTAGCCATTATTGGAGTAGTTCCGACCATGCTGATTACAGGAACTACCTTTAACATGCAAAGCATGATGGGGGCCATGATGTTGCTTGGAATTGTGGTCAACAACGCGATTGTCCTTGTGGATTACATCAACCTGATGCGCAGGGAACGCGGCCTGGATGTATATAATGCGGTAATTGAGGCCGGCCGGCTGCGTCTGCGCCCGATTCTAATGACCACTTTAACCACCATTCTTGCACTCTTCCCGCTCTCATTCGGTTTTGGTACCGGCGGCGAGATTCAAGCCAGCCTTGCCCGTGTCGTAATCGGCGGTCTTGCATCCTCTACGTTGATTACCCTCGTTCTTATCCCGGTAGTTTATGTTGCTGTAGCGGCAATTACCTTCCGGGTGAAGGAATGGATAAGACATTTTCGTGGTGATACCACTACCACGGCAACAACCGAGTCCCAATGAGGTTGATTATAAATACATAACAGCGTATTCT
>CAZDIA010000110.1:0-4261 GCA_964505385.1 uncultured Chitinophagales bacterium
TTTTGTTCTCTTTGTTAGATTCCCATGGCCTTTCTACATACTTGTTGCCGAATGGCGTTTTTATAATCTATAAAAGCTTGAAGCGTGATTTACCAAATGTACCGGAAGTGAAGTTCGACCGGCCGGAACATGGGCCTCTGACCGGAGTGATCAGAGCCGCAAATGGAGGCAGTTCAGTTGTGTTTCGGAGTATTGGTGCAAATTCAGTTGCAAAAACTCCTGATCAAAACGGCAGCGTTACCTTATCATCTTTTGACAGTCAGCAAATAATATATATTACCGGATCCGGAGTGGCTCCCGTCCGCCTGTCCCCAGAAAGGTTAGATGACGATTTTGAAATTGTATTGGAAATGCTTCGCCCCTCTGAGCACCCCTATCCGGCGATTCAATAAATATAATTCGTAACCGGGGTTCATCTGCTACTACAATCACAGGTTTTTTTTATCCTCAAAATTCACTTCTAAGATTAATTGGGGAAAATATATTTTTTTCAAGTACCCCCTGTCTCATAAAGAGTTAAAGCATATCAAGAAGTCAAGATGATAAGAACTTAAGAAGTCGGGAATTCAAGAAAGTGCAAGAGAGTTGGAGGAGCGACCGGGGTTAGAATTCCGGATTATTATCTTGCCATCTTGACTTCTTCACATCTTTACCTCTTTTCATCTTCCCCGCTTTTTGTAACTGATCCAAAATCACACCTATTGAAAGCGGGAGATACGGGTTTATGCTGCATCACAAGTAAACGTTTTAACAAAAGATTAAGGCGAAAACTATACCTGTAATGTATAATCTGTATTATATAAGTAAAATGTAGTTTTTTAGTAAGATAAGCGTGTTGAGAAGCTGTAGTTTTTGAAATAAGTCAAAACGAATGTTAAAATATTTTTACAATAATAAAAGATAAGACCAAATTTGTAATAAATATATTATAGAAATTTTATTAAAATTTAATTTTATGTGCTTTCACTTATATATGCATTGCACTTTGTAATAATATGATAAATAATTATTCAGATATTGATAGTTATTGCAACTGAGGTCATATTTGAAAATCACTAAACTTAGTGTTGTCTTATTGTTGTCAACAGCAGGATTAAGAAGTTTTAATGGGATAAATTTATTAATAAAATAAGTTATTCAAATTATTTGTTTTGGGGAAATTTAATAAATAAAGTAACTACACTTTGACTGATAAAGAAAAAATGAGGCTTGCAGTGCAGAAAGAATTTTTGAAAAAGATAGACAAGGCGAGATTATTAAATTTGTTATGGTTAAAAGCGTGATTAGTTGAATGTTAATTAGTAAAAGAAGTGGCTTTTAGATCACTTGAATTTATGAACTTTATGTAATGTATTAAAACAGAAAAACTTATTAAATAAATGAGCAGATTCTGTTTTTTAATTTCCAAGTCAAGTCAAATAAACAATGTACACAACAACAGAGGTAGTAGTATGACTAAAAAGATACTAATGACCATTGGCATGGTTATGTTCATGGCCCATTATGCCATAGCCCAGACGGGTGATATTTCGGGCCAGGTGACAGATGCCGAAACAGGTGACGGATTAGTGGGAGCTTCTGTTCTGATTGAAGATCTGGAACGAGGTGCAACTACTGATGCCGAAGGTAATTTTACCATTGCAGGGGTACCTGCAGGTACGTATGAGTTTCGCATCACCTTCGTCGGTTATGAAACATTTACTGATGAAGTAACTGTTACCGAAGATGAGGTGACTACATTGGATGTATCCCTTGATGCAGGTGACATCGGCCTTGATGAGCTTGTAGTTACCGGCTACGGTGTGGAACGGCGCAGAGAGATTACCGGTTCTCAGGCTAATGTATCATCCCGGGATATCCAGGATGTGTCGCTTCAAAACACCGAGTCCTTGTTACAGGGTAGAGCAGCTGGTGTAAATGTTAAGACGACATCCGGTAACCCCGGTGGTGCTTTTCAGGTGAATATTCGTGGCCAGGGTTCCATAAATGCCGCTACAGAGCCTCTGTATATTGTTGACGGGGTGCAGATGTCATTCAGTCAGCTTTCCGGTGAAGCCAGCACATCCCCACTTAACGCAATTAACCCGCGAGATATAGAATCCATAGAGGTATTGAAGGATGCTGCTGCGGCATCGATTTACGGTTCCCAGGCAGCTGCCGGTGTGGTGATTATTAATACCGCAAGAGGCGCCGAAGGCGATACCGAGGTTTCCGCACGCGTTGAACGTGGTGTTCGTGACATCGCAAACACTGCTAATTACCTTGAGCGGGATGAATGGCTTGATTTTGCCGGTGAGGGGATTGCAAACAATACGGGGCTACCCTTTGAAGATGCACGTGCAGCAATTCGCGACGATATACAAGGCATTTTCGGCACCCCCCCTGGAGCAGACGAGGGTGAACTCGCCAATACCAACTGGGCAGAAGATCATATCTACACCCAGGGAGTGACTCAGAATTATAATCTTTCCGCGCGAGGTGGAGACGAAAGTACCCGCTTCTATGTGTCTGCCGGTTACGAAAACACCGAAGGAACGGCATTCGCAAGTGAATTTGAACGCATTAATTTGCGAACAAACTTTGATCATGATGTTACCGACCGATTGTCAGCGACCGTGAACACAAATATTGCGCGAAGCTTTCAGTTTGGTGTCTGCCAGGACGGTAACTTCATTAACTGCCCGCCTTCACAGGCTATGTTTGAACCACCGTTCTCTTTCCCATGGGCTGATGAAGAAGAAACCGTTTATAATCCAAATACCGCATTCGGGTTAACTACAAATCCTGTACTCATTGAAAATGAAGTGGATCGTATGGTTAATGTTCTTCAAATCACCGGTAATGCAAATCTCGACTACCGGTTTACCGATTGGTTAACGGTTAGCGGTCAATTTGGCCTTGACTTCCGAAATACAGAAGACAATCGGTATGAAAATGTCATTGCCCGACCCGATGAAGGAGGTTGGCTTCTAAACCACGATCGGGACGTGACTAACTTCAATACCAACCTGGTTGCTAACATGGATTATACCTTCGATGAAGTGCATAATCTTTCTGGCCGGTTTGGAACGGAGTATCGTCGTGACCATTCATCACGTGTTACCGTACGAGGTGACGGTTTCCCGGGAACATTTTTTGATGTGCTGGATGCTTCCTCTGATCCAACTACAGCAAGCGGAACCGAATCGGAATTCCGAATCGGCAGCTTTTTTGGAAGAGCACAGTACAACTATGATGATCGCTACTTCCTGAACTTTACTGCACGGTATGACGGTCACTCCAGATTCGGTGAAGATACACGATGGGGATTCTTCCCGTCAATTTCAGGTTCCTGGAATATTGCTCAGGAAGAGTTCTTTACGTATGATGTTGTTGATGACCTCAGATTGCGTGCAAGTTACGGTATAACCGGTAATGCGGCGATTGGAAACTTTGCTGCAAGAGGGTTGTATTCCGTAGTAGGCTCATATAGCGGAGGTTCCGCTATGACTCCTACACAATTGGAGAACCCTCAGTTGAGCTGGGAGGAAGCCGAAGAAGTAAATCTCGGTCTTGACTACTCCTTCGGAAGAGGTCGAATAAGCGGTTCTCTTGATGTGTATCGTCGAAATAATAATGAACTGTTGTTTGACCGGCCGCTTCCGGCCCACGGCGGTTATGATGATATAACCGAGAACATCGGTTCGGTGCGAAATGAAGGAATTGAATTTGAAATCAGCTCAGTGAATGTTAATACGCCGGATTTCCAGTGGAGCACCCGCTATAATATCGGCTTTATCCGCAATGAGGTAACTGAATTGCCTGACGGTGAAACCATTGATCCGACTGCCACATTATCACGTATAGAGGAAGGTGAGCCTCTTGGGCAGATTAATACTCCCGAATGGGCTGGTGTTAACCCTGCCGACGGCCGCCCGATGTGGTATGATGCCGATGGTAACCTGACTTTCACACCTTCTGAACCTGATGATAATGTTCAGTGGAATGATGGTGTTGCCAATCAGGTAGGCGGTATTGGAAATAACTTTGACTACCGCGGAGTTCAGCTGGATATTTTCTTTGAATTCAGCTTTGGCCAGTGGGCTTTTGCCAATACGGACTGGTACTTTACCCGTACTCCATCCATGCTCGGTAACCTTGATGAGATGGTGCTTGACCGGTGGCAAGAGGAAGGAGATGTCACCTATTTCCCGAGAGCCCACTTTGACGGAGCCGACTTCCCGGAAACAGCTGACTTCCGTACCCAGCAGGGAACTCACGC
>CAZDIA010000111.1:0-3753 GCA_964505385.1 uncultured Chitinophagales bacterium
CTGCTCGACTTATGGACGAGGTGGGCTGCCTGGCTCGACTTTTATGTTAAACACAAAGGCGAGGCAGAAGAAGATTAAGGGCAACCTTAGGTTGCTGCTTACAACCGTTTTTTCGTTTGACGTTTGATGTTTGTTGTTACACAGAACATCAAACGTCAAACAACTTGTCCCGTAAACCTACGGGATTAAACAAACTCACCTCGCTATTTGATTGCGGATCATCTTGCCGTGGCCGTCCGGGCCGGAGAGTGAATCCACCTCCCAGGCTGGCTGGCCGTTTACCCATATCATCTCCATTCCCTCAGCAAGTTCATGGGGATGTTCAAAATCTGCCCGATCCTTCACTTCATCCGGGTTAAACATCAGGATATCGGCTGCATAGCCCTCGCGCAGATACCCCCGTTTCACCTCAACTTTTTCCGGATCGTCAAGCCCGATAATGGAAGCCGTTTGCCCGGACATTTTATGAACAGCCTCCACCAGATCCAGTAATTTATCATCCGAAGTGTATTCATTAAGCACTTTAGCAAACGCGCCGTACCCGCGTGGATGCCGCATTGTCGGGCTGCCATCCGATGATATTACGGAGTGAGGATCGGCAATAAAAATTTCCATCACATCTTCATCCATAACAAAATACGCTGCGCTTGCTCCACCCGGTCCCAGATCAATCAAAATCTCCTCAAACGGGCGCCCCTCTTCTTCTGCAACCTCGGCAAGTGTTTTACCGGAATAATCACCCGTGCCAAACAGAGTTGCTTCAGGGCCGTTGCGCGTATTTACACGATCTCTGAGATATTCTTCAAGCTCGCCCCGGCGCTCTTCCACCACCTCTTCATAGTCATTGGGAGGACTTGCCCAATCGGGAAACAGCAAACCAATTCCGGTGAAACTCGCATTATAGGGATAAACATCTGCCGAAATGTCGACACCTTCATTTCTGGCATGATCCATCATTTCCAAAATTTCATGCGCCTGGTCCGGATCATTGCCCAGGACAATTTTCAAATGTGAAGCATGCACACGCGCGCCGGACTCCATTCCCTGCCCGATCAATTCCTCAATGGAATCTTCAATTTTGTCGTAATCTTCACTACGCATGTGACTCATGATAATCCCATCATACCCGGCAACCGGTTCTGCTATGCGAATTAATTCGGGCATTTCAGCCTGCCCGCCGTAATCATATTCAAGTCCAAGAGAGATTCCGAAAGTGCCGGTTTCCATACTTTGACTAACTAATTCAGCAAGAGCATCGAGATCGGTATCATCCGGATCGTCATGACCTAAACCGGATTCACGGCGAATGGTATTATGCCCTGCGAGATACGCTACATTAACATGGGGCTGAATGCCCTCTACCGCACTCATATGTTCATCAAGGCCCTCAATGTCAGGGCCGCCCCCATCCTGACCAAGCAGAATTGTTGTAACCCCCATAGCAAGAAAATTTTCAAATTCGGGGTTCTCGAGGGGATCACCGTGCGCATGGGCATCAATAAAGCCCGGCGTGAGATGATATCCATTTGCGTCAAAACGTTGATCAACATCTATTGTATCGGTATTCATCTCACCGATATATGAAATTTTACCATTTCGGATTAGAATATCCGCATTATAAACTTCATCCCCTGAACCATCAACGATCACTCCTCCGGTGATCAATTGATCATAGGAGTCATTCGGGGCACAAGAATAAAGACTCACAAGCAACAAAATGGCTAAAAGCTTAATCATGAATATACGGCGTTAGTTTATGCTGTAATTTTTATATTCGCTATTTGCAATGATATTTTCAATCTGCTACATCATTGTGTTTTTACTACTCCATCCCTGCGCGGGTCTCCGGCGCCGATAAGTTCTCCATCAGCATTTCGGTAGATCATATGAACACCGCCAAAATAGCGATCATCTGAAGGGCTTGGTCTTAAATTAAATCCCTCATCCCTCAGATATTGTAGCGATTGATATGTAAATCCGCCTTCCGTTGCAATCGTCGGTGAATTTATATGAGGATACAGTCGTGGCAGGCCAATCGCCACGGCAGGATCAAGCTGATAGTCGAGAACATACAAACTCATCGAAATAACAGCCGGTGGAATTCTTCCGGAGCCGGGAGATCCTACAGCAAGTACCGGTTCTTCCTCCTGCAACAGGATTGTTGGCGCCGTACTTGAATGGGCTGTACGATTTGCGACCCGGATATTCGGCTGGCGCTCATCTACATTCCGATTGGTTGAATTAAAGAAAACACCATCCTTGAATACACTTGATCCAAAATACAATCCCATGGTATTGGTCATGGATACGGTATTCCCCTCGCTATCGATTACCGAAAGATGGGTAGTGTGTCGTTCCTCATCTTCACCGGCCGAGGGCATATATTCATCCGGAATTTCCCATTCACGGTCCGGCTCAGCAAAAACATCATACCATCCATCACCCTCACAGGCGGGGTCAAAATCTTCAATAAACGGCCATGGATCTCCTGCTTCCATGGAGTCGGCTACCAAACCGATTTCTCTGCTTCGATATTCAGCGTATCCTTTGCTGATCTGCCCGGCGACCGGAAGTTCAAAAAAAAGATTATCTCCGGTCCATCTTTGACGGTCTACCCGTGAAATGCGTAAAACCTCACTTAAAACTGATGCAGCTTCGCCGGACTCAAATGGCAATCCCTTTTCAGGCAAATCATATTGTTCGAGCATATTCAGCGATTGAATCACTTCCGGGCCGGCTAAAGGCGGCGGAGCTGACATTACGGTATAATCACGGTATGATCCGCAAAGTGCACCACGCCATCTTACTTCATAATCGGCAAAATCATTTTCGGTGAGTGTGCTGCCTCCCTCTTGCAGATGATCAATCACATTTTCGGTAAACACACTCTCATAAAAAGCTGATGTACCTTCAGCTGCAATATTTTCCAGCAATCTGCCCAAATCTTCCTGGACAAGGGTTTCTCCGGTTTCCAGCGGGTCGCCGTCAGGATAAAATATTTCTTTTGCCGCATCCTCGTATGTTAGCCGGTCTTCATAATCGCGGATAATCTCACCCAGAAGGCCGTGTACCGGAAATCCATCAAGAGCTAAATCTACCGAGGGTTGAAGAATCTCCTCTCTTGTAAGATTTCCTTTTTCTTCGTGAACCTCAAGCAAACCCATAACAAAGCCGGGTACAGCAACACTGCGCTCGTTGGTCACCGAATCCGGATCTTCGTCCATATCCGATTCCAACGCAAAGTCAGGGTCCGCACCAAGCTGGGCGTAAAAATCGATGTAATCAGGCTGATTATTTTCATTATCCCAGGTTACCATCGCACCACTCCCGCCCAGACCGGACATCATCGGCTCTACAACTGCAAGTGCAAATGCGGTGGCCACGGCAGCATCAAAAGCATTCCCACCCTGATCCAGCATATCAATACCAATTTGCGCGGCCCGGGGATGAGCAGCCGCAACCATTCCCTCTTCACCGGTTGCCCGTTTTTCCTGCAATGTCAACATTTCGGCGGGATCATCAGTTACCGGCTCAGTCGGTGAGCAGGCATACAAAACCAAAGCTGCAGCGATACAGCTCAAAACAGCATTTTTCATTACAATCTTAGCCTTGAGTTAATAGGAACCAATTTGATTAGTCAGGAATATTGGAAATATTAGCGGCTTAGACAAACCGCAATATGTCGAAATACAAAATCACAAATGTTAGCTTTTGTCCCTACTTAATGCCTGTAAGAAAACTCAAAGTGCCCTA
>CAZDIA010000112.1:0-3570 GCA_964505385.1 uncultured Chitinophagales bacterium
AAAAACAAAAAAACGCTGATGTACTGTACCGGCGGAATCCGCTGTGAAAAATTTTCGATACTGCTGCAGAAAAAAGGTTTTCGTGATGTCAATCAGCTTCACGGCGGTATTTTGAATTACGCTAAAGAGGAAGGCGGCAAACATTTCAAAGGCAAATGCTTCGTATTTGATGACCGCCTCGTCGTGCCGGTGAACCCGGAAGAAGAAGAGCCAATCGCCCATTGCGAGATAACCGGCAAGCCATGTGATATGTACATCAACTGCGCCAACATGGAGTGTAACAAGTTATTTGTCTGTTCACCGGAAGGCGCCCGGCAAATGGAAGGTTGCTGCAGTGAAAAATGCCGGCAAAGCGAATATAAGCGCCCGTATAATCCCCGTGAAACCTACGCCCCGTTTCGCAAGTGGTACTATTATTTTGATGATGAATTCAAAGACCGAACATTACAGCACGAAAATCAGGCTGATTGAGCCGTATTCAACCGAATTCAGGGTAAAGTGCGGACGCAAGGATGCCGGCAATACCGTCCGCGAGGTGCTGGCTCGTAAACTGCCGCGACAGCCTATGGAACATTGGGACAATCTTGCAGCACAAAGTAACATCCGCCGGAATGGTGATTTGGTTAATGGCCGGCAAACAGTTCGTGAAGGTGAGCAGTTGACCATAAACGCTCCAAGAGTTGTTGAGCCGGCAGTTCCCGATGCGGTTCGCATAATTGATGAAACCGACGATTACCTGGTAGCTTATAAACCTGCTCCCATACCGGTACATCGCGGCGGCAGGTATAACTATAATTCGTTGCTTGCAATTTTGGAAGCCCGAACCGGCCGGAAGCTTCACGTCATTCACCGCCTCGATGTCGTCACCTCAGGTTTGGTACTTTTCGGTAAAACCGGTGAGTTCACGTCATTTGCCCAGCGTGAGTTTTCACAAAACCGGGTTACCAAAACGTATACGTGCCGGGTTTCGGGCAGACCTGAATGGAGCTCTATGATTTGTACACTTCCGGTTTATCGCCGCGAAGGCATCCGTTTTGCTGCCGGTGATAACCAAAAATCCAAATCTGCACGGACGCATTTTGAACTTACCAAGGCCGGCGCCGAAATATCGTTAATCAAGGCACAGCCGTTATCGGGTCGTACGCATCAGATACGGGTGCATTTGCAGGCACTTGGTCATCCGGTGGTCGATGACCCGCTTTACGGGCCATATCCACCAAAAAATGGTTCGATGGGTGCGTTAAACCGCCCCATCAGTTTGTATCACATGGCACTTGATTTAGGCCACGGGTACTTCTGGAAATTGAATGAGATTTCGGTTGATGAGTTGGATGGCATAGAAAACTAAGCTTTCATTCAAACGGGATTTTCGCCTCTTGCTCAGTCTTTTTAATCTTGTAAATTATCAATAATGTAATTGCATCACAGCAAATGAAATGTCACAGCCTCAATTCTCCATAGCAATAGTTATGTTGTTGCTGCTCACTTCGTGCAGCGTATTTGATACGCGTGAACCGGAAGAGCCGGAGGATGGAGGAGGATCTACCTACATCCAGCCCGAACAAGCCTCAGATGTGGTTCGAAATTTACAAAGTGCTGTGGCAGAAATGAATACGGATAATTATTCCCGAAGCATTTCTGATTTAGAATATACATTTGAGCCGAGCAGCAGAGCTCAGGATTGGAGTGGCTGGGAAAACTGGAATCAAAATGATGAGCGGGATTATTTCAATAATATGGCCTCATCAGCCGAAGACTTTGGAAATCATCAGTTGCAATTGGAAAATATTGAGGAGGAAGGCAGTGATCCGGAAATCCGGATAAGCGCTGAATATACTCTGGAAGTCAATCATGGCCGTGATACCGATGATCTGCCAACTATTGCCACTGGTGAGTTAATCCTGGATCTGGAACGTGGTGAAGATGACGGGCTCTGGGAGATTGTCCGGTGGATTGATCTTGGGGACGGCTCCGATTTTACCTGGAGCGATTTCCGCCAGGAGTTTTCTCAATGAAATTATACAATTGATTTTTATCGTTTGAGATGAAAAGACTTTTTGTTTGTAACATGCATTCAGATACTAAAAACAATTAAAATGGAAGATCCTGTAGCAGCATTATTTATTGCGATACTGGCAGCCTCGGCCGGCTATTTCGGTGTTACCAAAAGCTCACTGGACAGCGGCCTGCAAGCCCCGTTCATGCTGATTATTTCCGGTATTGCCATTCTCGGCGCTGCCGTTTGGATTACAATAACACTGAACGACGTCAGGGCAATTTTTGCGGGATGGTTCGCTGTAACATTAGCCGCACTTGTTGTTTTTGGTAGTATCCATGTACTTCACCGACGGGTTCAGGAAAGAAGAAATCATAAATAATTATGGAAGATTTTGCTTTTACGGATTTCACGTTTTCTACCGGAGTGATTCAGGTTCTGTTCGGTTTTGCGCTATTATTATTTGCCAGAGCCTGGTGGAGGCTGCAAAGCGAGGGCAAAAAAGAAATAGGGTATATGGTGAGAATCACCGGCGGACTGCTTATAGTCCTGATAGGCTTACTGTTAATAACTCCGCGTTCCGACCTGCTCACCTACGCTTTTGTTGTTGTAGTTCCGGCACTAATTTCCTGGGCTATTGTCAGAAAGGGCTTGCCGGAGGTTAGCAAGCAGATTGTAATACTTTCTGCACTCGCAGCTCTGGGAATTGCTACCGCCATTACCGTAACGGTTGAATACTACTCACGCGAAGAGTTCAGTTTCGGAGGCATACTAATGCTCATGAGTGGCCTGAGTATGGCCGGCGGATGGGCTGTTGCATCTGCCAGCCTGTGGCTGATTGTGCGCAAGCGTATCAATGAATCCTGGGGAGCGATAACCTTCCCCTTTCAGAATATATTAAATACCGTATGGCTTGGAGGTATCTTTCTTGCTGTGCTTTTGTTCATCTTTAACCCGGTAAACAGCTCGGTAATTTATGTGATCAAAAGTCTGGCCCTGATTGCAGGCTTTCTGTTTATGCTCCCTTTTTCTTCGATTCACTCTTCAACCCTTACATATATGTTAGCGGCTGTGGTAGGTTTTTGCGTAGCCGCAACGGGGTATGTGCTTAAACAGCCCCTCGGCATCGCCCTTGGAATGGTCACGTTCGGAGCCGGTCTGAGAGCTACAATGATCAGAGGAGAAGAGCATGGATTCGCTATAGCAGAGATTTTGGGACAACTTTTCGGACCCACGAAACCGGGAGTAAACAAAAAAGCAAAACAAGCACCTACCACCGGTTAGCGTCTAACAACAAGCGTCCCATTAACAAGCAGTTACGAAATAAAAACGATCTTAATGATCAAAAGCCCAACACATATTTATATTAGGAAAAGTAATAATATATAGATTCTTTGCGTTCATAAAGTGCAACAATCGACAGACTCTTGTTACTCCGTGACTGTCGATACGATCACATCCATGAATAAGGGTTGTCCATTGCCGTGGGCAGCCCTTCTTTTTTTGTTCAAATAGAGTATAAGAAGATTAATCGTCTAATGCATAATATATTTGGCGATTTTTTAATTTTTAAA
>CAZDIA010000113.1:0-3390 GCA_964505385.1 uncultured Chitinophagales bacterium
TGTGAGATTAAATCTTTCTATGAGGAGCTAAATCAATCATCCAGCCCGGCTAAGCAGGATTTGGACCGGTTCATGTCTCGTCTTTATCCAAGGCCTTACACAATTACCCTTTCTCAATCAGATGAATCGGGCCGGGCAACCGGTGAATTTGTTCTGGCAGCAAAATCGCAAAGCAGCTCCGGGGGTCCCGAACGATTTGAAAGAGTTGCCAATTTCGGTTCTGTGGATTACAAAACTATTGTTCGCGTGCTTTATGATCACGACAGAAATACGCTGATGTTCTATGTGATCAGAGAAGAGTATATTGAAGAGCTTCCATTTTATATATTGCATCTGCCTGGGTTGAAAAACGATCTGATTACTGATAAAAACGGAAAAGCGGAATTACAAACAGCGCCGGATAATATTTCTAATGTCAATAGTCACCCCCTTCAGGTACTAACAGCGATTGACCGTTTCGAGTTTTTTAGTTCGGAATGCCGACATTCAAATGAAAGTACATCTGCCCAATGCTTTAAACTTATTTCTGATATGAATGAAGAAAGCTTGCGTCTTCAAATATCACCGCTTCAGGAGAGTATTCCTTTACCCAGCCGAATGTTGATTGAACCACCAAATGGTAAACCGGTACTTATTTATTTAGAAAAAGGAATTGTTCATATTAAAACTTCATGGATACCTACTGACAAGGTGTTTCTTGCATTTTTTGAATAATATCGTTCATCATGGGGCTAAAATCCGTTCATCAGCAATTCGAGCAATTAACCGATATTCTCGGCACAGCAGGTTCGTTACGCTGCAAAATCTTTGCCCTCGATATGTTTCTCCGTTATGTGGAAAACAATTTTGCGCGCCATGAATCTTATCTGCTTGAGCTCACAGAAAGATTGCCGTCTGGTATAGATCATAAAGCATTCAATGGCACAAATCCGGATCGGTTAAACGATTGTCTGAAACGTGTCGACAATCTGTGCCAATCCTGTTCCGGGTTATCGGAAATCGAAACCTGGAATGAATTCAGTGATCAACTGCGCCGTGCTGTGGCCATTTTGTATGCATACTGTGGTGATCTCAAAGAAATATTCAAACTTTATTATCCACAAAAAGAGGTACCGCATTGGTTAACGACTGAAGGATCTCCCCTTGAACGGGTACGGGCTGCCGAAGCAAATGCTTGTCAGGCTGAAGACCCTTCAGCATCCATTTTTAATGACATACTCAGATTTCTGACTTTGGAAGAGTCCGAAGAGGCCAACTTCATAAAAATACCTGTAATTGAATACTGCAACACCTTAGAAAAAACCGAGTTTACCGGAAGAATTGTTGATGCACACTTAGACAAGTTTTATCAGGTTTATGGCAGGTCGGACTACCTTGAAACTTATTCATCTTATAAAGTTGGAGGAGCAAGACACATTACAGATCAATTTTTTGACTCGGTTCTTAAAACGGTAAAAACTTCCCTGAAAACCAAGCTTCCATCCCTCTCATCGTCTTATTACCGAGGGGTGATTAGGTTTGACCCCTCTTATGCCAGTTATGAAGGAAGGTCTGCAGAACTTGCTATAGCTGTATTGCTTTATTCTTATCTGATAAACATTCATCAACCAAGGAACAAACTACAGCCGGCACAAGACACAGCAATTTCCGGCATAATCGACAAAGAAGGTAGCGTATACCCCATTGATACGGAAACCCTGGAACTTAAAGTAGAAGCTGCCTTTTTTTCCTCAGTGGGTACACTTGTAGTTCCGCTGGAGCAAAGGGAAGAGGCCGAGTTAATTGCCGGCAACTTACATGCCAGGTATCCCGGAAAAAAGTTGCACATCTTCGGGGTAAGAAGTCTTGAAGATGTCGTGAACGACCGCAGATTAACCCAAATCCGGCGGACCGGGCGCATTACCTACTATGCCAGAAGAGCATGGAGTAACAAGGTACAGCTTTCCGGTATAGCCATAATACTCGTTCTCATACTAAACATCATTTACCTTGCATCTCCCACTATTGACCGGAGTGTGGTTGATGCAGATTTTCAGGGTTCTTACATGTATTTATTGAATTCACAAGGCAATACAGTTGATCAGATTAATGTAGGCAATGCTACAGTTAGCAGAGTTAAATCATCCGGTAGTGTTACTCCACGCACTTTCCATGCCCTCGCCGATATTACCGGTGATGGAGAAAATGAGGTGTTCTATATTGAAAGGGAAAGTGATGAATACAACGATGCAGATGTTTTACATGCCAAATCGCAATCCGGTGACTCGCTACTTTGGTCTTATCAAATTGTTAAAAACCTGGATTATCCAAACTCTCCCGATGTTCATGGCTCCCGGTTCAGCGGAAGACATATTTACGTCGGCGACCTGGGTTTAGGTGTTCCGGTGGTGATTTTAGTTGCCGGACACCGCCCAAATTTTCCTTCCATCGTTCAGATCATTACAGCTACAGATGGTACTCCTTTGCAAACGTATGTTCATGCCGGAAGAATAAGGGATATAAAAGTACATGATTTTACAGGTAACGGCGGAAAAGAAATAATGCTTTCCGGAATCAATAATGCGTTTAATGAGGCTATTGTAACGCTTCTTGACCCGGATTCAATACAGGGTCAATCTCCTTATACCTCTCAATATAAAGCCGCAGGTTTTGAACGAGCGAATGAACTTGCTTATGTGCGTATCCCACGAACCATTGTAGGTGAGGCTATTGAATATCTTGAACGATTTAATGAAGCTGCACGAGTGCAATTATATCGTAATGAAGAGCTTGTACAGGTTCGTGTTCTGGAACACACCCTGTCGTCCGACGAAGTTATTGATGCAGATAAAGCCCAACTACTGTTTTATTTTGATTACAACTTACAGAATAAAGGTATAAGCAGCCACGATTCTTTCGATACTACCGCCCGACAACTTTTTAATGAGGGGTATATCGAACAAATCCCTGATTATGAATACTTTCAGGATTTCAGAAATCGATTAATGTATCTTAATAACAATGAAGAATGGATTAACTTTAGTGAATTGGATCGGGACATCTGACGAGTTAGATAATTTTCCGGGAAGGGTGCAAAAGCTGCCCGAATTATGATATTCTTACCCGTAACGATCGTACCAACTGCCTGTGCACCGGAATGGTCTTTGACCCCGAGCATCCCGATAATATCCCGAAAAAAGAGCGGGAACGGAACATCAGAAAATACTACCGATGGGTTAGACTGAAAAGTGTTAAGTATCTGAGATTTTTAAACCCGAAAGTACCTAATAAGGGCAAAAAACAGCGGATTTGAGTTGCTTCCGAAGAGTCAGCGACTGTGGGTGATATCGGCCGGTTCATCCGATGGATATTCCTGATTATACCGATCAACCACTTGTTGTGCCGCCCGGC
>CAZDIA010000114.1:0-3381 GCA_964505385.1 uncultured Chitinophagales bacterium
TCACCGTACCTTCAACTTTGTACATATCAACATTGTACCACTTGCTTGTTATTTCTTTCCAAACACTTCCAATAACATTGATCGTCTCACCGCTTGAGATTTTTGTGGTGGTTGTATTGGTGGGATTGTTTATGGTAGCGTGATCGATTTCATGCTCATCCAGAAATTGAAGCGCTTCTTCAGCATCAATTAAACCAAAGCCGGTTGTATTATCATATTCTTGGCCATTCATGGGTATGGCTGTTCTTCGCAAGATCTGCCGGACATCATCAGGATACAGGCTGGCATCTTTGGATTCAAGCAGGCTGGCCACCCCGCCAACAATGCCAGCGCTGGCGGATGTGGTATGAACATACTCATAATCGGAGGTGCCGGTGTGAGCTGTCGTTAATACGTCTTCCCCGGGAGCCACTACTTCAATTTCGGGGGAGGATTCTGTAGAACTTTCCGAACCGGATGCAGAATAAGTCAAGGGATTATCACCGTCTAAGTCTGTACCTCCAACTGCTATAGAAATATGCTGGTCATTAAGATTAGTTGGCATGCCCCGCAGCACTCCGTCGTAATCAGGCATTGGCGAGACAATGGTTGCCCCGTCTTTATAAGCGTGTTTTAGTGACTGTCCGAGATCTACATAATTATCGTCTGTGCTTATTCTCTCGTAAATATCCATTAAAAATCCACCGACAGTCATAAGAATTTCCTCTCGATCCGGGAGTACAACTACCGGATAAACCTGAAACTTGTCAATTTCAATTGAAGGAGAATGATCATCAGGAACAACCTGAAAGGGTGTTATCATAACATCGACTCCATCCGATACCGCATCATCGATCAGATCAGAAATGAGATCTTCATCCAACACTGAAAAAAATTCAGTTATGGTGCCGGAAGGTGTTTCTATTTCTCGTTGTTCTAATGTACCTGCATCATAGGAATATACCGGAGAGGCCCAGTTTATCCCGGCGATACCAAGATTATTGTTAGTAGCCGCTCCGGCTATCCCGGCAATAACCGTACCGGTTCCCAGAGTATCCTGAGCCGGACCAGTATGCTGCAAGGTTACCCGTGGGCTCAAATCTTCATGTCCGGCAAATACTCCGCTCGGACTTATAACCCCGATTGTAAGGGATGAAGAACCGGTTTCGACTGACCATGCCTCTGGTACATTTATAGTCTCCAGGTAGGTCTGCTGGTTAAACAACGGATCATTGGGGTTCTGGCCTTGCGTAAGGGAGGCCATCAAACCCATTATTATTACAATTATAGTATATACTATTGATTTCATGAATAACCTCTTTGTTTTTTTATTCAGGGTTCAGGAAAAACCGGCTCAATATCACCGTTTTCCACATCGACGATATAGAGCCGGGACTCAACATCGGGTAATGACGGGGGGTCGTGCTCCCGTTTCCTTGCCGAAAAAAGAATACGGTCACCATCCGGATGCCACACCGGACGACGTATCTCATGATTTGTGTAGGTGAGCTGTTTCTTTTCTCCGCATTCTAAATCCAACAAAAAAATGTCATTATTTGCGGGACCAGATCGGTGAGTAAAAGCTATAGTTCCACCGTCCGGACTTACGTTAGGGTGCGCAATCAAATCCGAATTTTCAAGATCAGTTATTTTTTGCTGATCGCTGCCGTCGGCCCGGGCCGTATAGAGCTGTCGACTGCGGTCTCCGGGCTGCTCATCGTCCCAGTCCACATAGACTATGCGTTCGCCTTCGGGAAACCAACGGCCACCTACACCTATGGAAATAATCAGTTCCGCATCGGTGCCATCCGGATTCATGATTACCAAACCGTGCCCCTCAGACTGTCGACTTGAAGAGGTAAACAAAACCTGCTCGCCATTTGGCGACCACCTTGCTATATTTGTATGCCTAAATTTTTGCGGATCATTGGGGGATTCATTTCCCGTTAACCGCATCAATGAATCCTCAGGGATATTGTATTTATAAATACTTGAAGGTGCCGTATTACTATGAAACAATATCTCTTCATCATCCGGGCACCAGTCCGGATTTAGCGCCGGTCCGCCAAAGACCGGATATCGCTCGCCGGTATCCATCTCCACCACCCATAGCATTTTGGAGCGCAGGTTTTCCGGGTCGCTTAAATCACTATGGCGAAACAAAATTTTACTGCCGTTGGAATTCCAAGTGCCGGTGTGGGCATCGAAGTCTTCGGAGGCGGGCAGTTCTTCCGGCTCGTAATCCGGCACAGGCCCATTCAGGTCGCAGCCGGATAACAGGCCGGCAAGCAGGCAACTGAGCAATGCGTATATCATAGACATGAGGCAGGGTTTGTAAGACATTGATAATTATGTTTGTTTAAATTTTTTTAAATAGTGTCTTTAAAAAAAACTCAAAGTGCCCTAAGAATTTCTGGTTGAAATTTTGATCACCTGTTGCTCAGTTTATAGTCAAAGATTACATGCCGGTACCCCGTCTGAAATAGTGTTATGGTCTGTAAGTCACCGAAAATCCGACAACATAATTCAGAAAACTTTCCAGTTCTGAATCCACAGGCATTTTGAATTGAAAACCCGGATAAAAGTTTCCAAGAGCAAAACTGCCCAAAAATCCCACCTGATTTACAAAAACATCACTTACATCACGCAATCTACCTGAGACATTCATACGGCCGTCTAAGGCAAGGGATAGTGTAACTGGTTCCATATTCAGGTTAACCTGGCTTCCGTATTGAATCCGAAACTGGGTGTCATATCCCTCATCACCCGTTGGAATCCATACTCTCGGGGCTATTTGAAAGTCAACATTCCACTGTGAATTGATCTTACGGATCGGTTTCACCTTAAACGCCAATATCAGATTGTTGTCTAAAAAAGCTTCGTTGCGTTGAAGGTCAACATTTGCACCAATAAATCTGGCAATATTCAGATCAACATCGGTAACAACCGGTGGTCGAAATCCAAATTCCAGATATCCCATTTCTCGCCATAACTGCAAGCCGAGGTAAGGGTTACCAAATGTGTTTTCTTCAATCCAGCCCGTTTCGTCATTATCCGGTACTGAAAAACCTTCCAGCCTGCCATGGGCAAATGAAAGCTCACCAACAAATACCAGGTTATTTGCCACCGAGTATTGCCCTTGTACAAAACCGGCAGAGCTCCACGTCGAATAATGTTCGATGACTAAGTCGGGATTAAAGTATTCGATGGAAATCGAAGGCTTTTCAAACTCACCCTGCCAAACAGACTGTGCCGACACGTTTGTGTTTTGGATAAAACTTGCTGCCAACACGAAACAGAACACGTAGTGGAACTTAGATTTTTGCATGATGAATCTCCTCATTCGATCTCTATATCCAACAAACACCTTGTGAGTCAACTAAAAAGTAAGCGTAGTTATAC
>CAZDIA010000115.1:0-3281 GCA_964505385.1 uncultured Chitinophagales bacterium
CAAATGTTAGCTTTTGTCCCTACTTAATGCCTGTAAGAAAACTCAAAGTGCCCTACTCAGGTTGTATGTCTTTAATTTCCTGTAAACCATTTTTAAGCTGATCTTCTGTAAATGTGTGATCACTCAACTTTCCTGCCAGATAATCATCATATGCCTGCATATCCACATAACCATGCCCGCACAAATTCAGTAAAATGGTTTTCGACGTGCCTTCTTCTTTCGCCTGTTCAGCTTCACGGATTACCTGAGCAATTCCATGAGCCGCCTCGGGTGCCGCAATGATACCTTCAGCTTTTGCAAATTTCAATCCGGCTTCAAAACACTCCAGTTGCTGGAGCGCCACGGCTTCAATCAGATTATCTTTAAGCAGCTGGCTTACCAACACACTTGCCCCGTGATAGCGAAGCCCGCCGGCATGGATGGCTGCAGGTCTGAAGTTGTGGCCAAGCGTATACATCGGCAACAGCGGAGTGTATCCGGCAGAATCACCATGATCATACAGAAACTCTCCCTGCGTAAGCTTCGGACAGGATGCCGGCTCCACAGCTACACACCGGGTCTTTTTGCCGTTAACTATATTATTCTGAACAAAAGGGAATGCAATCCCCGCAAAATTTGATCCGCCTCCGAGCGGAGCAACAATCACATCCGGGTAATCGCCGGCGTATTCAAGTTGTTTTTGAGATTCCTGACCTATGATAGTCTGATGCAGCAATACATGATTTAATACTGACCCCAAAGAATATCTGGTTTGATCGTCTCCTACGGCACGTTCAATTGCTTCTGAAATCGCGATACCAAGGCTTCCGCTTGACTTGGGATCTTCGGATAAAACATTACGGCCGGCCTGTGTTCGATCACTTGGCGAGGCATAAACATCTGCACCATAGGAGTTCATCATCACTTTCCGATATGGTTTCTGATCATAGCTGATCCGCACCATATATACCTCACATGTCATCCCAAACTGCGAGCAGGCAAACGCGAGCGCCGTACCCCACTGCCCTGCACCTGTTTCTGTAGTGATACTTTTAACTCCCTCCTGCTTATTATAATAAGCCTGCGCAACTGCGGTATTTGGTTTATGTGATCCACTCGGACTCACTCCCTCATATTTGTAATATATTTTTGCGGGTGTGTCGAGCATTTTCTCCAGCCCGGTTGCACGATACATAGGTGTCGGCCGCCAGATCCGATAAATATCTCTGACTTCATCCGGAATTTCGATATAAGGCTCTGCTGAAACCTCCTGCTGGATTAACCCCATCGGAAATATCGGCGATAAATCATCGGGGCCGGCAGGTTTTCCGTTTCGGGCATTGAGCGGCGGTTGCGGTTTATTAGGCATATCAGCTACCACGTTACTCCAGTGCGTGGGCATATCCGATTCGTTAAGCAGTATTTTTTTATTCATGCTCGAAATTTTGGTTGTTGAGTTATTCCTGTTGCAGAGCTGTTAGATAAATTTTAAAAAAGAAAGCGCTGCAAATTGCAAATACACTGTAAAGAGTTTATTAAATATTTCAATCAAAAATTGAGTTTAAAACTCCGGCCATTCGAACTCCTGCCTGCAGGAGTCGCTTTTCTACTATGTCAAAATTGCGGTTACGATATGACCAGCCAATTTCATGGTCGCCGGGTAAATCATAAACATCATCACGATATGTGACTGATTCTTCTGCCCAGCGTCTTACTGTGGCATTTTGCCATTTTTCTACCAATTCCGGCTCAGGATGATTGATCGCTTCGGCTAATTCATCATACTCCAAACCGAGAGATTCAATCATATTGGTATCCCATACCCGGTGCAAGTTTGAGGATTCGCCCATAAATGTTACTTCCACATCATTGCCCCCGCGATCCTTTCCGGTTCCAACATGCAGCGGCTGATGGATATCCCCCACCATATGGATGACCATTTTCAAGTGAGTTCGCTGCTCTTCTTCGCTGAGCCCGCCGGTCTTCAACTCTTCAATTTTGCGTTCCAAAGCCTCAATTATATCACCGTTCGGATTTTTATGAGCCTGATCATACGTGGTATCTTGAGGTATGGTAACCCAGTGCCAGTCGGCGGTATGACCAAACTCGTCAGTTGGCCGCACCTGATCCATCCAAACAGTTGCTTCCGGCAGAGTAGTGTCATCAAGGATGCGGGTCACTTCTTCATGAGCTTCTTCAGTCAGATAATATCCGGCAATAGCACCGGTCACGTAGTGGCCTGTTTGTCCCCATAAAAGCAGTACATAGGTTACTATGATTCCGAGATTGAAAAGCATCAGCTTAAAATTTTAATGCGGGTGTTGAATTTCGAAGACCATCATCTTTAGATTAGGAGCTCCGTTTGTTTTCCGCTAATTGCGGCAGCTGCTAATAAACAATGACCCCGTCAAAGTATCAAGAAAAACTTTGGGGTTGATGAAATCATCTCATAATATTGATATTTAAAATCTGCCAGCAGCCTTTAGATTAAGTATTCACAAAATCTCTTGTGCACTTTGATCAGAAATGCTTGAACAATTTTCCTATAACTGGTTTTTACTCTATTACTTTTTCCTCGGCATTGTAGTGTTGATCCAGGGCATTGTCTGGATTCGAAACCCGATGCCGTTTGTCTGGTACCTGGTAACCGCTGCCGATCAGGAAAGATGTCCCAGGTATTTCATCAAACTGATTCGCTACATCTTTGTCTTCAGCTTGATTTCCCTCTTTTTCGCCTTCTTTCCCTTTTCGGTTTTCGAGCTGATTTTCTCCCTTTTCAGTTTGTTTATGGTTTACGTTATTGGCTCGCTCCTACTGAAATGGCCGGATTTAAGAAATGCCATAACAGAATATCAGGAATCACTAAAAAAACCAATTTTCCGACTGGGTATGATACTGCTAACATTCAGTGTCATCATCTTTGCGCTCTGCTACCGGATTATATTAACCAGTGAGTTGAATTCAGGTTAACCGCACAACCTTCGGCTGTCCGCCCCGAGACTCGCCATTTGGCTCGCTCGGGATTTTACTTCTTAGCGGGCTGTCGAATTTCGAAGCATGCAATGGCTGCCGAATCGTAGGGACAAGGCATGCCTTTTCCCTACAGTCAGAGGTACCTCAAAAACCTTGTCTTGTCAATTTAACTGATAACTGGTAACTGGTAACTGATATTCGTGCCCTGAAATTCGGCAGACCGACTTGGAGCGGGCAGCCGAAGACCGTGTACCTCTGCGTTCAACTCTGTGCGCTTTTATGAAAAAGAAAGTCAAGAACGTAGTTCGCCAACGGCTCCATTACCCCAT
>CAZDIA010000116.1:0-3270 GCA_964505385.1 uncultured Chitinophagales bacterium
GGGATGACGTTGTTTTTTAGATTCTGTCACCTCATCAACAATGCCGCCGAAGGTGGGATTAGAACCTCGGGATGACGTTATATTTGACAACTGTCACTTCCAGGTTCTAATCCCGTGACCCTGCTCGTAAATTGACCTGCCACATCAGAGTTAATAAGCTATACCCGCTGCTCTGCGAGTTCTTTGTGGTTTAGCTCCATCAGCAGATGATACCCTTCCAGCACCGCGTGTGTAATTTCCCCTTTCATTGTATAATCGGCTGTGGATTTGACTTCAGGCGTTGCGTTGGCGGGCGCCAATGTTACTCCTGCTTCCCGCATTGCCTTAATGTCACCGGAGCTGTCTCCGATATAAGCCATTTGCTCCAGCGGAATACCGGTATTTTGTGAAAGTTGTTTAAGCCCTTCCGCTTTATTACAAGCTTTACGAATGACATTGACTGATACATCTGTATGATGAACTTCCACATCCGTATAGTGTTCACCTACCCACTCTTTGATCTTCTCATACATTTGGATTATATCCTGCTTCTCATTTCCCACAATCCCTACATCGGTATACTTTGCAAATTCCAGATAAGCGGTGGAATAATGGGGTAAAACTTCTTCTTCTACAAAGCGGCTGATTTCCCTTTTTTCGCGCAAGGCATCATCATCAAAATGAGGAGAAATCTCTATGGAAGAATGAACCGGTTCATACAACCCCCCACCACTTTCAAAAATTACAGGATAGCGGATATCAAGATACTGAGCCACCGCTTCGGTGTAGGGATAGGGCCGCCCGGTACACAGTGCGAGTGATGGAATAGGTTCATTGGTCAAACTTTGCCGCTGCAGATCACGAACTTGAGTTAATACATCCCAGGGCGGGGTTTCAAACGGATATGTGATGCACCCATCAATATCCAGCACGTAAAGTTGAATCATGAATTTTGAGATTTATAAGTTGGAATAATAAATGACAGAAATAGCAGCAATATCCCCAAAGCAGCTGCAATTTGGTAACGATTGGAATAATCGGCCTCTTCTTCGGTAATAAATGAAGCGCGATCAAGCCGGTTTATTTTGTTGATGAATTCTTCCATACTGTCTGAAGTATGAGAAATTTCAATATAGCTGCCGCCGGTCTCCTCTGCCATCATCTCAAGATTATCGGGTTCAAGGTAGGTGGTTACAACCTGATTGTTACGATCACGGAAAACATCAACCCTTTCGCCGGTATCCTCATCAAAAACCGGAATATTGGCTCCCGATTCTGTACCAACGCCTACTGTATACACATATACTCCCATTTCCCGCAGTTCTTCGAGCACTTGCGAAAATCCCGGGCCGTGATCCTCACCATCAGAAATAAAAAGTATAACTTTGGCAGCGTCGGTATCCCGTTCGCTTATTTCCCTGAATGATTCCCTGGCAACCGAGAGCGGAGCCCGAAAATCGGTTCCGGAGGTTGGCATCAGGTCAGTATCTGCCATATCCAGATACATTCGAAAAGTGGAATAATCCTGGGTAAAAGGAGTCTGAAGAACCGCCTGGTTTGTAAAAGTGATTAATCCGATACGATCCCCGGAAAGCTCACTCAACATGTGATACAACTCAAATTTCGCTTTATCGAGGCGGTTCGGCCCGACATCTTCAGCGAGCATACTCCGTGACAGATCAAGGGCTACCATCAGATTGACACCTTTACGCTCCACTTGCCGCACCTCCGTTCCGATTTGCGGGCCGGCCAGCGCTATGATCAACAAAAACAGTGCCGTTCCTTGTGCAGTAAGTCGGAGCCGGTATCCCGGTTTCCAGGCTGCCGGAACCAGCATCGAAAATAGAGATTCGCTGAAATACTCAGCCCGCTTGCGACGATTATAGCGGTTCCAGGCCCACACTGCCAGAATAAGGAGAGGTAATAACAGCAGCAGCCAGAGATATTGAGGATCCGACCAGTTCATTTATCAATAAGAACAATCTGTAAATCCATTACATTGGTACCGGTAGGCCCGGTAACCACAAGCGTGTCCATCTTCGAAAAAAAGGTGTTGGAGTCATTATTTTTAAGAAAGTGTTCCGGGTCATACCCGTAATCACGTGCCGTTAACGCCGTTTCAGAATTGCATATTGCACCTGCGGCATCTGTAGGCCCGTCGATGCCGTCCGTTCCCGCACTCAACAAGGTAATGCAGTGCTGCCCTTCCACCGCAAGCGCGAATGAAAGTGCAAGCTCCTGGTTGCGACCGCCTTTACCGCTACCCGTTACATTCAAATAACTTTCACCATGATAGATCAGTGCGGCCGGTTTTTTGACCGGCTTATCTCTCGACAGGATGGATATAGCGCGGCCGGCAATTTGTCTGGCAATGATCCGTGTTTCACCGGTGTATTCAGGATTCACCACTACTGTATGGTACCCTTTAGCTGAAGCGCCCCTGCCTGCCGCTTCAGCAACCCGTTTCGAAGTCGCCAGATTTTGCGAGAACACCGTAGCTTCAATTTCTTCATCAGGTTTTAGTGTATCCATGAGTTGATTGTCATGCCCTTTCTGCAGATGCCGAATAACTTCACGGGGGATGTGATCAAAAAGGTCATATCGTTCGATTACATCTAATGCATCTTTAAAAGTTGTAGAGTCTGCAACCATAGGACCACTGCCGATATCCTGAATGGTATTACCCGGAACATCGGAAATCACCAGTTGAAGCACCGTGCATTCCGGCAGCATCCGTGCAAGATTGCCTCCCTTCAAATCGGAGATATGACGCCGTACCGTGTTGGTTTCCTCTATAGATGCGCCGCTGTTCAGCAAAGCTTTATAGGTCCGGCGAACTTCCGGGAGTTCCAGGTTTCCGGCAGGTATACATGCCAGCGAAGAAGCACCGCCACTTAATAAAAAAAGTACCACATCACCGGGCTCAACCTCTTCCATAACACTTACCATTTCAAGTGCGGATCCCAGGCTGTTTTTATCAGGCAGGGGATGCGATCCCTCAAACAGTTGAATACGATTCAGATTCACATTTTCACCGTAAGGCGCGATGATCACACCATCATAAATGAAACTGCCAAGTTTTTCTTCAACTGCCTGAGCCATCTCCGCTACGGCTTTGCCAATACCGAACACCCAAACCTTTGTATCATCCTCCACTTCCACCGAAACACTCTCCACATTCAAACGCCCATCCCCGAACTGCAGCTGGTTTTTAATCAGATTTGAAGGATAAACCTCATACAAGGCTTTTTTGAAAATCTGATGCGCATCTCTTCGCTGACGATCAAGAGT
>CAZDIA010000117.1:0-2850 GCA_964505385.1 uncultured Chitinophagales bacterium
AGTTTATTGAACTTTGATCAATCTACCTAAGGCGTCCTCTTTTTCATTATACCTCCGCGGTTAAATCATCCCCCTTAGCCAAAAACCAAATAAATGAGGGTGGAGCCGCTTAACAGGATAATCAAATCCATCGGGATGCCGGCTTTGAGGTAGTCGGTGAATTGGTAACGCCCGGGTCCATAGACCATCAGATTGGTCTGGTAGCTGATTGGGGTAGAAAATGCAGCCGACGCCCCAATTGCCACAGCCATTGCCAGCGGAAACAGATCATAACCGGTTGTGGTAGCAATCGATACCATGATCGGGAAGATGAGCACGGCCGCAGAGTTGTTGGTGATCATTTCCGAATAGATCATGGTGATCAACATGACGAGCGCTATGGCGCCCCACAAACCCACCGGCTCAATCAATACTGCCAGCGCGCTTCCGGCAAGCTCGGCAATACCGGCGTTTTCGATTCCGGCGGCAAGCCCGAATGAAGATGCAATCACCACCAGCACCCGCCAGTCAATCGAGCGCAGCGCATTTTGTCCGCGGATCATCCCGGTGGCCAGAAGCACCACGGCGGCGGCAGCAGCGGCCGTAACCATATCGAGCAAACCAACAACTACTGACGTGATCATAGCCAGCATGATGACAATAATCGACACACTTTGCCACCATGAACGGGACGGTATTTCATCCGAAGATGAGACCAGCAGAAAATCCGGGGAGTGATACCACCGGTTGTAAAATTCCTTATCGGCAAGAATCAGCAATGTATCGCCCGGTTGGAGCCTGATGTTTCCGATTTTTTCGTCTATGCGGACGCCATTACGATGAATCGCCAGGATAACAGCTCCGTACTGCCGGCGAAAATCACTTTCCCTGACGGTCTGGCCGATCAGCGGCGAGCTATCCGAAAGCACAATTTCATACGGTTTTACCTGATTGGAGTCGTAGTATTTAAGGTCAAAATCGACATCATCAATAACATGCAGTCCCGGCTCTTTCTGCAGCTCTACAATGGTTGACGGGATCCCCGTAAAAAACAAACGGTCGCCTTCCCGTATGGTGCGGTCGGGCTGCACCGGAGCGATGATGTTTCCGTTCCGCTCAATCTGAAAGAGAAATAAGCCCTGCAAATGCCTCAATCCGGCTTGTTCCACGGTCTTTCCGATTTCGGGATATTCAGATGTGACTTTAAGCACCACAACAAATTCGCGGGTGTTTCTGCCGAGCTGGATCATACTGTCTTTATGATCAGGCAACAGGCGGTGGATGAACAGGATGATCGCCGTCAGCCCGATGAAGGTGAGCGGGATACCGATCCAGGCAAAATCAAAAAACTGAAATCCGGCATGACCTTTTTCCAGTAAAAAACCGTGAACAACCAGATTTGTGCTGGTACCGATCAGTGTGCAGGTGCCTCCGAGAATTGCGGCATAAGACAGCGGCAGCATAAACTTGGATGGCGACAGATTCATCCGCCGGCAATAATTCTTGATGATCGGGATCAACATCGCAACGATCGGCGTGTTGTTCATGAATGCGGATGCACCGGCTACAGGCGGCAAAAAACTAATAAGCCGCTGGTAGTCGGAGCGACCCTCATCTCCCATAAGTTTTGCACCGATCGTGCTCAATATTCCGGTTGAATGAACCGCCGCGGCTATCACATAGAGAAAAGCCACGGCAAGCATACCCTGATTGGAAAATCCCGCAAACGCTTCTCCGGTATCGATCACACCGGTAATCAAAAGAAGCAGCATTGCTCCGAATACAGCCATCGCGGTATCCGCCAGTTCCATCACGAGAATGGAGGTCATACCAATCAGTACCGCAAGTGTAAACCAGAATTCGAAAGATTCAATCACAGAGTACTTATCTTAATTGCGTCATTGATGTTGCCGCCAAAATCAGGAGCAGGACAACCGCAGCTATATTCACCGGAATTTAGTTGTCATTTCACCTTTTTTTCAATGTATTCTGCAATCTGTGTAATACATTGATCCAGACTGTATTGAGCCGTATCCACTATCAGATCAGGCGAGTCGGGTTCTTCGAAAGGATCGGTGATACCTGTGAAGTTAGCGATTTCACCATCTAATGCTTTCTTGTATAGTCCTTTGGGATCGCGTTGTTTACAGGTTTCCAAATCAGCTTTGACATACACTTCGATGAAATCATTTTCACCGATTCTATCCCTCGCCATGCTGCGTTCCTCTTTGTAGGGTGAGATAAAGGCAGTCATTACAATAAATCCGTTATCCCGGAACAACCCGGCCACCTCGGCCACCCGCCGCAGGTTTTCCTTACGGTCTTCCGCCGTGAAACCGAGATCCCGATTCAAACCATGCCGAACATTATCACCATCCAGCACAGTCACCTGATACTTGTGCTGAAACAGATAGTGCTGCACGCCCCGCGCTATCGTCGATTTCCCCGAACCGCTCAGCCCGGTAAACCAGAGCACGCACGATTTATGTCCGTTGCGTTCATGCCATTGTTCCCGGGTGATATACCCTTCCGACCAGATGATGTTCTTGTTCTCTTCCTGTTTCAAAACGGGATCTAGAAATTCATAAATAAGGATGTAAAATTACCCGTCAAGGTAAACCCGCCCGAAGAAACATCCAACTCAATTTGTGATGGTTTAACCACAGAGTTCGCGGGGTTAACGCAGAGGTAGAGGGGTGAGGGCCTCTCGCCCTGAACCCTGTTTTGTCATGCTGAGCCTATCTGTAAGTTTTAGCATGACAATCTCAGGCTGCCAGTAACAAAGTGATAATAACAGCCTCTGCTCGATGCCTTGGTGCCTTTGTGCCTTTTATGAAAAAGAAAGTCAAGAACGTAGTTCGCCAACGGCTC
>CAZDIA010000118.1:0-2842 GCA_964505385.1 uncultured Chitinophagales bacterium
GGCGTTATCGATTCCATACGTGGGGCTAATCGATCGTCTTTTGAAAGATATCAGTATCCTTCCCAACTGCCCCTTTATGTACAGGAGGAAATGAGTGCGATTGCCGAAAAAGTCATAAAAGAATTGGAACTTGATAACAGCGCATTCAATATTGAATTTTTCTATAACAAAGAAGAGGAACAAATCTGGCTTCTTGAAGTTAACCCGCGAATATCACAGTCACATTGTGAATTATTTCGTGATGTAGATGGCTGTACGCATCATAAAGTTATGCTGGATCTTGCTTTGGGGAACAAACCTGAGATGCCGAACCGGCAGGGCAATTACAAGGTTGCCGCAAAATTTTATGTACGCTCATATGAGGATGGAATCGTTAGTCGCGTGCCGTCTGAGGCTGATCTGGAAGCAATTCAACGATCGGTGCCTGGGGTATCCGTAATGACCCAGGTTTTTGAAGGTCAGCGTCTATCAGAAATGGAAGACCAGGATAGCTATAGCTATGAGCTTGGTTGGGTTTGGATTGGAGCTAATGATCAACAAGAATTAAAAGAAAAATACGATTTAGTTATTAAACTTTTGGATTTCCGATTGGAAATACAAAAACCATAAAATGAATATATTTGATGAAAGCTGTAGAAACTTTACCTGAAGTAGAAAATATAGAACATACATGGATACAGATGAAGGACGGCGTCAGGCTATCAGCCCGAATCTGGATGCCTGAAGATGCCGATAGAAATCCTGTGCCCGCAATTCTGGAATATATACCGTATCGTAAGAGAGATATGAAGCGCTCAAGAGATACTCAGATGCATCGCTACTTTGCGGCACACGGGTACGCAGCTATCCGGGTAGACCTTCGGGGTAGTGGAAATTCCGAGGGTGTTCTTACAGATGAGTACCTACCCCAGGAGCAGGAGGATGGAGTAGAAATTTTAGATTGGCTGGGGCGTCAGTCATGGTGTAATGGTAAAGTTGGAATGATCGGAATTTCCTGGGGCGGTTTTAATGGCTTGCAAATCGCCGCCCGGCGACCAAGCCAGTTAAAGGCAGTAATCAGCCTTTGTTCTACCGATGATCGCTATGCCGATGACGTTCACTATATGGGTGGATGCCTGCTAAATGATAATCTTTCGTGGGCATCAACTATGTTTGCTTTTAACTCCCTTCCGCCTGACCCGTTGAATGTCGGTGAAGGTCGATGGAAGGATATGTGGATGCAACGTCTTGAAGGAAGCGGACTTTGGGTGGATCAGTGGATGCGCCACCAGGAACGTGATGACTATTGGAAGCACGGTTCAATCTGTGAGGATTACGACGCCATCCAATGCCCGGTTATGGCTGTAAGTGGCTGGGCCGATGGATATTCCAACGCCGTATTCAGAATGGTGAAAAACCTGAAGGTTCCCTGTAAAGGGCTTATTGGCCCCTGGAGTCATATATATCCACATGAGGCTACCACTGGCCCGCAAATTGGATTTCTGCAGGAAGCGCTGCGCTGGTATGATCACTGGATGAAAAACGAAGATACCGGTGTAGATGAAGACCCCGATATTCGGGTGTGGATGCAGGACAGTGTGGAGCCTCAAGCTGATTATCGCAAACGACCGGGCCGGTGGGTATCCGAACCGGAATGGCCTTCTCCCAATATCTATAATGAGACCTACAAATTTGATCACGGAAACATACTTAAACCGGGCGAAGAGCCTTCTAACGGTGAGGCAGTATGTATCCAATCTCCGCTTAGTGTCGGTTTGTTTGCCGGTAAATGGTGTTCCTACAGTGCCGGTCCGGATTTACCTCATGACCAGCGGGAAGAAGACGGCGGATCACTTGTTTTTGACAGTGAACCGCTTGACGAAACATTTGAGATACTGGGTGCTCCGGTTGTTAACCTTGAGCTTTCCTCAAATAAGCCGGTTGCAATGATTTCCATCCGTTTGTCGGATGTGGCTCCCGATGGTAAAGCTACCCGGATTACTTACGGCTTGCTGAATTTATGCCACAGAAACAGCCATGAATTTCCGGAAAAGCTTGAGCCCGGCAAAAAGGAGCGAATTTCGGTAGAACTGAATGATATTGCGCAGAAATTTCCACGTGGACATCGAATAAGGGTTTCCGTTTCAACCAGTTACTGGCCACTTGCATGGGCTCCACCGGAGCCGGTATGTTTAACAATAACACCGGCAAAAAGCAGTCTCACGGTGCCGGTCAGGCCGAGGCGGAAAGGGGAATCCGAAGAAATGGAAGAATTCGAACCTTCGGAGGCTGCACCCGAACCGGATAAAACGATCATTGTCCCCTCTGATCACAATTGGTTTATCACACGTGATCTGGCTAAAGATGAATCGACTCTTCATGTTTACAATCACGAAGGTACTCACAGAATCAATGAAATAAACCTTGAGATAACTAAAAATACCGACGAATGGTATCGATTTATCAATGATGATTTTGAATCGGTCAGTGGCGAGGTAAAGAGTACTCGCAGGCTCAAACGAGGCAATGAATGGGATGTGCGCACTGTAACCCGTACGCTTCTAACCTGCACCAAGGATGAATTTCAAATTCACGCCACGCTTGATGCATTTGAAAATGAACGGCGGGTATTTACCAAGACGTGGGATCGAAGAATCCCAAGGCTGTATATTTGATGAAAATTCTCCGGGAGATGAACTTTCCCTGAGTACTGTTTAGATTATAACAGTTTATTTTCTGACTAATTTTGGCAGGAACTGAGTACTTAGCGCTGGGCAGACACCAAGCCCAGCAATCAGTATCTTCTTCAAAAACCTTTTTGGTTTAGGTATGTCCAGGTTATGGTACTATGAGTTTTCTTACA
>CAZDIA010000119.1:0-2834 GCA_964505385.1 uncultured Chitinophagales bacterium
CATATTAACCTGCACGGTATGCCCATATCAGAAGGTGCTTTGTTGTTGATAGATAAAGATTCCGTGCAGGAAACCAAAGATTTGCAGCGGTGGTATCAGCAATATATCCGGGATTCGGGATTTGGTTTTCATGATCATGACAGAAAAGGGGAGAAAGGTTTTACCCGTATCGGCACCGGACTTTCTACTACACCAGAGAGCGAAAAAATGAAAGCTCATTTTAAAAATTCAGGTGATGATGAAACGGCATCCCTGTTTCATCAGAATTCAATGGAATATTTGAAATCACATGGTGGAAATACAATCAGCCTTGTAACCGAATTTCCCTTATTTAAACTCCCTTCTACCGCAGAAGAGTGTCCAGGATATCCTGAAAATTATTTTAGCTGGCAGGAGCAACAATCATTAATACAACAGCGGGTTGAAAAGGGAAAACCAATCAAAGATTTACTTGATTCACTAAGCATACAGCAAATTTCGCTGAGTGATGGGATGAAAATGCAACTGAAGATCATTGAGTTAGCACTTAGCGCGAATGCACTCAATTAAAAGTTTAAGTGATCGGTTTGCAATGAATTATGAAAATGCTTGTGTAAAAAGAAGCGGAACCCTATACTAAATACCTGATTAATAAATAGGATTATACGTAGACTATTGCAAAACTCAACAAGCAATAAAGAATTAGGGTAAGCATTTTTTAACGGAATTGATATCGTGGACAGATACCTCATCTTAGTACCGCTCTCTGCTGTTGTTGCGCTTATTGCTGCCTGGTTGATTGCTTCAAGGATATTGAAATCTCCCGCAGGTAATGGAGAGGGCAATCAAATCACGGAGGTATTAAAGACAGGTGCCGGGGCTTTTATTTCTCGTCAGTATCAAACTGTAGTTTATGTGGCAGCCGTCATTACTGCTGTTTTTATAGTTATCGCTTTGATCTATGATGGAGCGGATGCCATTAATTGGTGGTGGACCACAGCAGGATTTGTCGCAGGAATTTTGTTTTCAGGAATCAGCGGTTATGCGGGAATGAAAATCGCATTGGGTATTAGCAGACGGGTTGCAAATGCATCTGAATTGACAAGAGTCTTTAAAATCGCAGTTGATGGAGGTGCTGTTTCGGGATTGAGTGTTGCCGGCTTCGCCTTATTGGGGTTAGCCGCTTTTTTCATTATCTCTCATGCAATTATTGGGTTGGATGATCCGGTTACTCCTCTTCTTGGTTTGGGATTCGGCGCAGCTCTCATGAGTTTTTTTGCGAGGGTTGGCGGAGGTATTTTTTCGAATGCATTCGGTTTCGCTGCTAATACCGGCTACTCTGATTCCGAAGTATCCGGGAGTAATCCTCAAAACCGCTTGGTAATTGCCGGCAAAGTTGGAGACAGATTTCAGGAATATGGCGGTGTTCGGGCTGATTTATTTGACACGTATACGATGGCGGGCATTGGCGCTGTTTTTCTGGGTTATCTCTTGCCTGATGTCATGGAAGTTACTGCTTTGGTTTCATATCCACTATACCTTTTAGCTGTAGCTCTACTTATAAGTTTCTTAAGTATCATCATAATGAGGTTCGGCAAGGATTTTGATCTTGCTAAAACCATAAACAGAGCAATTTACCCGGGTTTATTTCTCAGTGGTGTCGGTTTTTTAATACTGACATATGTGATGTTCATTGATTTTGATTTTGCAGGAACCGGAGGCACTCCACCCGGCACCACCTGGATTGATCTGTTTTTATCGTCGGCAGCAGGCCTGCTGACAGTAGCTGCGGTCATTTTGATTACGGAATATTATTCCCCGGCCGGGCATGGATATATGCGAAGATCTGGCGGTTCTTCAGAAAGCGGTGAAGATAATAACGGTCTTGCTGCCGGAATGGAAAGCACCTTATTACCGTCATTGGCAATTATATTGGCCATTTTTATTGCATATACCTTTGCAGGCATATACGGGATTGGCATTGCGGCAGTGGCTATGGTTAGCATAGCTGGTGTTGTGGTTACACTAAGCACATACGGCCTTACCTGGATAGCTGAAGCCGGGGATTTATCAGATGAAATCCGGGCCGGAGCTGAAGAACTTGAGGTTACAAGAAATGCGACAAAAGCTATTGCCACAGGTTTTGGCATCTGCGCGGCAGCGTTGGTCACTCTTGTACTGTTTTTGAATTACATGCTATATCTGCCTGACCAGGGGATGATTTTCCGGTTGGATGATCCCATTGTTATTGCGGGTTTAATTTTTGGGATCATGCTGCCATTTTTATTTGTATCGGTTTTGATTAAAGTTACCGGCAATGCTGAAGCGGACGTAAAAGAAGATATAAGCCGGGAATTCAAACAGAGTTCAGATGAGCTGGATGAAACCGACAACCCGGAGTATGAGACCTTTGCTGATATTATAACCCGAAAGTCGCTGCGTAAATTGATAGTACCGGGATTGATGGCGGTTTTCATTCCACTCGTTGCCGGTTTATTTATGGGGCCGCTTGCCCTGGGAGGTTTACTGATTGGTGCTATTGTTAGTGGATTAATGGTAGCGCTTATGATATCAAAAAGTGATATCAAGGTTGGCCACCTCAAAAACAGCGATAATGGACACCAGGAAATAGCAGGAAGAGATGCCGATGCTGCATCCGGTTTTCGGTATGGGGATGCGACAGGCACTGCAATATATCCGCTTATCAAAATAATCAGTATTGTTGCAATAATTTTTTCCGGAATGATTGCGGTGTTTGGCGGCATTTTGCTATAATTTAAAATTAATATATCATAAGAGCCCGTGAGAAAGTATTAACATTCATGGGGTCATTTAACTAACTCGAGTCTATAAGC
>CAZDIA010000120.1:0-2460 GCA_964505385.1 uncultured Chitinophagales bacterium
GGACGGATATGCGGAGACTGTCGTTGGTAAGCTCGTATTCGGTATAGCTGTCGGTCGCTTCAAGCTCCTCCAGATGTTGAGCAAAGCCTGTAGATACTCCTGCGGTCAGGAATAATACCCAAATACATGTCTGCCATCTAAGGGTAAGCATGATAAAAAACGAGCTACGATACAAATTCGTTAAATTTTGTTAATCTGTTCGGATTGGTATCGAGTCTCGCAATAGGCAGTGATTATTGAGTTAGTGTGTTAGTGAAAAAATACGGGTAAGATTGGTTAAATCAAAATATGTAAAGACATTATTTCCGAGTCTGATAATGAAATTTAACGTATAATTACCAATCGTTCTATATGGTCGGTACTTTTGGTTTCGGACCCGTCATCGCTTCGGACTCTGACATGATAGATGTAGGTACCGCTTGCAATCCGGTCGCCATCATCGTCAATTCCATTCCATGGGATGCGTACGAAACTGTCGTCGGGTATCACTCCTTCTCTATTTAAGGTTGCTACGGGCACTCCACTTGGGGTGAAGATCCGAATCATGACATCCAGTGGATTATTGGCCTGATTATGCTTGAAGACGAACTGGGTTTCATTGTTCATCGGATTAGGGTAATTGTATACATCGCGAATTACCAGCTCATCACCCGGCATCACCTCGAATGAGATGGTTTCTTCTCCGGGATTGTTGAATACATCCCAGGCGCGGACGGTAAGCTCATAGCGGCCTTCTTCGAGTTCATCCATCGGATACTCGATGTTACCGCGGCGAAAATCATCCAGTTCACTTTGGTAGAAATCGTTGAGTACAAATGTATCAACACTTTCTTCTCCTTCGGGTTGCAAGTTGGCAACCAGATCATGTCCAACTCCCGCAGAGGTGTTAATGCCACTTTCGTCAAATATATTTACAAGCAAAGTTGGATCATCACCCACCATATCTCCGTCAAAAAAGCTCTCATCATTTAGATAAACATTCAGCTCGGGACCTTCGCCATCATCTTCGGCATCGGGATTTCTGTCATTGATGATAAAATCAGAGAAGGAGCCTACCGCATCACCATCTTCACCCAAAGCATAAAAATGCAATCGAGCCGGATCCTCCGAATAGGATATATCTTTAGGGATTACAAATTCGCCGGAAAATTCACCACCTTCAGTACTAAACTGACCATTAAAAAGGATGTCGTTCTGGATATTATAACCACATTCGGGAATTCGGCAATTATCGGGAACCCAGTCCCTGTCGGTAGGGAAAGATACCAATCGCTCGGCATCAAATAACCGGAGCGAGGTTTGTCCGGAAAACGCAGTGTTGGGCTGATCGTCTGCAGTTAAAGTTCTTCCTCTGACTTCTATCTGGTCGAGAGCGCGAAGCTCAAGCTTATCTGCTTCATCAATCGGCTCCCCGTTAATATGGGTAATTTCCATTTTATCTTCGGGCAACCCGATACGCATTGCCGGATCACCTAACATCGAAAATTTATTATTATTCGTAGCTGCCCCCCAATTTGTATTTTTAGTGTGAAAATAAATGTCCCCCATTCGTTGCGGGCGGCCGTCATCGTCGCGCCGCACCATTTCTCTCGTTAGTTCGATGTTTAAGCCGAAATTATCGCCTCCTGGTGTGCTCCTGGTGACGACTACTCTTGTAGTCGTTAAAGCGGCAATAACTCCTCCTTCATCATGAAGCAGCAGCTGCTCGGCGCCGGAGTAACGCTCGTTATCATCAAACCGGCCAAACTCACAGGTCGCGGTGACCATGATGGGCAGCTTATCACGATTTGAAAGCCTGGGGATATCATCAATGCTGAACAGCCTCTGATCGGTGAGCCAGCGCTCGTTGCCGTGGCCCATAAAGTTCATCACCAAGGTACCGCTGTGAAACCGGTCAACAATAGATTGAGTTGCCTGAGGCACCCTTGTGCCCGCCGCTGTTACTTCCTCGGGATAATCAATCTGATAAATTTTATCCAGCCGCACGCCGGTGTCGTCGCGATCGATTTCCTGAGCGGTTTCGTCTGCGTTGAGAATATGAAGGTCGCTGTCATTTCTGTCACCAGGTCGTCGATCATCATCGGCTAAAAAAGAGAACATAGTGCGCCAGTCCCCACGGTTTTCAGTTGCCTCATATTCTTCAATCTTATCGATGACTAATGCGGCCTCTTCCTCAGTTTGAACAGGCAACCGCCCCACACCCATATCGATCCGTTCAGATGTGGAATCCCATTCGCCTTCCTCGTCATCAAGTAAAACAAACCAATCATCGCTCGCATAAGTCCAGAGACGATCGAGACTTTCTTCAGTTTGATATGTCATCACCAGGTTCTCCATCCGTGATCCCTCAAGTACACCTTTATTATCAAATGTCGCGTTGCCGAACATCAGAAGGTGTTGCGGCGGTTCCGCGCCGGCATCGAGAGCGCGGTCGTAAAACAGCTTGACAAAATCCCGCAT
>CAZDIA010000121.1:0-2281 GCA_964505385.1 uncultured Chitinophagales bacterium
GGATGGGGTTCATAGCGAAATCGTAAAGCCGAATTTTAACCGAACTTGTCTCTTCTACTTCAAATTTGATTCTCGTGATTTCATGCGCGCGCATGGAAAACGGGTTGGGATAGGCGTAGCTGTCAACATCCGGAGCGGTGGATTGATGTTGATTTTCGCCATCGAGCGGAAAGTTAACCCGCCTTATTTCCCAGGATTCTCCCTGATCATCCGTCGATGCCAGTCCGTCGGAAGTGCCTACCCAAAGACGGTCATTGGTATGAGCCACATCAAAATAATCGGCAGTTTCCTTTATAAACGTATTAGGGCTTTCGAGCCGTTCATGCTGAATCCAGCTGGCACCGTTATTTTTGCTGATGAACAATCCGTTATCACCGGCGGCATAAATCGTTTCTCCGTCAAATTCGACAGCGTAAATTTGCTCATCCACAAGATAGCGGTCAAAGGTTTCGCCTTTGTCCGAGGTGGCTACTACTCCGTATCGTTCATCCTGGTCGGTTGAAATCCAGTTGGTTATCCAGACGCGGCCATCGTATGAATTTTGGTTGATGTGTGTTACCCAGTTGCCGAACATATCGTCACGTGAAGTGCCGTGGTTGATGTTTCTCCAGCGGATTTGGTCTTTATCGGCGGTCAGTGCGTTGTCGGAAACATTAAGACCGCCCGCTGTTCCGGCCCACACATAACCATCATCATCAATTTTGACACTGAAACCAAGAAAATTGAGATAACCTCTGGGGTAATTCTGTTGATTGGGATGGCCGTCACCGGGCTGATTGGGATCCATCTTAAAATCAAAATCCTCACCGGAATCCGGATCCAGTTCATCCATCTCTTTAGGCGGCAGCACGATACGCTGCCAGGTCTCCCCGCCGTCCTGACTTCTGCGAATACCGGAAGCCCATGCCGACATAAACACGGTATCCCCGTGAAAATCCACATTAAACGGGGGTGATTGCTCCGGAACGACAACCGGAAGCGCATCAATTTCCTGCCCTCCATAAGACAGAAGGGTATCCTCCTGAGCATCCAGGGTTTGTTCCGGGCTGATGAAATCCCACTGGCTGCCACCGTCAAAAGACGATAACAGCCCCTGTTGGGTTTGAACGGAGCCGTTGTCCGTCGGCTTGTTAAATCCTGAACCGACCCACACGGTATCCTGAGCAAGGGCTAATGAAAACACACGACCGCGCCCGTCAACGATGGAGTCTGCCTGCTCAGGTATAAGCCAGTCGTGGCCGTTGTCAATATTGTAATTGAGTTTCGGTCCGATCCACAAAGTATCTCCGAAAGCACCCATATTGGAGACTGAGTTTTGGGTCATCCCTTTTTCGGGGGATGGGACCGTTCCAATCAGCTGGGAATAAGCGGGCAGGGCAAATAAGGTTAATAAAGCTATGAATAATACTTTTCTCATTGCACAAACTCCATTTCAGAAGTGAGGGTATCGCTGACGCCGCCTGCCGTGTCCTCGGCATAGAAATAGAGAGTGTACTGCTCCGGGTTGTTGTTTTCATTCACGGAAAATCCGGTAGCATACCAGTCCTCGTCATAGTCTGCTTCTTCAGCCAGGTCGCGTTCAAGCTCAAACTGGCCGATGGAATCATCATTGCTGTCAACAATATCCACTTCAACTAAATTTATATTGTCGGCACCGAATGGATGGGTTGCTTTTGCGGCGATCAGAAACTGGCTCTGACCCTCATCGGGAATTTCCACGGTTTCGGGGTGATCAACTTCTTCTATCACCGGGCGCTCAGCGGAGAATCCATTAACTTTAATGGTTTTTTGGCCCCGGTTGCCAAGCTGCTGCTCCTTAGGGATGTAAACATACGCCTCATAATTGCGCATTTGAGCTGTGAAAAACATGATTTCAACCCGTTGATCATACATCCCGGCTTCATCATCCCACTGATTAATATCGGTTTCAAAATACACCTGTTCTTCATCCTGGGGGCGGATTACAAGGCGCGGCTGGTGTTGACGATTATCGGGATCTTCAGGAGTTACCTGAATAGAAAAGGTAGTTAGAGAGTCCACAATACCGTCGTCGGGCTCAAAATCGAGCTCTCCGGGATCAATACTGAATTTCTTAATGCCGGGAGTTTTTTCGGTAATGTTTTCGTATCCCGGTCCCTGATCGCAGGAACTGAAAAAAGCTATAGATAATACGAGAATTACAGCAGCCCTGAGTGGTTGCAAGGTAAAATTTGGTAAAGTTACTGATTTACTGTTTAGTACCGCTGTAGCGAATAGATCGGATTTGATTGGTTCTGAATAA
>CAZDIA010000122.1:0-2270 GCA_964505385.1 uncultured Chitinophagales bacterium
ATGACGCGAGTACCACTATAGGCCCGATGAAAGTGGTAAGCATGAACAGCATCATGCTAAGACCATCGAGGCCGATCAGAAATTTGACATCATACCCGGAAATCAGGGGTTCCGATTCAACAATGTAGTTGATCGCACCGGTATCCATGTTGAACAGCAACGGCAATGAAAGTATAAATGAAGCACTGGCAATAATAAGTGCCACCCATTTAACTAATTCATCACTTTTCCTGACTAACAGGACACCGAGAACCCCTAAAAGAGGTAAAAGAATTACTATTGTTAACAAAAGCTCCATTGCAATTCTGTCTTAAATCAGAATAAGAGTAAATAAATTATGAGTACGACTCCCAATACCAGGGCAAGGGCGTAGTTGCCGGCCACTCCGGTTTGCACGTATTTGAGCAGATTCCCAATTAATTTCATTGTGCCGCCGACAAGATTTACAAACCCGTCTACAATCCTCATATCAAAGAAATACAATCCGCGATCGGAAAATTTTACAATCGGATTGGCTACTCCGCCTTCGTAGATTTCATCAAGTTTGTACTTATCTGCCCAAACAGAGTAAAGGGGTCGTATTTTTGAAGAAATCAATTCATCAGATTCACTAACCTGCGCCTTACCGTATAATCTATAAGCGGCATAAATACCAAGTACTGCAATTAAAATCGCTCCAAGAAGCAATGCCCATTCAACCGGTTTGCTGAGGATCAGATTGTAATCAGCTATCGGATCACCAAGCCAGATATGCATCTGATTGACACTCACATGTGTTCCTGCAAAAGTTGAGGCTACAAAATTCGGAATACCGATAAATCCCCCTACAATTGAAAGTCCGGCCAATACCCAGAGTGCGCTGGTCATCGTAATCGGACTTTCGTGGAGATACTTCTCAGCACCTTTCGCTTCGGGGTGATTTTCTCCCAGTTTGAAATCTCCGTGGAAGGTGCCGAAGGTTAACCGGAACATATAGAATGCCGTCAGAAATGCCGTAATTGCACCTAATGCCCACAGGCCGTAGTAAATCTGACCGTAATCGGCAACTGTTGCGGCATTAAAGGTCATCACCAGGATTTCATCCTTCGAGAAAAATCCGGCTAATGGCGGAATTCCGGCAATGGCCAACGTTGCGATCAGAAAAGTCCAGTAAGTAGAGGGCATGTATTTCTTCAAACCGCCCATGTTTCGCATATCCTGCGGATCATAGTGGACATCTTTGCCATCGTCATGTAGCTTATGTTCCACGTGCTCCATTGTGTGAATTACCGATCCTGAACCGAGGAAGAGGCATGCCTTGAAAAAAGCGTGGGTCAGAACATGAAACAGCGCTGCAATAAATCCCCCGGAACCGAGTGCCAAAAACATTAATCCAAGCTGGGAAATCGTAGAGTACGCCAGCACTTTTTTGATATCATACTGCGTGAGGGCAATCGTAGCTGCCACAAGTGCTGTGAGTGCGCCGACTACCGCTACCAAAAGCATCAATTCCGGTGAAATTACGAACATCTCCGACATCCGGGCTACGAGATATACACCGGCGGTAACCATTGTCGCAGCATGGATAAGCGCGGACACTGCGGTAGGGCCGGCCATCGCATCCGGAAGCCATACAAAAAGCGGGATTTGCGCGCTTTTACCGGTAGCTCCGATTAGCATCAAAAAGCCGATCCAGAAAATGGTTTGTGAAGGGATTTGATCGAGTGAAGCAAATATTTCACCAAAACTCAGACTGCCCACATGACTAAAAGTAATGAACATGGCAAGCAGAAAGGCAAAATCACCAACCCGATTATACAGGAAAGCCTTTTTCGCTGCTACCGATTTAGCCATATCGGAATACCAGAAGCCGATTAGCAGGTAGGAGCACAATCCGACACCTTCCCAGCCGAGGAACAGCAGGAGCAGATTATCCGCCATCACGAGATTCATCATGGCGAAGATGAATAAATTCATGTAGGCAAAATATCTCCAGTACCCCTTATCGGCGCCCATATATCCAATAGAATAAAAATGAATAATGGAGCCGACACCGGTCACGATGAGAGCCATCAGTATCGACAGCTGGTCGAAGCGGTAGGAGATATCGGCCGAGAAATTACCGGCCTCCATCCATGTCCAGAGGGTTACTACTGAGCTATCAGACTCCCCGGTCATTCCCATATAGATATATAGGGACATCAAAAACGGCACAAAGACGCTGAGATTAGCGATGATGCCAATTAATAGTTTTTGTTCACGCCACGCCGGGAAGGCCAGACCTAACAGGC
>CAZDIA010000123.1:0-2250 GCA_964505385.1 uncultured Chitinophagales bacterium
AAACCTTCACACCGAACTTGAGAGCATCCTTATTGACTCGGGTTCCTATCCTCGTAAACCGTATACACTGCCGACATCACGACGCCTGTTTCTGGCATTTCGCTCTACATTCAAATTCCGCTGGGTAAATGATCCGCTACTGGAATATTTCAGATCATAACTGTCCAAAACGATTTAGGAAAGTGAATAAAATATTCAATCTTGGTAACATTTATTATTTGTCTCGCAGATTTTCGCAGAGTTTAGCGCAGATTTCCGCAGAATACCTGCGAGACTCAGCGATTTAATCTGCGTAACTCAGCGAGAAAAAGATGACAGGATTGATTTATGATTACAAACTAAACCCTCTTAATGGAACAGTAATTAAGATTTTTAGTGATTTTAAAATTGTTTTGGACAGTAATGATTTCAGATAAATCTATTGAGTGTTTAAAATCCGATCATTTTGAATATATTCTTATCCTCCGATCACAAATCCATCATATCTATGCGTCTATTTACTGTCTTTATTTCGGTTTTTGTATTCAGTTTAACTTCATTTGTCTCAGCTCAGGATGATTCATTCGAATACCGGAAACCTGATGAACAAATTCGTGAAATTCTGGAATGGCCCGGACTTCCTGATCAACAAATGAGCCCGGATGAAGAATACCTTCTGTTGATGCATCGTCCGCCGATGCTCGAGCTTTCTGATATAGCCCGCCCGCGAAAACACCTTGCCGGCTATCGCATCGATCCCGCGACCAACGGGCCGTCACTTGCCCGCACCCCTCCCATCGAAGCACTTACATTTGTACGCACCGACGGCTCAGATTCAATTGAAGTTAATCTGCCCGATAATGCACAGCTTGACCATATTCGATTTGCTCCGGGTGGAGATCACCTCACTTTCACCCACACTGGAGATGACGGTATTACACTATGGAAAGTTGATACCGGCGCATCAGAAGTGCATCAGGTTTCCGATCAAAAATTGAATGCAGCTGCCGGAAATCCATGCAATTTTATTGATTCTGAAACTCTGCTATGTGAGTTTATTCCGCCTGAGCGGGGAACCGCACCTGATCGACCGGAGGTACCTGATAGCCCTTCCATTCAGGAATCTGATGACCGCCCCACGCCTGTACGAACTTTCCGTGATTTACTGAAAGATCAACACGATGAAAAGCTTTACGAGTATTATTTCACTTCTCAACTAAAAGAGCTGGATCTGGTTGATGGCTCCACCGCTCAGATTGGTGAGCCCGCCATTTTTGATCAGGTAAGCCTCTCTCCCGACCGCGAACATATTTTCGTTTCCCGAACGGTCCGCCCGTACTCTTTTATAGTTCCGGACTGGTGGCGTCGTAACGACTGGTTCCCCAGAGAGATGGAAATCCTCGACCGGGACGGTGAAAAAACTCATCACGTAGCAAGCCTTGATCTTGCCGAAGATGTAGCTGTTTATGAAGTTCGAAGCGGTCCGCGTGATCCGCACTGGCAAAGCGGCGAAGATGCAACCTTAGTGTGGACAGAGGATGCTGAAAACAGTGATGATTACCGCGAGCACCTATACAGGACACCCTACCCGTTTGATAATGCCGAACGCATCATCAGTCTTGAAGATCGCTACTGGAACACTCGCTGGCTTGGTGACGGTCGCGGACTGGTAACAGAGGTTGACCGCTATCCATACCGGGCGGCAAGCTGGACACGAACCTGGGTTATCAATCCGGATGAGGAGAAAGAGCCGTATACTTTGTTTGACCGCAGTGCTGAAGATGATTTTGATGATCCGGGCAGCCCGACCGGTATGCAGGATGGCGATTGGCTGTATCTCAGGGGAGATGGAATCAGTCCTGAGGGGGAACGCCCCTTCATCGACAGAATCCATCTGGAGACCAGGGAAACCGAACGAGTGTGGCAGAGTGAAGAGGGGTATTACGAATACCCTGAGCGAATTTCAGGAAATACGGATGATGGATACCGCATTCTCAAAAGTCGTGAATCCCGGGAGACTCCGCCTGATTACCATTTCTCAGATCATGGCGAAAACTCTACTGCCCAACTCACAACTACCGACGATCCCATTCCTGAATTACGCGATGTAGAACGTCGCGCACTGACCTACGACCGTGAAGATGGCGTAACACTTTCCGGCACCTTACTACTGCCACCGGATTTTGAAGAGGGGCAGCAACTTCCGGTAATGGTCTGGGCTTACCCGAGAGAATATGTGGACCCGGATGCAGCAGGACAAATTGCTGATGA
>CAZDIA010000124.1:0-2029 GCA_964505385.1 uncultured Chitinophagales bacterium
GAACTTTGATCAATCTACCTAAGGCGTCCTCTTTTTCATTATACCTCGGTGCCTTGGTGCCTCAAAGCCTCAATCCAATCCACCAAAGAGTTGTAATTATACACAAAGAATATTACATTTTTTTACCGATAAAACCGGAACTTTGGCTTTTGATTTTTTGTAGTGGATGGTTAAATTACACGAAATCTGTACAAGTCTATGGATTAGATAGAAATAATGGAATTTGGCTCTTGACAATGTGATGAGCCATTCCTAAGTTCCTACGCCGTAAATTGAATTGTCCGTTTTCAGGCATGACTAGATTTTATTATAACATAAATACGCTATTGCTAAGAATGCGGATATTCGCTATGTTACGGCTTACATGAAACCCAAACGACGTTTTTTAATGAGTAACATAAACAAATGATTTATTCCGATGATCGTGCGGTAGTTTGGGTGTTTTTTTAATTAAAATCATTTTTTGATTAGTTATTAGTGGATTGCTACGTTTATATGAAACACGGTGTAACTTTGACAGACCAAAACTGGCAAACTACTATCCCTTTGAGCCGGCTCGACCGGCTATCGTTGTTTTTTAACCCTTTGTTGCCCTGCCGAACGGCCGGGTAGCATGCTCGATACAACTTGCCCGGCGGGTTTTGCGGCGGGCATTCACTCTTTAACAAAAAATCATTACCGGTCTAAAATGGTTGTCGGGTAATGAGAAATGTTAATTCATAAAACAAGTAAAACATGGAAACATGGAGGATTCTAATGAATAGTAAAGCTAATATGAAACAGTTATTGCAACGTTTCAGCTTTGTGCTTCTGGCATTAGTGTTTGGCTTCTCCTCCGCCTCTTGGGCAGATGCTATATATGTGTCTCAGGATGGCGAAGAAGATGTGAACAATCACATAAGTGCCAGCGAGTTAGCAGAAAGAATAGGCAAATCAGAGAATGGAGAACCCTATATTCTGCTGGAAAATATCGCTATAAACGAAGGTGAAGATTCGTATGACCTGTCTGGATTTACGTTCAGCAGTGTAAATCTTGCCGACGTGTTGGAAGATCGACCTCAGTATATCGTCGAATTCGACGGTGATGTCGTAGTCGATGGTAATGATGATGATGAGCTCACGCTGGGTGAGTTTACAGATCTGGTCCAACCTGAAGATGATGGTGAGATTACCGTAAGTGGAGTAACCTACACTTGGGGTGAAGATGATTTCGATGGTGGTAATGAAGCACGCGGCGGTGTCCTTGTCGAAATTCCGGGCGAATGGAACCTGGATCTGCCGAATGAAGGTGTCGTTGAGACTGTAAGAGTCAGCAGTGGTGTTCTTTTTACCGGCGGAAGCAACCAGGATATCGTTATGGATGCCAATAGCGAGGCCCATGTGGGTCACTTCCAGGTGCTTGAAGGTACAGTTCGCGTTTTCACCGGCTCTGCTGCCGCGGATGCAGGTGCGCTTTACGTGGATACCGGTCTGCTTGTAGAGGATGGAGCCCAGCTCGATCTCGTACAAAACACACTCGTACACAACCCGGAAGTTGACTTCACCGTTACTTACGAAACAAACAATAATGAAGCTGCTGCCGCTAATAATGGGTCTCCTGTTGCCGGAGAACGGCAGACCATAGAACGATCTGCGCAATTCATCGTTGATGGTACAATCACTTCCATTGATGTAGGTGGCGCAGAAGTTGTATTCGCCGCTACTCAGGGTGATGTCTCTATGGTTGATAAAGATACCGGTGTGGGAGTTACCGATGCTGAAGAAGACTACAGGGATTTATACTATGAAATCGAAGGCGATGGCCTTATCGACCGTCGAGTATATCAAGTAGCCTTTCTTGATGCTTTTGAACCTGCAAAGGTGGCACAAGGTTTCTCACTGCAATCATCGCACGGTGGAGAGATTGTTAAAGGCGGCATCAAATATTCCGTTGATTTCGGTCTCGAAGGCAACAATGATAACGTATTTAAAAGCGGTATTGCCGTTTTTGCCAATGAAAACATCTACGGAAATGTAAAGCTCGAAGCTG
>CAZDIA010000125.1:0-1997 GCA_964505385.1 uncultured Chitinophagales bacterium
ATAGCTTTTGCCGGCTGATGATTATCAATGATTTTGATGAGTGTGTTAACTACCGAAAAATTTGAAAAGTGGGTAGTTGAGCTGCGAAATTCCAATGAAGAAGCTTTTTCGGAATTGTTTCGCCAAACTTACAATCCCATGTTACGCTATGCATTACGCTTTACGGCCGACGAAGAAGCTGCACGAGATATCCTTCAGGATGTCTATATAAAACTGTGGAATAAAAGAGTAGAGCTTGAACCGGATAAGTCGCTGAAGGCTTATTTGTACAGCATGGTTCGTAACAGATGTTATAACTATATAAGAGATCACTCACGTGTCGAAGTCGGGCTTGATGAAAGTATGCCGGCAGAAATTGAATCCCAAAATGAAGAACAAGAAAAACGTGAAGCTGAATCTTTGAAGTCCAGGATAAATTCCTGGATTGAAGACCTGCCGATAAGGCAGCGTGAGGCATTTGAACTCAGTCGCTTTGAAGGACTCGATCATTCCGAAATTGCTGAAATTATGGATTGCTCACCCCGAACGGTTAATAATCACATAGTTAGCGCATTAAATTTTTTAAGAAATAAGTATCAACAACATCAATAACAGATGATGAATTCATCTAACAGAAACAAACTTCCGGAAGAAATTAAAAAAGCTTTCCCTGAAAATGAGCGGGAAAAGATGGAAGAGATATGGGATATCTGTGAAGAGACAGAGCGGGCCAACATCGGTGAGGCTTCTTCGAATGAGATAGAAGAAGAACTCGGAAAGGTTAAAAGCAAAATCGGAATAGGTTCCGAACAGAATAGAGGCAGCCCTGAGCATGGTGATCAGGGTTTATCGAAAGAATACAGAACCCGTTTGTCTGGTAACCGGATTCATAGAAAACATTGGCAGTGGGTTGCGGCTGCTGCAATACTCCTCATTGTACTGGTTGGTGGGTATTGGTATTATTTGCAGCAACCCGTTGAAATTGCAGCCGGTAGAGGCGAAATGGTCGAGGCAACTCTACCTGATGGCTCAACTGTAGAGTTGAACAGTGGCTCTTCCGTCGTATATAGCCGTTCTTTTGGTGAAGATCACAGAAATATTGAGCTTAATGGAGAGGCGTATTTCAACGTCGAGGAAGGAGAGCAGAACTTTCAGGTTGAAACCCATGATGCTATGGTTCGGGTAACAAGCACCAGTTTTAATGTGCGTTCCTGGCACAGTGAGCTATACCGCGAGACTTCAGTTATGATGGAATCCGGAAGGGCTGAATTTGTATCTCGAGCCAATCCGGATCAGGTTGTATCTTTGAGAGATGGGTATTTTAGTACATTGAAGATGGATGAACTTAATCCCAGTGAACCCGAGGAGCGATCTGCTGAGGATGTCATGGCCTGGCGATACCAGGAAATCAACTTTTCGGGTGAACCACTGTCATTTATTGTTGATGAGCTCGAGCGCAGGTTTGATATCAATATAGAAGTTGAGGATGGTGAACTGTATGAACTTACCCACTCCTTATACATGTCTGAACCCGAAAGTGCAGAAAATGTCCTGGAAACTATTAGCCGAAGATTGGATTTTGACTATCAAATTACAGATGACCACTATGTCATCCACAGGTAAGATTTTCGTTTAATAAGGTGAGATAATTTAATAAATTCCGGGAGGGTTGCTCTTCAACTCATCCAGGGTTTAGGAGGAGTGTACCATTATCAAATTGTTCCTGTTATGATGTGCCTGTGGCGAAGTTTTATTCTGCTTATCCCAATTTGCATAGGATGGGTTCATACCGCACAAGCACTTGATGTAAGTGAGGGTTACAGTTTTACATTTGAAGACACTCCTCTGATTCATGCACTGTCTGAGCTGGCGCAGGAATCCAATCTTGATTTATCATTTAATCCGGATATAATTCCGGATACCCGTGTATCCGAAAGTTTTGAGGATGAGCGTGCTACTCACGTTTTGTTCTCTTTGTTAGATTCCCATGGCCTTTCTACATACTTGTTGCCGAATGG
>CAZDIA010000126.1:0-1964 GCA_964505385.1 uncultured Chitinophagales bacterium
TGTGTTTAACATAAAAGTCGAGCCAGGCAGCCCACCTCGTCCATAAGTCGAGCAGTGTTGTTTCAGCGGAGGGTCCATGCCCTTCGTGCGGATACATGTAAAGGGATGCATCCTTACCAAGACCGTTGAGCGAATGCAGCAGCCTTTCCGAATTCATCGGCCAGGTGCCCACATTTTGATCTTCATCTCCGTGGTACATCAGGAGCGCTCCGTTCATGCGTTCAGCATATAATTTTGGCGACATGGTGATGTACGTTTCACGGGCACGCCACAGATCCCGCTGTTCCCATTGAAATCCGAGTGGTGTGAGTGTACGGTTGAAATTTCCGTTTCCGGCGATGCCCGCACGGAAAAAAGAGGTGTGGTTCATCGCATTAGCCGTGCCAAATGCACCATAACTGTGCCCGCCCACGGCAAGCCGGTTGCGATCCACATTACCCATTCTGTCCACTTGATCAATGATTGCGGTGAAATTATTGACCACATCCATGATAAAGTTGTCGTTTGGAGTGCCTTCAGTTGCAACTATGGGAAAATCCGGTTGAACTACCGCATAGCCGTGTTTAACAAATATCTCAGCGGATCTGGGCGCAACATTGGGAAAGCTGTTTTTGTTATAAGTGCGATATCTGTCATCGATATCCTCCTGATTATCAAATTCCCAGGGATAGTGCCAGATTAATGCAGGCAACTCCTCTTCACCATCGTAATCTTCCGGCAGGGTTATCTCTCCTTTGAAAGTAATGCCATCTGCGCGTTCTACTTCATAGCGCTCCCGCTGGGCGTTAGTGATTTCCGGAGAAAAGTCAGTATTATCGGTGAGCTGGGAAAACTCTTCATTAGCCCGATCATAAAGAAAAGAGTTAGGAATATCTTCGGAAGATTGCCTTCTGACTATGATTTCCGAAAGTTCGTCATCAAGAGCTGTAACCGGTTGCTCATACATTTCACTGCTGCTATGAAAAATCCGTTCATCATCACCGGAATCAATTTCCACGCGATCCACAAATGGTTGCGGTGCATCTTCTTCCGGATTTTCGTGATATTCAGTACCGCTCAAATAAACATGATTTTCATGAATGCGAACGGCATCCGGTCCCAACTCAGAGGGGCGATGTTTTAAATCTCCCGGATCCGCATAAAAATCATCCGTATCGTAATCATAAATAGTATAGGTTGTATCCGGGTCATCAAGGAAGACCGCATACAAATGCTCACGATTTTGTTGAGATTCAGTGATAAACAGAGTCTCAGCATCTTCAGAATAGGAAAGGGCGTCCAATTCAGAGTCTGAAGTATAAATAGCTTCTTGACTGTCATCATCGTAAGGAGGTAACCATTTAATCACACGGTATTTTTCATTCTCCTCGTTTTCTACATCCTCGTCATTTTGATCACTATTTTCATCGCTATTGTTTTCTTCCTCTTCCTCTTCCGGTTCCTTAACCAGACTCAATCCTTCTCCGTCCGGTCGCCAGGCTATAAGAGATCTCCCGAAATCTTCGGTTATTGTAGAGTCGGGGATTCCCTTCCTGGGAGCGCGTTCGGATAATCTTACTTTTTCTTCACCTTCGAGATTCCAGAGTGATTCCGTTTGTCCGGCCCAGGAAACCGGCACGATATAGGGAAAAGGTTCTTCCATTCGAGTAACACGCATATATTCGCCGTCCGGTGCAACACTCAGGCTGCTAATCAAGTCGGGTTCGCCAATAGGTTCTGCCTCTCCGCTTTCAGCATGGATACGCTCAAGTTGACCTGTAGTGTAATACTTCAATAATTCACGTTCATATGGGTTTTGCAAAAGTGACTGAAATGTGCGCAGTTGGTTGCGTTCTTCTTCATTCACTCTGACTTGGGGTTCGGTGGGAACATCAGATTTTTCAGGTTTGGCCATTCGATCTTCCGGAACTAAAACCGAGTAAACATATTGGCTGTCTCCGGACCACTCAATTCCGGTATAAGCA
>CAZDIA010000127.1:0-1958 GCA_964505385.1 uncultured Chitinophagales bacterium
TGTGTTTAACATAAAAGTCGAGCCAGGCAGCCCACCTCGTCCATAAGTCGAGCAGGGTTGTTTCAGCGGAGGGGCCATGCCCTTCGTGCGGATACATATAAAGGGAAGCATCCTTGCCAAGTCCGTTGAGCGAATGCAGCAGCCTTTCCGAATTCATCGGCCAGGTACCCACATTTTGATCTTCATCCCCATGGTACATCAGGAGTGCTCCGTTCATACGCTCGGCATATAATTTTGGCGACATGGTGATGTACGTTTCACGAGCACGCCACAGATCCCGCTGTTCCCACTGAAAACCGAGCGGTGTAAGGGTTCGGTTGAAATTCCCGTTTCCGGCGATGCCCGCACGGAAAAATGAGGTGTGGTTCATCGCATTAGCCGTGCCAAATGCACCATAACTGTGTCCGCCCACGGCAAGCCGGTCACGATCCACATACCCCATTTTGTCCACTTGGTCAATGATTGCGGTGAAATTATTGACCACATCCATGATAAAGTTGTCGTTGGGGGTGCCTTCAGTTGCAACTATGGGAAAATCCGGTTGAACTACCGCATAGCCGTGTTTAACAAATATCTCAGCGGATCTGGGCGCAACATTGGGAAAGCTGTTTTTGTTATAAGTGCGATATCTGTCATCGATATCCTCCTGATTATCAAATTCCCAGGGATAGTGCCAGATTAATGCAGGCAACTCCTCTTCACCATCGTAATCTTCCGGCAGGGTTATCTCTCCTTTGAAAGTAATGCCATCTGCGCGTTCTACTTCATAGCGCTCCCGCTGGGCGTTAGTGATTTCCGGAGAAAAGTCAGTATTATCGGTGAGCTGGGAAAACTCTTCATTAGCCCGATCATAAAGAAAAGAGTTAGGAATATCTTCGGAAGATTGCCTTCTGACTATGATTTCCGAAAGTTCGTCATCAAGAGCTGTAACCGGTTGCTCATACATTTCACTGCTGCTATGAAAAATCCGTTCATCATCACCGGAATCAATTTCCACGCGATCCACAAATGGTTGCGGTGCATCTTCTTCCGGATTTTCGTGATATTCAGTACCGCTCAAATAAACATGATTTTCATGAATGCGAACGGCATCCGGTCCCAACTCAGAGGGGCGATGTTTTAAATCTCCCGGATCCGCATAAAAATCATCCGTATCGTAATCATAAATAGTATAGGTTGTATCCGGGTCATCAAGGAAGACCGCATACAAATGCTCACGATTTTGTTGAGACTCAGTGATAAACAGAGTCTCAGCATCTTCGGAATAGGAAAGGGCGTCCAATTCTGAGTCTGAAGTATAAATAACTTCTTGACTGTCATCATCGTAAGGAGGCAACCATTTAATCACACGGTATTTTTCATTCTCCTCGTTTTCTTCATCCTCGTCATTTTGATCACTATTTTCATCGCCATTGTTTTCCTCCTCTTCCGGTTCCTTAACCAGACTCAATCCTTCTCCGTCAGGTCGCCAGGCGATCAGAGATCTGCCGAAATCTTCAGTTACAGTTGAATCGGGGATACCTTTTCGGGGGGCCTGCTCTGTTAATCTTACTTTTTCTTCACCTTCAAGATTCCATATCGACTCTGTTTGGCCGGCCCAGGAAACTGGCACAATATAGGGGAATGGCTCTTCCATGCGGGTTACACGCATATATTCGCCGTCCGGCGCAACACTCAGACTGCTAATCAAATCAGGATCGCCAATAGGTTCTGCCTCTCCGCTTTCAGCATGAATACGCTGAAGTTGACCGGTAGTGTAATACTTTAATAATTCACGTTCATATGGGTTTTGCAACAGGGTTTGAAAAGTACGCAGTTGATTGCGCTCCTCTTCATTAACTCTGACCTGAGGTTCGCTGGGAACATCAGCTTTTTCCGGTTTTGCCATCCGGTCTTCCGGGATTAAAACCGAGTAAACATATTGGCTGTCTCCGGACCACTCAATTCCGGTATAAGCA
>CAZDIA010000128.1:0-1815 GCA_964505385.1 uncultured Chitinophagales bacterium
CTCCGAAAGCGGTACTGGTGAAAGAAGGCGGTGGCTGTCCGCACGGAATTTTGTGGAACCGTCCGGATGAGTAACAGCACGACCCAGACGCTTGAGGTCGTAAAAACGGTGACCTTCAGCCACTAACTCACGGACTCGTTCACGAAGAATCAAATCTTCGAATTCATCCTGATTTCCGGCATCTTTCTCACTGGCATTTCGGGCTTCACGCAATTCATTGAGAGTTGCCAGTCCACCATCTAAATCACCGGCTTTAGCTTGCCCCTCTGCCTTGATCAGATACATTTCACCGAGGCGCATATAAGGCATGTCATCAACGTGATTGCCTTTTGCACCATTAAACTTAGTGATGGTAAAACCTTCATCATTTACACCATCACAACCAGAAAACTGCTCGCCTTCGGTGTAGTCGAAGCAAGGCTCATACCAGCCATGTAAACGAATATCATCTTCTTCATACTGATCAATTACAAATTGAGATGGCAGTTGTGCACCCCATTGATCAGATGTATAGCCTGCAGGGCCGTTATTGGTAAATGAATCATCACCAGTTGAGTTTTCCGTAGCAGGGTTAACTACCAACAGAAACATGGTTTCCTGATGCAGCCCCTCATCCCGGGCCTCAACTTCTCCGGTTTCTACATCTACCAGGCCGCCTTCTACGAACATATCGTCCATATCTTCAGCATCGGATACCAGTGAACGTCCGGAGTTGGCAATCGCATCATCTGCAGCATCAGCAGCTTCCTGCCAGTTGCCGGCATATAAGTTCACCCGGGCTCGCAGACCATCTACGAAAGCTTCGTTCGCGCGGGTTTGGGTAGTTACGCCCTGAAGCCTTTCCTTGGCTGCATCAAGATCGGATAAAATTTGATCATAGATCTCATCAACTGATGCTCTGGGTTCATCCTCCACATCGTCAAGATCCATAACTGGATCGGTATGAAGAATTACACCAAGATCCCAATTACCTTCCGGCCCCTGATCGAAGTTTCCGGGCTCATAACCCATGCCACGAACCAGATGGTGATAAGCAAATGCTCTCAGAGCATACGCCTCACCCCGGTATTGTTCCAAAGTGGCCTCATCCAACGTTTCGATATCATCAGCATCTACTGCACCAATCATCAGGTTTAGATCCTGGATGATGTCATAGGTATCAGACCAGCCGGTAATGTGGGTTCGACCTCCGTCTCCATCAACGGCATTATTTAATTCCTGATACCGAGTAGCTCCGGAACGCACTCGCAATTCATCAGCGAATGCACTCGGGGCAATGAAGTATTCGGTGGTATGGGAAAAACTTGCTCTGAAATGCGAATACATTGACTCGCGCAGAGACTCAACTCCTTCACCGGAATTTACTACCTCTTCCCCCGGCAAAGAAGTTGCCGGGTTAACATCGAAGAGATCATCGCAACCCCATAAGACAAGGGAAGCGACAATTGCATATATGCCTAATTTCAACTTGTTCATAATACTATTCAATTAAATTTTTAATAATTCCTTAGAAATCAACTTCTATACCAACATTGAACTGTTGCTCGGTCGGATACGAAGCCACCGTGATATTTTGAAAAATATCGTCCGTATCTGTGGCAACCTCCGGATCATAAAATGGCCATGCTGTCCAAAGAGCTAAGTTCAAGCCTGTTGCAAATACGCGCAGGTTTCTGATACCGAGAGTTTCAGTAACAGCAAGCGGCATATTATAGCTGAGCGTGATGTCTTTCAGGCGAATATAGCTTGCATTGTACATGGCGTGAGTTCCCTGCTGGGTACGGAAGTCAGCTGTTTCCGGGAAGTCGGCTCCGT
>CAZDIA010000129.1:0-1549 GCA_964505385.1 uncultured Chitinophagales bacterium
GGGGTGCCGTCCATAAAGATCAGATCATAGATGCCGAGCCTGAGGATGTTTTTAAACTCAGGCTTCATCTCATTTATATCTACACTGCTATATTGGGAAATTAAAAAATCGAGATAACTCTTCCGCCGAAGAATACCCTGAACGTATTCCTGTGCTTGCTGGCGGTCTTGCCTGTCCAGCTTCTCAGTTGGCTTAAGATTAAGTTTTAATTTATGTTCAAACTCGTTGAGTATTAATATGCTAACGTAGCGTGCGCTTTGAGTGTCCAAGGTGATTATCTGATTTGATATTCCCGTTTTTAGTAAGGCGGGAAGATAAGGAAATTAGAGCAATTTTTGGAGCACAGAATTAGATAAATTGACCAGCCTGCACTAAAGCGGGCGCAGCTTCTGGAACTTTATCAATCATGATGTAACTCAGGTTCTCATCACCTTTTTATATGGTCCACATTCAGCGATTGTAGTTGCATCATGGGCTACGATTTGCAACCGTGGTTGACAATTAATGTTGTTCTCTAAAGATCAAATCCGATTTTAACCTTTAGCAAAAAAGGATTGCGCTGACTGCCGGCAAAAGCAATTTTTGCCGGCCCGGCAAGAGTCCGAAATCCGGCTTCGAGTGCCCATCCAAAATGCAGGGGTTCCCCTTTGGCTATATCAGTCAAATGATCGAATGCATTGGCGACTCCGGCTCTGCCTGTTAAGTAGCGATCGTTCCAAGGTTCAACACGTAAAAGTCCGTGGCCGGAAGCGTAGGCCTGACCGGCAAGTTCATGAAGCAGAAAACCCGGAGCATCCGGATAATTATCTGTCATCATCTGCTTGTGCAGCGGAAGATCGGAGCCATAAGCCTGTCCCAATCTGACATAGTGACCGAGTGTGAATCGGTTCGCAAGCCTGTAAAAGCCACGCGTTTTAACTTCATGCCGGCTGAATCCCAGCGAGTTGTCAATATCGGGTATTGTAAAATCAGTACGTATTCTTAGTGATTGCCCGACATCAGGAAAGTGATTTTGGTTGAACGAATCCAGCCAGATATCACCGAAAATACTGTAGTAACTGCCCCATCCTTCGGGAAAATCGGAGGGGCCTACTATACTGGACTGATAAAAATGCTCTGCCCGAAACCCCCCACTTATCATGGCAATGGTATCGATGAGCGGGCCTGTCATTAATTCGCCGAAAAACGCATCGGTTAGAACGCTGGATTCGCGTTCCTCATCCACATACACATCGGTAGTATGCCGGGTGAAGTTCAATCTCGTGCGCCCTCCAACTCTGGTTCCCAGTGCGGTAATCATAGGGTAATAGAAATACTGAGCATCTGTTGAAATTTCTTCACCAAGTTCAAGGGTAAACCGAAGGGTAGAGGATAAATCCCTGATATTTCGCATGGCAACATTGAACTGTAAAGATGCGCGACGCTGGGTCTCGTAATGAAAACCAATGTTGAAATCATCATGTGAAACTTCAGAAACAGTGATGATTAATTTATTTGACTCTTCACGCCTCTCTATGCGGTACGTAATTCGATCGAAAAACGGGGTGCT